>JANYDM010000023.1 GCA_025363575.1 Betaproteobacteria bacterium | reverse complement strand
ATCACCGAACTCGATGCGCGCCTGGCGCGCGAGTATCCGCAGTACGGTGAATTGACCAATCCGAAGCCGTTGGAACTTGCCGCGGCGCAGAAGCTACTTGCTGAAGATGAAGCGCTCGTGCTGCTGCTCGTATCGGCGGATGAAAGTTATCTCTGGGTATTGCGGCGCGGCGATGCGGGTTTTTTCAAGCTCGGCATCAAACGAAGCGAACTAGCCGAAGTCGTAAAGAAACTCCGCTCGCAGCTCGATCTCGACGTGCCTGATCCCGAACGCTTGCTCAAGAAGCCGTTCAATGTCGGATTGGCACACGAGTTGTATCGGAAGTTGCTCGCGCCTGCGGAATTGCTGCTGGTTGGCGCGAAGCACTTGATTTTCGTTCCCGACGGTGCAATGCAGAGTTTGCCGCCGGGCGTGCTGGTGACCGAGCCGCCCGCGAAACCTAACGCTACACTTGCTGAATTGTCGCAGGTACCTTGGCTCGCGAAGAAGTACACCATCACGGTGCTGCCAGCCGCAGGCTCGCTGCGCGCGCTGCGACAGTTCGCAAAAGCACCTGCCTCGCGCGAGCCGTTCAGTGGCTTCGGTGATCCGTTGCTGGAAGGCACGGGAGTCGACGCTCGCAAGAGGAATGTTGTGGCGCTCTACTCACGCGGTGCGGTGGCCGATGTAGATGAAGTGAGAAAGCTCGCGCGACTGCCAGAATCCGCTGGCGAGCTTCACGCCATTGCCGCGGCGTTAAAAGCTCCCGCCGCATCGATCCGAACCGGGGCCGCGGCGACGGAACGCGCGGTGAAAGAAGCCGACCTCACTCGCTACCGCAATCTCGCTTTCGCCACGCACGGACTGATGGCGGGCGACTTCAAAGGGCTTGCCGAACCGGCGCTGGTACTCACGCCGCCGGAGAAGGGCAGCGAACTCGATGACGGGTTGCTGACCATCAGCGAAATCTCGCAACTGAAACTGGACGCGGACTGGGTTGTGCTCTCCGCGTGCAACACCGCCGCGCCCGACGGCACGCCGGGGGCGGAAGGTCTCTCCGGACTTGCGCGAGCATTCTTCTACGCGGGCGCGCGATCGCTCCTCGTCTCGCATTGGGCAGTAAGTTCGGATGCAGCGGTGGCTCTCACGACGCGCATGTTCGACGAGTCCGCGAAAGGCGCGTCGAAGGCGGAAGCGCTGCGCCGCTCGATGCTCGCGCTGATGGCGCGCACGGACAATCCGTACTTCGCACATCCCGCGCTGTGGGCGCCGTTCGTGGTGGTGGGCGAAGGCAATGCGCAATGGGCGGCGGGGAAAGGTGCCCAAGCTGTCGGACATGTCAACGCCGGCCGTCCTTGACATTGTAATCCGTTACATTACAATTTGAGTGTAATGCGCCGGATGACAACCCAGCCGTGATACGCAACTTTCGCCATAAGGGGCTGGACCGGTTCTTTCGGAAGACCGACCGCCGGGGAATCGATGCGAAGCAGTCTGATCGGATCAAACGCATTCTTGACCGGCTGGATGCGGTTGCAAAGGCCGCGGATATGGCGATCCCCGGATACGGGTTCCACCCGCTGAAAGGCGACAGAAAGGGAACGTATTCAGTATCCGTGTCGGGCAACTGGCGAATCACGTTTGGATTTGTCGACGGCGACGCAACCGACGTAAATCTGGAGGATTATCACTGATGAAGAGTTTAAGAGATCCGAAGCGCAAACCATCCCATCCTGGGGAACTGCTGCGCGAGGATGTACTGCCGGCACTGAAAATGTCGCAGTCTGAACTGGCCAAACGCATTGGCGTGAGCCGACTCTCGGTGTCGGATCTGCTGCTTGAAAAGCGTGCGATGTCACCGGATATGGCGGTTCGGATCGGACGGCTGACGAATACGACGCCCGACAGTTGGCTGCGTATGCAAACCGCCATTGATCTCTGGGAACTGGAACGCGACCCGAAACGATACCGGCATATCGAGCCCGTTGCGGCGTAACAAAAAATTGCGTACAACAACAGTACCACAACAAAGGGGTCAGGCTTGGCTAATTGCATAATTAATTCTGTTAGATTACCCTTGCTGCATGACTCGCAAACCTTGCCTGCACGTGCCCGGCGGCCTCTATCATGTCATCCTGCGCGGCAATGCCCGCCAATATATTTTCTTCAGGGCTGAAGACCACATACGGTTCTACGAACTGATCGAGGAAGGTGTGAGCCGCTTCGGCTATTGGGTGCACGCCTTCTGCCTGATGACCAATCACCTGCACCTCGCGCTCCAGCGCAGGCGAGCAATCCCTGTCCGCCGGCATGCAGAACCTCGCCTTCCGCTATACCCGTCACGTCAGAATGCGGGCGGACCGGCCATCATGATGTCGACGTGCGCTCCGGCCAATGCCGTGACCGCCGGTCCTCCCCCTTTGTAGGGGACGAATGTCAACTTCGCGCCGGTGATCATTTCGAATAATCTGCCGCCCATCTGATTGGCCGCTGCGGAGTACGCAAAGGTCAAAGATTCCGGCTTGGCTTTTCCAATCGCAGCGAGCTCCTGGAGATTCTTCGCGGGGAGCTGCGGGCTTGCGGCAAGCACGTTCGGCCGGGTCGTGGCCAGCGTAATGTGGATAAATTGCCTGATCGGATCGTAGCCTGCGTTCTTGTATATCCACGGGTTGACGGTCATGGTCCCGACATCCGAGATCAGCAGGGTATAGCCATCCGCGGGAGATTTCGCGGCCAGCGCCGAGCCTAAGCTGCCCGCCAATCCATCCCGGTTATCGACGATGACCGGTTGTCCCAGGCTTTCGGCAAGGCCATAGCCGATAACGCGGCCTATTAAGTCGGAGCCCCCGCCCGGCGAAAACGGCACGATCAGCCGTATCGGCTTCGCCGGATAGTTCTCGGCGAGTGCCGCAGAAGCAAAGCATATCGCCAACGTCGCGGCCCGCAGAATCGCCAACGTGAGTGCTCCGTTTCGATCAATCAACGACGCGTGGGAACGATATTAGCGCCAATGCGGGATACGAATTTGAAACCACCTTTTTCCCTATTTTTTTTGCTTTTCTCTATGTCCTCTGTGCTCTCTGTGGCCAGCTTTTTAAATGCTTTAATAAAAAAATCGTCGCCGCCAAAATTACCTGCCTTCAACGCGAGCGCGATCGGCGTGTCACTGACGCTCACAGTCCACGGCACGCCCGGATCGATTTCGGGGCCGATTCGCAGCCCCGTAATTCCCAGCGCGGCGACGACGGCACCGGCGGTTTCGCCGCCTGCGACAACCATCCGCCGCACACCCCGCGCACTCAATTCCTTGGCGATATTGCCGAGCGCCCGCTCGATCATCGAGCCGGCACGTTCGCGGCCGAGTGCCGACTGCACTTTTTCGATTTGCTTCGGCGCGGCGGTCGAATATATCAATATCGGTTGCGCGCCCAGTCGCGGCTGCGCCCATGCCAGCGCCTGCGCGACTATGCCCGGATCTTGTGCGAGTGCGAGCGCGTCGAGCCGGAAGCTTTCGCCTTGTTTTTTGAAAGATTCAACTTGGCGCTGGGTGGCGGCCGAACAGCTTCCCGCCAGCACCGCCGCCGCGCCGTCCACGTGTGGCAATGCATCTGGCATCGCAGTCTTCAATAGCTGCTGGCGCCGGAAATTGTCGGGCAATCCAAGTGCGAGCCCTGAGCCCCCGGTCAGTAGTTTCAGGTCGGCACACGCCGCGCCGATCGCAAGCAAATGCTGATCCGTCAGCGCATCGACGATCGCATGCCGCACCCCGGCCGCCGCAAGGTTATGCATTTCGCTTTTTATCGCCGCCTCGCCCTGTTCGACGACCGCGCACGGGATCAGACCGACTTTGCCCGGTGTCTGCCGCTGCAGCACGCGCACTAATGACGAATCGGTCATCGGATTAAGCGGGTGATCGCGCATGCCCGACTCAGAAAGTAGTTGGTCGCCGACGAACAAGTTTCCCTGGTAGATCGTGCGCTTGTTCGTCGGGAAGGCCGGGCACGCCACGGTGAACGGTTGGCCCAGAGCGGCGAGCAGTGCGTCGGCAACCGGCCCGATATTGCCGGCGTCGGTCGAGTCGAAGGTCGAGCAGTACTTGAAATAAAATTGCTGCGCGCCGCCGCGCTTCAAATAGTCGAGCGCACCTAACGACAACCGGACCGCATCAGCCGCCGGAATCGAACGCGATTTGAGTGCAATGATGACTGCGTCGGCGTCAGGTACCGGGCATTGCGGCACGCCGAGCAGCACGATGGTCGACATGCCCTGGCGATTGATCGTATTGGCAAGATCCGTCGCGCCGGTGAAGTCGTCGGCAATGCAGCCCAACAACATATAACTCTATCGCGTGCCGGTCGCGCGCGCATCTTGCGACTGCGCCCGCTTCTGGTGACCGCCCGCATCGACTCGTGCAGTGACAGCTTTAGCGAAAGTTTTTGTCGTGCCATTGCCGCCCAAGTCAGGTGTGCGTACTTTGGCATCCGCCAGTGCGCCGTCGAGCGCAGCTTCAATCGCGTGTCGTGCATCGATGTAGGCCGGTTTGTTGTGGCGCGTGCCGAGCCACTCCAGCAGCATCGCCACGGACAACATGAGTCCGGACGGATTTGCAATGCCGCGACCGACCAGATCGGGCGCTGAACCATGGCCGGCGTTCGCAATCGCGTGTTCATCTCCCGCATTCAATGCGGCCGCGAGCCCCAGCCCGCCAGACAGCGCGCACGCTTCGTTCGAAAGAATATCGCCAAACATATTGGTCACGAGCAACACGTCGTAGCGCTGCGGCCGTGTATAGAGATCCGCCGCCATCGCGTCAACATCGACTTCGCGAAACGCGATGTCTTTGTGCAACTCAGCTTGCGCGTAAGCCTCGCTCATAAACAAGCCGTCCGTCATCTGGAGCACATGCTGCTTGCCAACCGCGCTCACATGTTTGCGCCGGCGCGCCGCGTACTCGAACGCGACTTTGGCGATGCGACGCGAGCCCGCGCGCGTGATCTTGCGCACCGACAACGCAACGTCTTCCGTCGGCATGAAATCAGCGATACCCATGAACATGTTGCGATCGGCATAAAAACCTTCGGTGTTTTCGCGTGCGATGAGCACGTCGAGCCCGGGTCGCGCATCGGGCACGCCGGGACGCGAACGCGCGGGCCGCAAATTCGCATAGAGTTCCAGCCGTTTACGGATCGTGCCCGGCACGTTGATGCCGCCCTCTTCACGTGGCGGATAGAGCGTCATGCCGCAGGGCCCGAGAATGACGCCATCCGCGTCGAGCGCCGACTGCACGGCAGCCTCCGACATCGTGTTGCCGCATTTGCGAAAACTCGCCATGCCGACGTCGACGATTTCGAATTCCATGCCGAGCAATGTGGGGTCAGGTCTTGCAATGTAGCATCGCTACAACACGCTTTTTTGGGAGAGTAACTGAACCTGGAGCATGCGCTTCGGCCTATAACCGAAACCTCGTGCGATGCGATCCAAGATATTTCGGGTGCGGCCAGAGCGCCTCATCTTGCGGTCTGTGAATATCCCGATTGGCCAAATTTAACAGTGCGCCGGCGTTATTGTGAGTTTGCGCGACCTGTCTAGCGATAATGATGCCGTATGCATCGGAGACGCCCATCAATCCTTTGTCGAAACCCCAGTGGCACAACTTGCAAAGGGCCATTCCATTTCGAATGTCGTCATTCTGAGTAACACTCCAAGGCTCGATATGTGCCGCATCAACTGCTGTGTGGCCTTCGGACGTCACAATGCGCGTGCGGCAGAGCGCGCAACGATGATCGTAGTGGAACACAATGGCTCGGCGAAACCCCTGGTCGCGAGCGGCTGCCTTGTACGCTTCGGGATAGACCGCTTCACCTGCAACTTGCGCATGCGCGGCTTCTTCAAGCACGCGGCTGTATTTGAACGCCTCGCCGTGAATGCCGCCCTGTTCGCGCAACGCGACTTGTCCCGATTCGGAAAAGCAAGATTGCAGTAACGCTGCGGCAAGCGCTGCCCGCCCGGCGCTGTCCGACATACATGCGAACAATTCCTTATCGATCTCCGCGCCCAAAGCGATATTGCGCAGTTGCGATACTGAATTGATCGATTGGATGATAGGCCCATTGATTTCCTGTCCCGGGAGAGGAACCAGTTTCCAGAAGTCCTCATTATGGAGGCGCGAAAACGGAAAGGCGATGCTGCTCGTATGCGTTACCGGAACAATGGCTCTCCAGTAATCGCTAAATAGTTCGTTGAGTTCGACGAGCTCGCTGGTGATGCTTACAAAATGCGACGCGATTACACCGCGTGCGATGAGATCCATTACCGCCAAGAGAAGCAGCGGCTTGTGCGGCGCGCGATTGCGTGTCGCATCGCCCCACGTGTGCCCGGGCGCGCGCGTCAGCGTCGAAAACAGCGCGCAATAACGATCAAGCGTCATTTCCAGTACTTCGCCTTCTCAGGTAGCACCCACCGCACCCCGCCGCGCGCATCCGCCTGATCGCCGTCATAGCGAGGAATAAGATGAAAATGCACATGCATCACCGTCTGTCCTGCCGCCGCTCCATCATTCAAGCCCAGGTTATAGCCCGCTGGATGGAATTCGCTGTCCAGCCCGAGCTTCGCCTTGTCCATCAGCTCGAACATCGCGAGCCGCTCTTCAGCCGTCGTCTCGAAAAAAGTCGCGACGTGCCGCTTCGGAATGATGAGCGTGTGCCCCGGCGAAACCGGATAGCCATCCCGCACTGCGATCGCGAGGTCGTTCGACTCGACAATGCGGTCGGGGAGCGAGCAGAAGAGGCAGGGGGAGAGCGGCATAAGGATGAAGGATGAAGGATGAGTGATACGTGAATGGCCCGAGGCCACGTAGGGATGAAGGAGAATCTGAAAAACGTGAGACGTCTCGTGATTTCCTTATGGCACGACTGTGAGTCCGGCCTTTGACGCGGCTGCTCCGAGCCGTTGATCGAAGACGGCAAAGTCAATCGCTTCCGACACGCGCGCTTTCAGCCACAGGGCGCTGGCAAGGTGGATGGAATCGAACCCGCGAAGACCGTAAATTTCGGCCAGATCGCCTGCGCTGCGCAGCACATCCGGGGCCAGTTCCACTCGCAGCAGTGCCTCCCAGTCCTGTTCGAGTTGCTTCACGCGCTGCTGATGTCTGGTGTCGCTGCTGACCCCGCTTTGTTTCAGGCGGGCGAACGCCGCGCGGGCTTCGGCGTAGGCGACCACCGAGGTCGCCAATGCGCCTGCCTTGGTCGCGTGCGCGCGCAGCGCCGTCGATCCCGCTTCGCGCACGTAGAGCTTGACTAGGGCGGAGGTATCCACGTACAGGATCAACGGCGGTCCTGTTTTATCCATGCCGAAAGCGAGACGCCTTTGCGCATAGTCTCGCCTTTCGGCAGCCCGGCAGGCTTGCCACCGTTCCACTGCACTCCGGGGAGCGCCGCGAGCCTGAGGCGCGACGCGCTGACCTTGAGCGGTACGATGCGCGCGACCGGGCGGTTATGCACGCTCACGATTACGGCCTCGCCCGCCGCCGCTTTCTTAATATAGGCGCTGAGGTTCGCTTTGAGCTGGCGGATGCTGGCTTCCATGATGTGGTCCCATTTGTATAAATGTGGACACAATGATAGCACACCCCCGGAACAGCCCGCGCAATGCGCGCCGGTCGCCATTGAGGAAGGGTGATGGCCCGGGGCCACGTAGCGGGGTGAAGGTGAGAGGTAAGCCGTGAGCGATGAGGCGGAGGGCAGTGACGCGGCTCGCAGGATAAGTCACCCAAAAAGCTCGCCAGGCGTGTCCTTGACGCATTGGTGAATGAACTCCGGGAAGTGTGCGACTAGCCCGCAGCGTAAAGCGCGCGCGCGAGTTCTCACGCCGGCATCCCGGCCATCGACCAGCTTAGGCGGGCGATATAAGCTGGAGTGAAGGATAGTACGTGCGATAGCGACGTACATCGCGAGTCAACAGCGGAATATCTGCAACTGCCGCGTGCGCGCCGATAAAAAAATCAGGAAGCACGCTGGATTTGCCGCCTTTGCGCCGCCGATATTTGAGAAAAGCGCGGCCGGCGAGAAACAATGCTTCGCGGGGGACGGGCTCGAGCCGCAACCGGGCGTGAACGAGCATTGCCTCAAGCTCTTCGATGCGCGCGTACGCGATCGAGAGTTCGGCGTAAATCACCGGATTGATGATCAACGTGTACTTGAGCGAGGCAGCCTCGAGCTGCGATTGGGACCATGTCGCCCACTGCGGATCGTCCGTTACGACGTCGAGAATGACGTTGGTGTCGACCAGCAGCAAACGTCAGCCGCCGCGGGTGAGGGCCATGATTTCCCGCGTCGACATCTTTACCGTGGCGGTGCCACGCAGGGCGGGGAACCTGCTCGGCCTGGGCTTTCGCGTGCCGGCAACGAGTTCGACCCGGCCGTCCGGCAAAGGCTCGAACTCCACCGCGGCGCCGGCGCGGATTCCCATGTGATCGCGAATTTTCTTCGGGATCGTAACCTGACCCTTGCTCGTGACCTGATGGCTCATCGGAGTTGTCGAAAGTAATACCAGAGATACGAAGTGTATTACTTTTGCGGCTTGCCAGGCAAGCGTGGACGCTAAAACAGAAAAGCGGGGGATCTTCGGGTTCCGCCCCGGCCTCTGGATGAAACGAGTAGGAAATCAATTGGGCCGGCGCCGCAACAGCGCAAATCCATCGTCGTCGGGGATCAATTGAACTTCGCGATGCTCGTGTACGAGGACAGGCGCGGAGTTCTGGCCGCGGCGGTCAAAGCATTGCGCAAACGGCCTCTGATGTAATGAAAATGGCGAAGCGGGGGAATGTGACGCTGCTATGTCATTGCGCGGAGGATGAGATGCAGTGTCATCGGCATGTGTTGAGGGAAATGATTTTGAGAGCGTGAGTGCGGGAGAGGGGAAGAGCGGAAGTGGGAATAAGTACGAAAGATGTGCAGTCTAAGATAATTAAGGCAGAATGAAGCGATCATGACTAAAAACAAACGACGTCAATTCATCCGCGGCCTCGCCGCCGTTTCGGCGGGTGGCGTGATGGGCTCGATACAGAGAGCGTTAGCGGCAGACCCTAAATCGCTACCGCAGGGGATGATCGAAGTGAAGGGCGAGGTGTCGGTGAACGGCAAGCCCGCAACCAAAGGCTCGCCCGTCGCGCCGGGCGACGTGGTCGAAACCGGCAAAGGCGCGCGAGCGGTTTATCTCGTCGGCGACAACGCATTCATGCAGCGGCAGAACAGCCGCGTCGAATTCGGCAATACGGTCGAGACGTTCTTGCGTGTCGTGACGGGCGGTTTGCTTTCAGTCTTCGGCAAAGGCGAGAAGCGCCTTTTCACGTCAACGGCCGCGATCGGCATCCGCGGAACGGGCTGCTATATAGAAACCGACGAGAAGAAGACTTATTTTTGCCTGTGCTTCGGCGCCGTGGATCTGCAGCCGGTCAACGGGCAGGCCGTGAGCTACGAGACCACGCATCACGAGAAGCCGCTCTGGATCGAGAACGGAACGATGCAGGCCGGCGGCGTCGTCAACCACACCGACGCGGAGCTCATCATGCTCGAAGCGCTCTGCGGCCGGCGCTCACCGTTCCCGCCGCGGAAGGTGGGGAGGGGGTATTGAGGGGTGATGGGTGATGGGGGATGGGTAATTGGGGTGAGGCGTGGGGAGAAGGCAGAAGGATTAAAGGACGCTCGCATTTCCTCTTTCGCGGCGGTAGACTTTGTCATTGGCGACGTAATGAATTCCAAGGGCTGATGCGATGACAGAATCAACCAAGACCCTGAGTGTCGAAGCGCGCAAACTAACTCCCGCCGAGCGTATCGATCTGGTAGATGACATTTTGGCGAGCCTGGATGAGCCGGACCCGAATATTGACCGGCTGTGGGCCAAGGAGGCCGAAGACCGCATGGCGGCCTATCGCCGCGGCGAGATTCGCGCAATTCCTTTAGATGACGTGCTGGCGAAATATCGCGCTAAGTGAACGTCCGGCTATTCGAGGCCGCTCAGCAGGAACTCGATGATGCGGTGTCGTTTTATAACGGCCAGGTGCCCGACTTGGGCGATGCGTTTCTACTGGAAGTAGTCGCGACCATTGACCGTATACGCCGGTTTCCAGAAGGCTGGCATCCGTTGAGCACAAATTTCCGGCGTTGCCGGATGCGGCGGTTTCCTTACGGCCTTATTTATCAGCTGGACAAGGATGAAATACTTATCGTCGCTGTGGCGCATTCGCATCGACGGCCGTCCTACTGGCGAAATCGAATCTAATCAGCCCGGCGAGCAGCATTTTCCTTAGTGAGATTCAGTATCTGCGCAAGCGTTGACGCGCTTTTGGACGCAGTATATTCTGCCCCCGCCCTGCATCGCTGCGCACCGGCGCATGCGCCCAATTCTAAGGAGTCATCGATGACGATCAGTCGAAACGGCACGCTTGCCGCATTAATGTTTGCCGTGACGATGTTCGCGGGCACCGCGCACGCGCAGCAGAAGCTCGTTATCTATACGTCGAACGAAAGTACGCTGAACGAATTCGCCGCCGCGGCGTTCAATCGCGAGACCGGCATCAAGGTCGATATCGTCTCGGCCGGCTCGGGCGTCGTCGTCAAGCGCATCCAGGCAGAGAAAGACCGGCCGCAGGGCGACATCATCTGGGGCGTGTCGCGCTCGCTGCTCGAGACGAACAAAGCGTTCTTCATGCCGTACAAATCGCAGAACGTCGACGCCATCCCCGCCGAATACCGCGACCCGAACAATTTGTGGATAGGCAATAACCTGCACCTGCTCGTAATACTGCAGAACACCAAAGCGATGCCCGCGAGCGAAGGCCCCAAGACGTGGGAAGACCTGCTTAATCCGAAATACAAAGGCAAGATCGCCTTCACAGATCCCGCGAATTCCGGCTCGGCTTTTACGACGGTGACGATGCTCGTCGACATGTGGGGCGGCGGCGAGGCAGGCTGGAAGAAAGTCCGCGCTCTGCTCGCGAACATGAAGGTGCTCAACCGCTCGTCGCTCGTCTTCCAGGGTGTCGGCAACGGCGAATACCCGCTCGGCGTCTCGCTCGAATACGCGGGCTACCTGTGGTCGCAGAACGGCGCGCCGGTGAAGACGATCTATCCCGCGGACGGCACCTATGCCGCGATGGAAGGCGTCGCCATCATCAAAGGCGGGCCCAACACCGAATCCGCGAAGAAATTCGTCGACTGGATCAATCGCAAAGAGACGCGCGAGATGATTTTGAAGACCACGTTCCGCCGCCCGACGCGCAAAGACCTCGACCTGTCGAAGCTGCCGGGCAGCATGCCGGCGATGAAGAGCGTCAAGCTCGTCCCCTATAAAGAAGAAGCGTGGACCGCGAAGCGCACCGAGACGCTCGAGAAGATCAAGGATCTGATACAGGAAACGCGTTAATACCCCCGCTGCGATGCGGTGCATTCTGGTGCAAGATGGTGTATTCTGAACACATGGCTGCTACTGAAAAAACGGTTCGTCAAAGCGTCAGCCTCCCCGTGCACGTCGCCCGCCGGGTCAGGTCTCTTGCGAAGACCGGCAGCACCAGCGCTAATCGAGTCATAGTCGCTCTCATCGAGACTGGTATCGAGGCGCGAGAGCAGGAAAAGAAACGATTTTTCGATCTGGCGGATCGCCTGACGCAGTCCCGTGATGCGGCAGAGCAAAAACGTCTCAAGGCAGAGCTGGCCCGCTTGACCTTTGGTAAGTAATGCCCCGGATCCAGTGGGCCGGGTTGCCTGCCGCGTTGCGCGACCATCTCTTTGACAGGCTGCGCGAACGCAAGATAACTGCGGAAGATCTCTACCAGCTCAAGGCATGGAGAGAATCTGAACCTGAAGCCCCGGACGGACTATGGTTCAAGGATTTCGGCTCGTTCAAAATCTGCGGCGAAGGAAAATACCCGAAGACCTTTTTGCTTGCGGGTCAACCGGCCAAAGGCCAGAAGCTCTGAGAGCTTTCCCTAAATGACCACCGTAACCATATCCAATGTGAGCCGCTCCTTCGGCGACGTGCACGCCGTGCGCGAAGTCTCGCTCGAGATCCGCGACGGTGAATTCTTCACGCTGCTGGGGCCGTCGGGCTGCGGCAAGACGACGCTGCTGCGCATGATCGCGGGTTTCAGCGAGCTCAACGCGGGGACGATCAGCTTCGGCGGCAAGCGCATCGACAACCTGCCCGCGCACCGCCGCAACACGGGCATGGTGTTCCAGAACTACGCGATTTTTCCGAACTACACCGTCGGCGGCAATGTCGCTTACGGCCTGCGCGCGCGCAATGTAGCTGACGTGCAGATCAAAGAGCGCGTGGTGAATGCGCTGAAGCTCGTGCACCTCGACGGTTACGGCGAGCGCTGGCCGCACCAGCTTTCGGGCGGGCAGCTGCAGCGCGTCGCCATCGCGCGCGCGCTGGTGATCGAGCCCGAAGTGCTGCTGCTCGACGAGCCGCTGTCGAACCTCGATGCGCGGCTGCGCGTCGAAATGCGCGGCGAGATTCGCGCGCTCCAGCAAAGTCTCGGCATCACGGCGATCTACGTCACGCACGACCAGGAAGAGGCGCTGGCCATCTCCGATCGCATCGCGGTCATGCGCGCGGGAACACTCGAGCAGGTCGACAAGCCGGACACGATCTACCGCTACTCGGCCACGCCATTCGTTGCCGAATTCATGGGCATCACCAATCTGTTAGCGGGCACCGTCGCGCGGCGCGATGGCACACACGCCGTGCTGACTGCGGGCGCGACTGAATTCCACATGGAAGGCGCAGCGCTGCAGGCGGGCGAAGCCGTGTCGTTCTGCCTGCGGCCCGAGGCTCTGCGCGTGATCGAGCCGGGCGAAGCCGCACCAGCCGGCTGGGCGACGCTAGCAGCGACGATCTCGCGCGTCGAGCTGCTCGGCGCGCTGACGCGCATCGAAACGCGGCTCGCCGACGGCGCTCTGCTGCGCGTGGCGCTGCTCGACCAGCCCATCGAGCAGCTCGCGGCGGGGCGTACGCTTACGCTCGCTTACGATCCGCGGCGCGTGACGGCGTTCAAACCGGCATGAACGCGGCGCTGCCGCGCAACGCGTTTGCGCTCTCCGTCACGACTGTTGCGCTGGCGTTTCTCGGGCTCTTCCTGCTCTATCCGCTGTTCGGTGTTTTAAGCGCGAGCTTTCTCGACGCGAGCGGCACGCACCTGACGCTCAACAATTACGCGAAGGTCATCGCCCGCGCCTTCTACCGCGACAGCGTGATCAACAGCCTGACCATAGGCGTGCTCGCGACCCTCATCACGACGTTGATTACCGCGCCGCTCGCGTTTTCGCTCGCGCGGTTGCCAGTCGCCGGCAAGACGGCGCTGACCTCGCTCGCGATTTTGCCGCTGGTGCTGCCGAGCTTCGTCAGCGCCTATGCACTCTTGCTCCTGTTCGGACGCGCGGGCATCGTCACGCAGGGGCTCACGGCGCTGGGCCTGCCGGCGGTTTCCATTTACGGTACGCCGGGCATCGTGCTGGTCTACGTACTGACGCTGTACCCGTACGTGCTGCTGCCGACGGTGGCGGGCCTCAAAGCGCTCGATGTGTCGGTCGAGGAGGCGAGCCGCAACCTCGGCGCCTCGCGCTGGCGCACGTTCTGGCGCGTGACCTTCCCCCTCGTGATCCCGTCCATCCTCGCCGGCGCGCTGCTCGTCTTCATCGAGACGCTGGAGAATTTCGGCGTGCCTTTCGTGCTGGCCGAAGACAAGCCCATCATGGCAGTCGAAGCGTACAAGCTCTTCGTCGGCGAGACCGACACCAACCCGGCGTCGGCCGGGGTGCTCGGCGTGCTGCTCGTGCTGTCGACGACTATCGCAGTCGTGATCCAGCGCCGCTATCTCGGCCGCCGGCGCTTTGCCACGGGCGCGCGGCGCAGCCCGCCGCTGATCGAAATCAGCCGCGGCTGGCGCGCGCTGGCGACAACGTACTGCTGGGGCGTCGTGCTCGCGTCGCTGGTGCCGTTCTTCGCGGTGATCGTAATTTCATTTCTTGAATATCGCGGGCCGGTGCTGCATCCGAACTTCAGCCTCGACAATTACGCGGAGCTGTTCCGACGCTCGATCCGCCCATTGCAGAATACGCTGATGCTCGCAACGCTTGCCGCATTCGGCGCCGCCGTTCTCGGCGTGCCGATCGGCTACGTCGTCACGCGCCATCGCACGCGGCTTACGGCTTTGCTCGATATCGTCTCGACTCTGCCGTTCGCGGTGGCCGGCACCATCCTCGGCATCGGCCTCATCATCTCGTTCAACACCGGCTGGATCGTTTTGACCGGCGGCTGGCTGATCATGGTGATCGCCTACATGGTGCGCAAGCTGCCGTTCAGCGTGCGCGCTTCGAGCGCCATCCTGCACCAGATCGATCCCAGTCTCGAAGAAGCGTCGATCAACCTCGGCGTGTCGCCGATGATGACGTTCGCGCGATTGCTGGTGCCGCTGATGCTCGGCGGCATCGTCGGCGGCATGGTGCTCACGTGGGTGGCGGTGGCGGCCGAACTGTCCGCGACTGTCGTGCTCTACAGCGGGCAGTGGATGACGCTCACGGTCGTCATGTTCCAGGCGCTGGAAGGGACAGGGGCAGGGCTGGCGGCGGCCACCGCGTCTTTGCTGATTTTCTTTACCGTGGTGCCGGTGGCGCTGGTCTACCGGCTGCTGCGTAAGCACGAGATGTCCCTGCTCTGACAGAGCGCTCTGGTTTTTCGTGACTTTGTCCGCTTTACGCCAACCCCCGGCAGCGGTAAATTGCTGTATTGCAGCATCGGCAATTCACAGCAAAGCAACCGATGGCCTATCAGGCCGTACTTCTGGATATCGACGGCGTTCTCACCGTGTCGTGGCGGGCTTTGCCCGGAGCGGTTGCGGCGGTCGCGGAATTGCGCGCCGCGGGCTACCCATTGCGCTTCATCACCAACACCACCTCGCGCTCGCGCGCCGTGTTGAGCGAGACCCTGCTCGCGGCCGGTTTTGAAATTCCAGCGGGGGAAATCCTCACCGCGCCGGCGGCAACGGCCGCCTGTTTGCGCCGCGAATATCCCGGCAAGCGCTGCTACCTGCTCACGAGCGGCGACGTCGAGTCCGATTTCGAAGGCATCGCACTTACGGGGCAGGGCGAGCCCGCCGACGTCGTCGTCATCGGCGGCGCCGGCATCGAATTCAGCCACGACGCGCTCAACCATGCGTTCCGGCTGCTGCAGGGCGGCGCGCCGCTGATCGCGATGCACCGCAATCTCTACTGGCAGACCGCGGATGGGTTGACGATGGACGCCGGCCCCTACATCCTCGCGCTCGAGCAGGCGACAGGCGCGCATGCGACGGTCATTGGCAAGCCCGCGCGCGCGTACTTCGAAGAAGCGCTCGCCGGGCTCGGCACCAGCACGGCCGACGCAGTGATGGTCGGCGACGACATCGAAGCCGACGTGCAGGGCGCGCAGGATGCGGGCCTCGCAGGCGTCCTCGTGCGCACGGGAAAATTCCGCCAGTCCGCGCTCGATCAATCAGGCATCGTGCCCGATGCGGTGATCGATTCGATAGTCGCGCTGCCGGCATGGCTGGCAAGGCAGGATTGAAGATTGAGCAGTCGCGATTCGGGATGAAGGCGGCGGACGGCGGCAAAGTTATTTCGATCTGAGCTTCATCGCCGCTGCGACGATCGGTTTTGCCCACTCGGGCGCCGGCGGCATTTTGCGCGGATGCATGATCCAGCCGCGCTCCATGTGCAGGACGAGCAGGGGCGCCGGGGTTTTGCCGGCGGCGGGATCGGCGGGCGCGCTGTTGTCGTAGACGCGCAGCGCCGTCAGCAGCGGCAGCAGCCGGCTCAGGTTGAGGCGGCTGTGCTCGAAGCGGCGGCGTATCGTGCCCCCGGGGATGTCGTGGCCGCCGCGCTTCACGCGGGCGCGCACGCGCGCGATGTGCAGCTCGGTCGTGGCGAGGCCTGCGTACCAGACGCGCACTTCGATGCCCTGCGCCGCGGCGTCGGCGAGCAGGCGCGGGATGGTGCCCGCGCCCAGCGTGGTCTCGAACGCGAAATCAAGGCGCCTCGCGATGGCCTGCTCGAGCAGCAGGCGCCCGGCGTGCCAGGCGCGGCTGTTGGCCTCGGCCTGCTTCAGGCGGGAATTCTCCTTGATGATGCGGCGCGCTGCTTCGTCGGGGTTGTAGTAGTCGCCGCCGTGCGCGCGGAACGCAGCGCCGCCGAGGCTGCTCTTGCCCGCGCCGTTGACGCCGGCGAGCACGTAAATGCGCGGCGGCGCGGCGACGCTCATAACGGAAATAGCAAAGGGTCAGCGGCGCTTGCGGGCAGCCTGGGCCGCTGCTTGCGCTGCTTTATTCGCGGCGCGTCCGATCTGCGCGGGCGCGGCGTCGAAAGCCGCGGCCATGGCCGCCTTCGCCGCCGGCTTCTGCATGCGCGCGAGCAGGACGTCGTACTCGGCGCGCAATTCGCTCAGGCTGGGCGACTGCTCGCGCACCAGCGCCTGGAATTCTTCATAGGACACCAGCACCGCCTTGGGCGTGTCGTGGCGCGTGATGACCACGGCGCCGCGCTGCATCGCCTCGTCGAGCACGGTGCCGCATTCGCTTTTGAGCCGCGTGGCGGCGACATCGGGCGGCTCGACGAATTCGCCGCGGCTGTTGCGGTAGACGAGCCTGGCACGGGTCAG
Organism: Betaproteobacteria bacterium; assembly: GCA_025363575.1. Next base: position 3,882 of record JANYDM010000023.1, on the reverse strand, counting down.
CATGGGGGGCGTTCGGTCATGTTTTGTCTATTATAGTCAAAATAGACATTTTGTCCATTATTGGCTTTTGCAAATCCAGCGCGCTCCTCTCCCGTCAAGGGGAGGGAAAATCAGCTGTGAAGGGTCAATAAAAAAGCCCCGCGATTGCGGGGCTTTTTATTTGAAGCTGACGATTCAGGCTACACCGTCGCCTGGCTGCCGAAGATCACCGTGCACTGGCTGGATAGAACTCCACCATTCCCGTGCGCGAGCGCAACGTCGCAGTCCCTGACCTGACGCTTGCCGCATTCGCCGCGCACCTGGCGCACCGCTTCTATCATCACGAGCAGGCCGTACATGCCGGGGTGGCAGTACGAAAGCCCGCCGCCGCTGGTGTTGACGGGGATATTGCTGCCGCCGGGCGCGGTCTTGCCGCCTTCGAAGAAATGTCCGCCTTCGCCTTTTTTGCAGAAGCCGAGATCTTCGGTGAAAAGAATCGGCGTGATGGTGAACGCGTCGTAGAGCGACAGCATTTTTACGTCGGACTGCTTGACGCCGGCCATCTTGAACGCCTGCTCGCCGGACTCTTTGGCGCCGGTGACGGTGAGGTCGGGCATGCTCGAAATGTTCAAATGGCTGAGCGTGTCGCCGGTGCCGAGCACGTAGACGGGTTTTTTCTTGAGCGTCCTGGCGCGGGCGGCGGACGTGATGACGATGGCGCCGCCGCCGTCGACGACGAGGCAGCAGTCACGCACCGTGAACGGATAGCTCACCACGCGCGCTTTCCTGACCTGTTCTATGGTCAGCGGCTCTTTTTCCCATGCGACGGGATTCAACAGCGCCCACTGGCGCGCCGACACCGCGACTTCGGCGATCTGCTCGACCGTCGTGCCGTACTGATGCATGTGGCGCGCGGCGGCGAGCGCGTACGCGCTGATCGGCAGGATGGGCTTGTAGGGCGATTCGTAGTGATTGTATTCGCGCGGGCTGGCGGCGGCGCGGCTGACTGAGCGCTGCGTGCTGCCGTAGGCGATGACGGCGACTTCGCACAAGCCCGCTTCGATCGCGGCCTGCGCATGCGTCACGTGCGACATGAAAGACGAGCCGCCGATGATGGTGCCGTCGAAATACTTCGGCTTGATGCGCAGGTAATCGGCGAGCGCCATCGGGCCCATGCGCACCTGCGTAGCCGCGACGAACAGGCCGTCGACGTCGGACAATTTAAGGCCGGCATCATCGAGCGCGCGCATGGTGGCCTGCGCCATCAGGTCGACCGGACTCGTGTGCGGCGCTACCAGGCCCAGATCGGATTCGGCCGCGCCGACGACTGCAACACTTCCGCGCTTGCTGCTCATTTCGCGCCCTCCGCGGGAGTGAATACGGGATAGGGGAGCTGCTTCTCATCGCCCGGGTTGATTTTGACCTTCACGCGCATGCCGATCTTCACCGCCATCGGGTCGATGCCTTCGACGCGGCTCATCATGCGATAGCCTTCATCGATGTCGATGAGTGCCACGTTGAACGGCGGCACATCCTTGCCCGCGTGCACGACGGTCGTCGAGTAGACGGTGCCCAGCCCTTTGGAGACGCGCCATTCGAGATTGGCGCTGCCGGTTTTCGGCGCGACCGCGCGCGGGTGGAATATGGGTGTGTTGTCGTCGGTGCAAACTTGATACGCGAGTTCGCCTTTCTTGCAATACTCGACGTACGTGCCGAGCGGCGAGGCTTTTGTGAGATCTGCGGACATGATGCTCCCTTGGAGTGTTGCGGATGGAGGCGCTACTGGATTGTCGTGCGGGTTTGCTGCGGTTTTTTGCAATTATAGCGCAGCGCGCTTATCTCTCCTTCCCCCCGTCAAGGGGGAAGGCGTGTCCGGCATCAATCTGCCTTCACGCTGTTGGCCTTGATGACTTTTGCCCACTTCGCAATATCCGCGCGGATCAGCGCCGCGAATTGCGCGGGCGGCATGCCGACCGGCTCTGCGCCGCCGTTTATGAGCAGCGCAGCGGCCTCAGGCGCACGCAGCGCACTGGCGGATTCGCGATAGAGCGTATCGACGATAGCCGCCGGCAGCCGCGCCGGACCGCAGAGGCCATGCCAGCCTTCCGATTCATAGCCGGGCAGGCCCGATTCGGCGACTGTCGGCAGGCCCGGCAGCAGCTGCGAACGTTTCGCATTGGTGACGGCCAGCGCGCGCAGGCGTCCCGATTTCACATGCGGCATGACGGCAGGCGCGCTGATGAACGAAAGCTGCACCTGTCCCGCGAGCAGATCGACGGCGGCGGGCGCGCCGCCTTTGTACGGCACGTGGACGATGTTTACGCCTGCCATGCTCTTGAATAATTCAGCGGCAAGATGAGTCGGCGTACCGTTGCCCGTTGATGCATACGAAAGCTCGCCGGGCTTCGCCTTCGCCAGCGCGATCAGTTCGGCGACCGAGCGCGCAGGCACCGAGGGATGGACGACGAGCAGGCTCGTGATGATCGCAAGCATCGTCACCGGTGTGAAGTCGCGGACGAAATCGTAAGGCAGCCCCGAAACCAGCGTCGCGTTGATCGTGTTGCCGGTCGAGCACGCGAGCAGCGTATAACCGTCGGGCGCGGACTTGGCGACGAGATCGGCGCCTAGGGTGCCGCCCGCGCCGCCGCGATTGTCGATGACGACGGGATGTTTGAATGCGTCGCTCAAGCGCGGCGAGATTGCGCGCACAGTGATGTCGACCGGCCCGCCGGCGGGATAGGGGACGACGATCCTGATCGGACGAGATGGGTAGTCGGCAGCGAACGCGCTTGAGGATGCGCAAAGCAAAAATAAAAATTTGCCGCAGATAACCGCGGATAAACGCAGATGAAAGTTCAAAGGCCGTCCGCAGAGAAAGTTTTTCTTTACAGATCGAATGTTTTCGATGTACGCGAACGTAAATTCATGCAGTACGATTGCCATTTATTTCCTGGTTTTATCTGCGTACCCCTCAAGGGGGTATTAAAAAGAATTTATCTGCGGCTAAAAAGATTTTGGCTTTGGTATTTCAATCCACCGTCGCTCCGGAAATCTTCACGACCTTGCCCCACTTGACGATTTCGCTGTGCAGGTAGGCGCCGAATTCCGCGGGCGTCATGGCGACGCCTTCGACGCCGTCGCCGGCGAGGCGCTGCGCGACGTCGGGCAGCCGCATCAGTTTGTTGATCTCGCCGTTGAGCTTCACGATGATGTCTTTCGGTGTCGCCGCGGGCGCAAACGCGCCGTACCAACCGCTGGCTTCGAATCCCTTGATAGTTTCGGCGACAGTGGGCAGCCCGGGCACCGCACTCGAGCGTTTGGCGCTCGTGACCGCGATCGCGCGCAGCTTGCCGGATTTCACATGCGGCATCGCGGACAGCATGTTATTGAACATCAGCGATACCTGGCCTGCGAGCAGGTCGATGGTCGCCGGAGCGGCGCCCTTGTACGGAATGTGCGTGAGCTTGACGCCAGCCATCATGTTGAAGAGCTCGCCCGCGAGGTGCGGCATCCCGCCAGTGCTTGCTGATGCGTAGTTGATCTGGCCGGGCCGCGTTTTCGCAAGCGCGATGAGGTCCTTCACGGTCTTCACCGGCAGCGTCGGATGCACGACGAGTATGAAAGGCGCGGCGGCGACGAGCGCGACCGGCGCCAGGTCTTTCTCCGCGTCGTACGGCATTTTCGGATATACACTGGGCGTGACCGCATAAGTGATCGGCACCGTCAATAGCGTGTAGCCGTCGGCCGGCGCCTTTGCCACGAGTTCTGCTCCTATCATCCCGCTCGCACCGGGACGGTTGTCGACGAGCACTTGCTGGCCGAGCGCGGGTGTAAGTTTCTGCGCGACCGTGCGCGCGATCATGTCGGTCGGGCCGCCCGCCGGATAGCCGACGACGATGCGGA
>JANYDM010000007.1 GCA_025363575.1 Betaproteobacteria bacterium | reverse complement strand
GGCGGCGGCGGCCGCCGCCGCCGCGTTGATGCATGCGAAAGCCAGTGTTCTAGAATTTGCCGAAAACATCGCTACGCTTGCCGTCGTTGGCGAAGTTGGTGATGAACGGTTCGGTGGTCGTCGCGTTGAGGCCGTAGACCGAGCGATCGCGGCCCTGGTTTTTCAGCACGACCACGGGCGATTCATGCGCGCCGAACAAACGGAAAATGCCCGCTGCGTGCTGCTGCCTGTCGTTGAGGACCACGAACGGATATTCGCTTTCTGCCGGCGCGTACAGGCCAAGCACGAGGCGATTACGACCGGCGGTGTCGAAAAAAAACAGCGCGGGCCCGCCGTCCGGCGACATCGCAAGCTCGGCGCGCACTTTGCCGCCGGTATCGACGAGCCGGATCCGGCTGGCGGTGACAACGTTGTCCTGAGTCGTCGCGGCTGTAGCCTCCGGCATGACCGCGCCGCGGTCGAAATGTTCGAGCACGTAAGCGCCCAACAAGCCGCCGGCGAAACCGGCGAGCACGCCTGCAAGATGAGTGGTTTTCATGGTTTGAATATCCCCCGGTTGCCGCAGTGATGGTTCGACGAGAGCAGCATTCTCCGCCTGATTTTCGCCGGCTCCAAGCAGTCATTCGCGCCAGCCGCCATCGTAATCCTTGGTTCGAACGCTGATTCGGGCGACAATCGCGGCTGTATTTTATTTGTCCGCCGCGTTTCATATCGAGACTTCAATTCATGGCCCTCAAGCATCATCCCGCTCAAGTCGAGCACTCGAAAAATCATGTGCCGCTGCTGCAGAAGCTCGGCCCCGGGCTCATCACCGGGGCCGCGGACGACGACCCCAGCGGCATTGCCACCTATTCGCAGGCGGGCGCGCAATTCGGTTATGGACTTTTATGGTCCGTGCTTATCACGACGCCGCTCATGATCGGCATCCAGATCGTGAGCGCGCGCCTGGGGCGCGTAACGGGGCACGGGCTGGCGGCCAATATCCGCGAGCATTTTCCGCGGCCTCTGCTGTACGCAATCGTATCGCTGCTGCTCGTCGCCAACACCATCAACATCGCCGCCGATCTCGGCGCGATGGGCGCCGCGCTGGTGTTGATCGTCGGCGGACACAGCCAGATTTACATCATATTGTTTGCGCTGATGTCCCTCATGCTGCAGATATTCATACCGTTTCCGCGTTACTCGCCAATACTCAAGTGGCTGACACTCGCATTGTTCGCATACGTCGGGACGGTGTTGGTCGTGCACGTTCCGCTGGAAGAGGCGCTCGCCGGCGCATTATTGCCTGACCTTTCGCTTAAGCGCGAGTACGTGGCACTGGTGGTGGCGGTGTTCGGCACCACCATCAGCCCGTATCTGTTTTTCTGGCAGGCGTCGCAGGAAGTCGAGGACCAGCGCGCGACGTTCGGCGACGAACCGCTGAAGGAGGCCCCGGAGCAGGCGCGCGCGCATTTGCAGCGCATCAAGGTCGACACTTACATCGGCATGATTTTTTCGAACTCGATCGCGCTGTGCATCATGCTGACTGCCGCCGTCACGCTGCATGCGGCGGGGAAAACAGACATTCAAACCGCGGCGCAGGCGGCGGAAGCGCTGCGGCCGCTGGCGGGCGATTTCGCATTCATGTTGTTTGCCGCTGGCATCGTCGGCACCGGGTTGCTCGCCGTGCCGGTGCTGGCGGGGTCCGCCGCTTACGCCGTTGCGGAGAGTTTCAAGTGGCGCATCGGCCTGGGACTGACGCTCACCGAAGCGCGCGGCTTTTATTTCATTCTGACCGTCGCCACGCTGCTCGGCGTTGCGATCGACTTCTCCGGCGTCGATTCGATCAAGATGCTGCTGTGGGCGGCGATCGTCAACGGCGTGATCTCGGTGCCGATCATGGCAGTCATGATGCTGCTCGCGTCCAAGCCCGAAGTGATGGGCGCGTTCGTCGTCGGCCGGCGCCTGCGGATGCTCGGCTGGTGCGCGACCGGTATCATGGCGGCCGCGGTGCTGACCATGTTTGCCGTCATGTAAGCGCACGCTGCGCAAATCGGTAGCTGCTGCGCTGGGCGGCGAATTCGGCATCGTCATGGCGGCATGGCGGCATCGCGACATAAGCGAAGGTGCGGTTTTGGCATTGTTGCGGCTTTCAGGACAATGGCATCGCCCCAGCTTTGCGCGTCCGGGAAACGTATACTCGCAATTGAAGTTCTCCGGTATCCGTTCGCCATGCTTGCCGAAGGAAATTCCGAATGACCATCAATTCCTCCGCGCCGCCGGCGCCCAATCGCCCCTCGTTCCCGCTGCACTTGCACATTTCCGTGCTGTTCACGCTGTTGATCCTGATTTCGGGCGCGGTCATCGGCTGGCACAATTACCGCCAGAACAGCGGCATCATGCTGTCGGCATCGAACGATCTGTTCGAGCGCATCGCCCGCGAAACGGTGCTGGAAATCGACCGCATCTACGCGCCCATCGAGTTGTTGACGGACCTCGTGTCGCGCCAGCAACTGCCGGAAGACGGCACGCTCGAGGCGCGGGTGGCGCGACTCCCCGGGCTGGCGGAGGGGCTGTCGCGCAATCCCGCGATGTCGGCGTTCTACGTGGGCTACGGCGACGGCGATTTCTTCCTGGTGCGCCCGCTGCCGGCTGACGACGGACTGCGCAATAACCTCAACGCGCCGGCGGATGCGGCCTTCCTGGTGCAAAGCATAAACCGCGGCGCGGGGCGGCCCGCGCAGGGGAGGTTCGTGTATTTCGACCGCGCGCTGAAGCCGGTGCTGACGATCGAGCGCCCCGATTACACGTTCGATCCGCGCGCCCGCGAGTGGTACAGGCTCGCGCAGGAATCCGCTCAGCAGATCAAGACCGCGCCGTAAGTATTTTTTACGACGCGCGAGCCCGGCATCACGTTTGCGCGCAAGAGCCGGTCGGGCGCGAGCGTCGTCGGCACCGACGTCACGCTCACCGAATTGTCGGCGCTGCTGCGCCAGCACGCGGTCTCGCCGTCGGCGGAAATCGTGCTGTTCAGCCCAAGCGGCCAGGTGCTCGCGTACAGCAAGACCGGCACGCCGCTGTGGAAAGACGCCGGCGCGTCCGCGCTGCAGCTCGCGAAGCCGACCGATCTCGGCGGACCAGCGCTGCCCGGCCTGATGACTGCGTTCAAAGCGGGAACGGTGGGAAAAAATTTCGACTTCGAGGCGTACAATCGCGAGTGGATAGGGCGCATCAATAAGCTCAACGCGCGCGATCAGGACATCTACCTCGGCGTGCTCGCGCCGCGCGACGAGCTGCTGAGCGACGCCGCGCGCATCCGCACGCATCCGCACGGAGAGCAACATGATCACGCTGGCTCCTGCTGCTGACCATTCCTGCGGCATGGTTGCTGTCGCGCGCCATCTCCGGATCGTTGCGGCAACTGAGCGCGGAAGCCAGGGTCATCCAGAAATTCAAGTTCGACCAGGCAGCCCCGGTCAACTCCTTTGTGCGCGAAATCGACGAACTCGCGCAAACGATGGACATCATGCGCGCCACCATCCGCAAGTTTCTCGATATATCGACAGTGCTGGCGGGAGAGAAAGACCTCGATCGCCTGCTCGAACGCGTGCTGGCCGAATCCCTGGCCCTGACCGGCGCGGACGCCAGCGTGATTTACCTGATCGAGGAGGACGGGGTCACGCTCGTGCCGGCGCACCGTAGTTGGCGCGACAGCGGCCTGTTGCCCGACGCGAGCCCGCTGGCGCCCCTGCACTTGAAACGTGAACGGCAGCATGCAATCGTCGCGGCGGCGCTTGACAACAAGACCCGCGTTGCCATTTTGCGCGCGGAAGACAACGATGTCACTGCACGTTATTTCGCCGGCGCGTTTCAGGCGCTCAATGCCGCCCGGCTGGGAATCGCGGCCATCCCGCTGCACAACCGGCAGCAGGAAGTGGTGGGGGTGCTGGCGGTCGGGCGCGTCGCCGGCGCGGACGCGGCGGAAGAGCCTTTCCCGGCCGAGCTCATTTCGTTCATCGAAGCGCTGTCGGGCACCACCGCGGTGTCGATCGAAACGCGCCGCCTGCTGAAGGCACAGAAGGATCTGCTCGAGTCGCTGATCCAGCTGGTGGCTTCCGCGATTGACGCCAAATCGCCATATACCGGCGGTCACTGCCAGCGCGTGCCGGAACTCACCAAGATGCTGGCGCACGCGGCATGTGATGCGCAGTCCGGGCCTTACCGGGATTTCAAGCTGAACGAGGAGGACTGGGAAGCGGTGCATATCGCGAGCTGGCTGCACGATTGCGGGAAGGTCACCACCCCCGAATATGTGGTGGACAAGGCGACCAAGCTAGAGACCATTTGTGATCGCATCCACGAAGTGCGCACGCGTTTCGAAGTGCTCAAGCGCGATGCCGAAATCGAGTATCTGAAAGCGGTTGCCGCCGGCGGCGACGAAGCGGCGTTAAAACAGGCGTTGGCGGAAAAATGCACCGAACTCGACTCTGAGTTCGCGTTCATCGCGGAATGCAACATCGGCGGCGAGTTCATGGCGCCGGAAAAAATCGAGCGCCTCAAGCGCATCGGCGAGCGCATCTGGCTGCGTACGCTCGACGACCGCAGTGGCGTCTCGTCACGACGAACTAAAGCGCATGGCGCGCAAGCCCTGCCCGCGGTCGAGCGGCTGCTTGCCGACAAGGACGAGCACTTTTTCGAGCGCGGCGCGGGCGACCAGGTGCCGTTCGACAATACATTTGGCTTCAAGATGAAAGCGCCGGCGCACAAGTTCAACAAGGGCGAGATCCACAACCTCAGCATCGGCCGCGGCACGCTGACCGACGAAGAGCGCTTCATCATCAATGACCACATCGTGCAGACCATCATCATGCTGACCCGCCTGCCGTTTCCGCGGCACCTGAAAACCGTGCCCGAAATCGCCGGCGGTCATCACGAGAAGATGGACGGCACCGGCTATCCCCGCGGGCTCGCGCGGGATGAAATGAGCCCGCTCGCGCGCATGATGGCGATCGCCGATATTTTCGAGGCGCTTACAGCAGCCGACCGGCCGTACAAAAAAGGCAAAACACTATCGGAATCGATCAAGATTATGGGTTTCATGAAAAGAGACCGGCACATCGATCCCGAGTTGTTCGAGTTGTTCCTCACGTCAGGCGTCTACCGCGACTACGCGCAGCGCTATATGCGGCCGGAACAAATCGATGACGTCGACATCCGTCCCTATCTTTCAGCGGCATGATTGTTCTGGGAGGCAGGCGCAGGCAGGCGCAGTTCGCTAATATGGCCCGCCGGTGCAGACGCCCGCCATGCCGGCGCGCACGACCTTTAAACCGCGTCTTTGAGAGGAGGAAATCGATGTCTGCCAGCGACAATTCGCGCAGTTTGATCATGCTTCTGCTATGCGTTTTCGCAGCTGCGCCGGCGCAGGCGCTGCAAATCGTGACCGAGGAAAACCCGCCATTCAACTATACGGAGAACAATAAGCTTACGGGGCTTTCCACCGACGTGATAATGGAAATGGGGCGCCGGGCCAACGTGCCGATGACTTTCGCGGTCATGCCGTGGCCGCAGGGCTACGAGCAGACGCAGAGGAAGCCTGAGACCTGTATTTATTCGACGGTGCGCCTGGAAAATCGCGAACGCATTTTCAAATGGGTGGGGCCGCTGGCGACCAACGCTTGGGGACTGTTTGCCAAGGGCGGTTTCAACGATCCCGTCAAGACGCTTGCCGATGCGCGTCCCTACCGTATCGGCGGCGTCACCAACGACGCCAAGGTCGCGTGGCTTAGAGACCATGCAGTAACCAATATTGTCGCGGTGAGGGAAGACAAGCAGATTCCGCCCATGCTCACGCTGGACCGCAAGCAGTTCAATGGGGTGGATCTGTGGGTGACGGGTATCCGTGCCGAAAAAATCGTCGCTGCGAATGCCGGCGTCAAAGATATCAAGCTGGTGCTGAAATTCAATGAAGTGAGCTATTGGCTTGCGTGCCACCCCGGTATTCCTGACGGCACCGTCAAAGGGCTGGTCGACGCTCTCGCTGCGATGACTAAAGACGGCACTCTCCAGAAAATCGCCAGGGCTTACGACAGATAGGTCATGCAGTAGCCGGGCAAGGTTCCCGTGCGTGGTCGCGCGGCGGGTCCGTAGCGATGCCGGTTGTTGCCGATCGCAGACGCTCCCGCGTTCTGCCGGGTCCTCCGGTTCCTGGATTTGATCCCTGTATCATGCGACAGTGCTGACCATGTTCGCCATCATGTAAACACATGCCGCGCAGTCGGTGGCCGCTGCAAGCTTAGGTATAATTCCGGTGGTTCGCCGCGCGAGGGCCGTGCGGCATGATGCGATACGCAAGCGGCAACGTTCACTGGGAAAGTCAGTATGCGCGCAGAGCTAGCGGCCATGCTCGTGGTCGCCGCCGGAGCCGCGGCGGCACAGTCGCCTCAGCAGAACGCCGGGGGCACCTACCCGAACAAACCCATTCGCATGGTCGTGCCATATCCGCCCGGCGGCACGACGGACATCGTAGCGCGGGGTATCTCGACGAAACTCGCCGAGCGCCTGGGACAGCAAGTGGTTGTCGACAATCGCGGCGGCGCCAGCACCATCATAGGCGCGGACGCGGTTGCCAAGTCGCTGCCCGACGGCTATACGCTGCTCTTGACGACGGCGACCACGATGTCGATCAATCCGCAGGTGAATCCGCAGCTCCCGTACGACGCGGTGAAGGATTTCGCACCGATCACTTCTGCCGTCAACGTGCCGTTTATGATCGCCGTGCATCCGTCGCTGCCAGCCAGCTCGATGACGGAATTGATCGCGCTTGCCAGGGCGAAACCGGGCGTGCTCAGATATTCGACGCCCGGCCCTGCTTCGAGCAACCATCTGGCCGGCGCGCTGCTTGAATCGATGGCCGGCATCAAGCTTTCGCACATTCCGTACAAAGGATCGGGGCCGGCCACCGTCGCCGTTCTCGGCGGAGAAGTCGACATCGTCATTACCGGCATCGCCACCGTCACGCCGTACTGGAAAGCGGGCAAACTGAAGATACTCGCGATCGGCGCCGACAAGCGCCATCCGAGCTGGCCTGACATTCCGTCGACCGGCGAGGCCGGCCTGCAGGGCTATTACGCGGGCACGTGGTTCGGACTTGTCACGCGTGCCGGCACGCCGCGCCTCATCATCGACAGACTGAACCGCGAAACCGTCGCGGCGCTCGCTGCGGGCGAACTGAAAGAGCGGCTGACGGCCATCGGCTTCGACGTATTCACCGGTTCGCCGGAAGATTTCGCGCGCTTTCTGCAGGAGGACAGAACGCGCGCGGCCAGGGTCATCAAGGCGGCGGGCATCAAAGCCGCGGAATGATGATTCGATACCAGGGAGATTCAAGATGGGCGCATTAAAGGGGCTTGCCTGCGGGATATTGTTGGCATCGACAGTAGGCGCCTGTATGGCGGCGGGTTACCCGGAGAAGCCGATCCGCTGGATCATCGATTTTCCGCCGGCCGGCGTCTCCGACATCATGACGCGCACAGTGGGTGCGAAGTTGAGCGAGTATCTGGGCCAATCGTTCGTCTACGACAACCGGCCGGGTGCGAACGGCGTGATTGCCAACGCGCTCGTCGCCAAAGCGCCGCCCGACGGCTACACGCTCGGCTTCATCAGCCAGCCGCTGTCGTTGCAGCTGACGCTCGTGCCGAACCTTTCCTTCACATTGAAGGATTTCGCGCCGGTTGCGCTGATCGGCGAATATCCGAGCCTGCTCGTCGTGCAGACGAAAACGCCGGTCAATACGGTCAGGGAATTCGTCGCGTGGGCGCGCCAGAAAACCCCCTCGATTTCATACGCGTCGTCGGGCGCCGGCGGCGCGCAACACCTGGCGATGGAGCTTTTTCGCAAGTACGCCGGTTTCCCGGCGCTGCATGTCCCGTACAACGGCAGCGCGCCCGGCATGCTCGATCTGGTCGGTGGACGCGTCGATGCGACTTTCGCGAATGTGCCCGGCGCATTGCCGCACATGCGCGCCGGCCGCGTCAGGGCGCTCGCGCTTGCTGCGCGCGAGCGCATGAAAATTCTGCCCGACCTGCCGACGTTTGCCGAAAGCGGTTATCCATTCGATACGCTCGCGGGCTTCGCGGGCGCCGCCTTTCCTGCTGGCACGCCCAAAGCGATCGTCGCCCGCATGAGCGCCGAGATTGCGCGCGTGGTCAAGCTGCCTGAAATCCAGGAGCGCATTCTGAATGCCGGCGGGGTGCCGCATTATCTGCCGCCGGATCAATTCACGAAATATTTGGACGACGACGTCAAGCGCTGGGCGCCGCTCATCAAAGAGGCCGGCGCGACGACTCAGAACTAGAGCTGAAACCGCGATAGATGCAAACGCAGCACTAAAAAAATGCCGACAAAAAACAAACTTGCTGTAAAACCACTGCTGCCGGTCACGATAGCGCAGGGCGGCATCCGCTACGCGGCCGGCGTCAAGGCGGGACGCTGGATTTTCGCGACCGGCCACAAGGGCAACTCGGATTTTGCCGGCGCCATGGCGTCCGGCGTCGTGGGTGCGGCGCTGCCGTCGTGGGCGGACTCGAAGCACCGGCGCGAGTCGGACCGTATCTTCGCCAACCTCGGCCGCGTGCTAAAGGCCGGCCGCAGCCAATTTGCCAATATCGTGCGCGTCGACCAGTTTTACACCGACTACCGCGCGGTGCCGCCGTATCACGATGCACGCCGCGCTGCGCTCGGCGACCACATTCCACCGAGCACCTCCATCCTGATGCCGGGGCTGCTGCTTGCGGGTCAGGAAATCGAGATGCAGATGATCGCAGTGGAAGACGGCGTGCGCGTGCAGCACATCCGGCCGAAATCGCATGCGATCCATCAGAGTTCAGGCTACAGCCTGGCGGTCAGCGCGGGCGATTTTGTGTTCGTCGCCGGACGGCTCGCCGATGCACTGGTGGTGGCCGACGGCCTTGCGCCCGAAGTCCGCTTGCCGGCAGGGCACTTATGGAAAGGCGTGCCGGTCAAGCTCGAGACCGAATACACTATCCGGCAGAAACTCGAGCCCGCGTTGAAAGCCGCCGGATCTTCGCTCGCGGATGTCGTGAAATGCCAGGTCTACCTGCGCGATCCTGCTGACTTTGCCCCCTTCAACGAAGTGTGGCGCTCGCTTTTTGCAAAGCACCCGCCGGCAACCAGCTTGATCCCGATGGCGACGCCGGGTCTCGCAATTGCGGAAGGCCGCGTCGAAATCAATGCGATTGCATTGAGCAGCCGCGGAAAAACGCGCGCGCGCGCAATTGACGCCGGTGTCATGCCGGCATGGGGTGGTTACTGCCAGGCTGTGCGCGCAGGCGAGTTCCTGTTTATCTCGGGGTTGCTCGCGATCGATGGCGACGGACTGATCGAGTCGGCGCGCGTCGATCCCGCGCAGCCGCATTTCGGCTGCAGCGCGCAAGCGCAGATGGATTACATGCTCGCCAATGCCGAAAAGCTGTGCAAGGCCGCAGGCACCTCGCTTGCCAATGTCGTGCGCATCCAGCAGTTTCATACCGATCTCAAGGAATTTTATCCGGCCTACCATGTGTGGCAACAGCATCTGCCGGGACAGCATCTACCGTATTCGGCGGTCGAAGTGCCGTTTCTGCCGGTGCCGGGCTGCACGGTGCAGCTCGACTTGTGGGTGTACGTTCCTTGAGGATTGAGGATCTCTTGTGCCTTAGCTCTCAATCCTGCAATCCTCAATCCTGAATGAAATCGATGACCGATTTTTCCGGCGTGAGCCATGACGAAGCGGTGGGCCGCGCGCGCGAACTGGTGCCGTTCCTGCGCGACGAGGCGCCTAACAGCGAAGCGTTGCGCCGGCTGACTCCCGCAGTGATGGATGCGCTGAACAGCAACGGGCTCCTGCGTTACCTTCAGCCGAAGGTGCGCGGCGGCATGGAATTGCCCTTCGTCGCCTATTTCGACATCCCGGAGATGCTGTCGCGCGGCGATATCTCGGTCGGCTGGGTGGTTACGAATCTCGGTTCTCATCATCGCAACCTCGCGTGGTGGGAGCCGCAGGCACAGGAGGAAGTGTGGGGCCCCGACCGCGACGCGGGCATCGCTTCGGGCATTGCCTATGCGCAGGGCCGCGGCGTGCCGGCCGGCGGCGGCATCATGCTGTCCGGCGAATGGGGCTTTTCTTCCGGCACCGATCATTCGGACTGGAGCATGCTCGCGTGCATCGTGCGCGACAACGACCGCATCATCGATTACATGTTCTGCCTTTTGCATCGCTCGCAATACGAAGTCGCCGACGACTGGCATACGCTCGGCATGCGCGCGACCAGCAGCAAGACAGTGCGCTGTGCTGATGTATTCGTGCCAGCGCATCGGGCCCTGTCCATGTACGTTGCGCGCGAGGGGCATGCATTTCCGGGTCTCGCGATTCACCGCAACCCGATGTACCGGATTCCCATCGCCGCGCTCGGCGGCCACGGCATTGGCGGCTGCCTGGTGGGTAACGCGCGCGCCGCGCTGGCAACCGCTATCGCGCTGGTCAAGTCGCGCAGCACCAATTACACCGGAGCACGCATGCGGGATTTTCAAACCGTGCAGCTGCGCATCGCCGCCGCGGCCGCGCAAGTCGATGCCGCGGCGCTTCTGCTGCGCAACGATTGCCTCGAAGTGCAGCGCACGTATGACGAGGGCGGCACTATCGACGTGGAAAGGCGCCTGCGCTGCAAGCGCAACTGCGCGTGGGCGGCTAAGCAATGCTCCGAGGCGGTCGGTTCCCTGCACGAAATGGCAGGCGCCGACGGCATCTACGACAGCGCTCCGCTGCAGCGCATGTTTCGCGACGCGCGCGCCGCCGCCGGTCACTTCAGTTTCAGCATCGACGCTCAGTTGCCGCCGTGGGGCCTTGTCGCCCTGGGCGGCGAATTCAAGAGTCCGACGCTGTAAGTTGCGATATTTTGTAGCGGGCCTGGGTGGGGGAATTAAAAAATGAATGCACTTCGATCATGGTTGCGAGTGCTCGCGATATTTGCCTGCATGACGGGCTGCACAGTTCACGCGCAGACCTGGCCCAGCCAACCTGTTCGCATCATCGTGCCGTTTCCGCCGGGCGGGACGACCGACCAGGTGGCGCGCCTGCTGCAGCCGTACTTGCAGCAGGCACTCGGCGTGTCAGTCGTGGTGGACAACCGCGGCGGCGCTTCGGGCGCGATCGGTTCAGGCGTTGCGGCGAAAGCGGCACCCGACGGCTATACGTATTTGCTGGTGTTCGATACCCACGGCGTGAATCCGAGCCTGATTCCAAACATGCCGTTCGATACGCTGAAAGATCTGGCGCCGATCATGCTGATCGGCAAGTCTCCGATGGTGATCACCGCGCATCCGTCGTTTCCCTACAAGACATTTGGCGAAGTGGTGCGTCTCGCCAGGAGCAAGCCGGGCGAAGTTACTTTCGGCACCATCGGCTCGGGCAGCCTCGCACATCTTGCAATGGCGATGATCGGTGGTTATGCGAAAGTCGAAATGACGCATATCCCGTACAAGGGCGGCGGCCCGCTGATCATCAATGCGATCGGCGGTCACGTGCCGGTTGCGATCGCTTCGCTCGCATTGTTCTCGCCGCATATCGAGTCCAAACGTTTGAAAGCAATCGGCATCACATCACCGAAGCGTCATCCGAATCTGCCTGACGTGCCGACCGTAGCCGAGCAGGTGATGCCCGGTTTCGATGCCGAAGCGTGGTGGGGATTGCTTGCGCCCGTGAACACGCCGGCGCCCATACTCCAACGCATGCACGCGGAAGTCATGAAGGCGCTGAAAGCGCCGGCGCTGCAACAGCACCTCGATCAGCAAGCGCTGGCGGTCACGGCTTCGTCGCCCGGGGAATTCCAGAAATTCCTGACCAACGAAGTCGAGCGCTGGTCGCGTGTCGTGCGCGACAACAAGATCAAAGCGGGCGAATAACGCGCGCCGCCGCTGCGCGGCCTGCGCTATCCCTGATAGTGCGGCGTGCCTGCATTGCGCAGCCACAGCCGCACCATCAGTCGCTTATGGTGCGGCTCCGCGTGGTCCTCAAAGGTCGTCCGGCGATGGCACGATTCAAGGTTATTCACGAACTGGATCTGACCGCGCTCCATCACGAAG
Organism: Betaproteobacteria bacterium; assembly: GCA_025363575.1. The sequence goes on along the minus strand of JANYDM010000007.1, from coordinate 109,590 downwards.
TCAAAACGCAGCGCCTCATTGGCGAATACGCGTTTGAGTGTTTCGATTGCGCTGACCGCGGCCTCGTCCATCGGCTCGTTCCTGAGCTTGTAGCCGCTGGCGGCCTGAAAGAGGCCGAGCCGCACTTTGAGTCTGCCGTCGTATGAAAAAATCGGCGCGGACAGGACTGCCGGCTCTCCCGGCAGATATTCCTTCTGCCGGTCGAACCATACCGGCTCGTACAGGCGCGGAACAATTTCGGGATGCGCGCGCAGCAACTCATTGTGCAGTGTGTAAAAGCTGATGACCTGGCTGACGCCGCCCGTTTTCGCCGGCCGCACGCACAACAGCGCAACGTATTCGGGCTGCGTGGTGTTGTACGAATTGTCATTGTGGAAAAACTGCTCCATGTTGGTCTGATCGGGGCGCACGCCTGAACCCGGCGTTGCCTTTTTGCCCGTGTCGTGCACATCGTAGATCAACGTGCCGGTCAGTTTTTGCTGCACGGGGCGGGCAAGCAGCGACGACAAAATCCAGTACAGCGCTTTTGCTTCGTTGTCGCTGATCTCGTCCATCGGCAGGCGGTCGACCACCGCGAAGCGGACACCCTCATCGAGCGCAGCCTGGACGCAGCGCATTAATGCGCGGCAAGCGGGAATCGGTAGTTGCGCAGCATCGATCTGTTCGGTCGGCTGCGGTCTGCGGCGCAAGTCCGCAACGATCGCGTTCAACTCGCCGCGGCAGTCGGGCGTGAGCGGGAAAAGCCAGTCGTCGCGCGCGATGTCCGTGCGCAGCCATGCCTTTTTACCGCTGACGACGTGATCGATGGTCTGCATAACTGCGTTACGCGTAGGCAGGAACCTCGATGTCGATCGTCGTGATGCGGCGCAGCTCGCGCGGGTATTTGGCATCCTCGAACGGCGTCGAGCGATGCATGCTCGCCTGGTTGTCCCAGATCACGAGGTCGCGGTCTTTCCACGCATGGCGGTAGACGTACTGCCGCTGAGTCGCGTGCTCGGTCAAATCGCGCAGCAGCAGGCGGCCTTCGGGCAATGGCATCTCGATGACGCGAGTCGCATGCGAGGCGAGATAGAGCGAGCGGCGGCCGGAGCGCGGGTTCACGTGCACGAGCGGATGCACGGCGCCTTTCAGCTTCTCGAGTTCGGCGGCCGAAAAATCAAAACCGAGCAACTGGCGCGAGTACGCAATTGAATGGTGTACATGCAGGCCTTCGAGCTGCTTTTTCGTCGCCGCATCGAGATCGTCGTACGCGGCCTGCATGTCGGCGAATTCGGTGTCGGCGCCGACCGGCGGAATGACGCGCGCCGAGAGCGTCGAATAGCGTCCGGGCGGATCCTGGAACGAAGCATCGGTGTGCCACAAGCGATTGGCGAGAGAATATGCACGCTTGCGATCGTCGGCCGCGCGGATGCCGCCATCTTCATTGATGTTGCCGATGTCCGCGATCGCGTCGTTATCGAACCGGTTCCTGGCCAGTGCGGCGATGCCGGGTTTCTTGTGCAGCGGGCCGCCGAAACGTTCGGCAAACGCGAGTTGCTCTGCGTCGCTGAACGGCTGGTCGCGGAACACCAGCACGCCGTGCTCGTCCATGCCGCCGACCAGCGCGTCCAGCGTGGCGCGGTCGTGGATCTGGCGCAAATCGAGCGGGCTTACTTCGGCGCCGATATGAGGATGCAGCTTTTTGAATGTAACTTGCATGTTCGTCTCCTCAAGCAGGCACGCTGCCCGCCTAAATTTGATCCCTGATCAGTCGGCGTAGCCGGGTAATTCGCGATCGAGCACGCGCATCATGGCGTCGAAGTACATGCGCTCGCGCTCTTCGCGCGAATGCTTGTCGTGTCCCATCGGCGCCTGCACCTTGCCGATAATGGTGTCCGGAATAATTTCGAGCTCGCGGCCGGTGCTCATCGCCAGCACTTGCGCGCGGCATACGCGCTCCAGCATGTAGAGCCGCCGGTACGCCTGCGGCATCGTGTCCCCCACCACCAGCACACCATGATTTTTCATGAACATGATCTGCTGGTCGCCGATCAGGTTCGCGAGCCGCTCGCCTTCTTCGAGAGTATCGGCATTGCCGGCGTAGTTGTCGTCGTAGCAGATCCGGCCGTGAAAATAGGCGGCGGTCTGGCTCGCCGGCACCAGGCGGTTGTCCTTCAGCATGTTGAGCGCAACGGCCCACGTCTGGTGGGTGTGCAGCACGACGCGGGCGCCGGTGATGCGATGAATGGGCGCGTGTATGCACTGCGCAGAGCGCTCGACGTCGCCGCTGCCTTCGAGCGTCGTGCCCGACTCGTCCCACACGATCATGTCGCTCGCGCGCGCTTCGGACCAGTGCAGGCCGAACGGCAGAATCAGGTAGCGGTCGTCATGCCCCGGTACCGTCACGGTGAAGTGATTGTCTATCCCCTGCTCGAGGTCGTGAAACACCGCCAGGCGATGTGCGGCGGCGAGGTGAACCTTCGCCTGCACGAGGGGATCGACTTCGTGCGCGGAAGTTAAAGGATGAACGGACATCAAGCCCCTCCGGTGGGTGGTTTTTCCCATTATAGCAACCATGCTACAGTGTTCCGCTCCCGTAATTACCCGGCCTTTCGGGCCTTCAAGTTGCCGCCGGGAATGACGTAAATATCTTTAGTTCGCAGTGCATCCCGGGCGTCCGCACCGTGGCCGCCGCGTACTGCGCACAGGAAAGAGTTGATGGCTTTCGATTGTATGCCGCCTTCACAGTTTATCCGGCCCTGGATGGCGTATGCCGCCGCGGCCGGACGCGCGCTGAAAGCCCGGCTTGGCGTCAAAGCCGGCATCGTAATTTGCGGGCTAATGCTGATCGCGACGGTCTACGGCAGCGTCATCGTCAGCCTGCAGAACGAGCGGCAGAAAACGATCGAAAACGCGATCAGGCAGAATGCCAACCTCGCGCTCGCTTTCGAGGAGCACGCGATACGCACCCTCAAGGGCGTCGACGCCGTCGCTCTGTTCGTAAAGTACGAATTCGAACGTAACAGCGCGAAGATCGATCTCGTCAAATATCTGGAGAGTGGCGTCGTCGACGGCCAATTTGCAACGGCGATCAGCGTGTTTGACGAGCACGGCAGGATGGTTGTCAGCACGCGTCCGGTCACGCCGGCGAACCTGTCTGACCGCGAGCATTTCATGGTTCACATGCGCGAGGACAGCGGACGCATATACATCAGCAAGCCCGAAGTGTCCCGCACGACCGGAAAATGGTCGCTTTACATGACGCGACGCGTGAACAAGGCGGGCGGCGCGTTCGGCGGCATCGTCTCGGTGACCGTGGATCCGCACTATTTCACCAATTTTTACCGCCACACCGATCTCGGCGAGCGCGGCGTCGTGAGCCTGGTCGGCTTCGACGGCATCGCGCGCGCGCGCCAGTCCGGGCACTTTGCGAATTTCGGCCTCGACATGACGCGCTCGACGCTGTTTACCGAGCACGCGAAAAACTCCGTCGGCGCCTTTGTCGCCGGCGGCAATCTCGAAAGCGTGCTCCGATATATCAGCTATCGCAGTATTGCCGGCTATCCGCTGATCATTGCCGTGGGCACCGCCCAGGATGAAGCATTGGCGGAGTTTATGCAGCAGCGCAGCCACGACTTTCGCCAGGCGGCGCTGTTCTGCGCCGTGATCGTGTGCTTCAGCGGCTTGCTCATGGTGGCGATTGGCCGGCAGAAGCGGGCGGTTGTGGCGCTGGCCGCCAGTAACGCCCAATTCCGCTCGACCTTCGAGCAGGCCGCGGTCGGCATCGCCCACGTCGAACTCGACGGACGCTTCATGCGGGTCAACTTGAAGCTCTGCGACATGCTGGGCTACACGCGTGATGAATTGCTGGCGATGACGGTCGTTGACATCACGCACGCCGACGAGCGCGGCATCGACTCGCAGCGGCGCGCGCGCATGATCGCCGGCCAGCTCGCGACCTATTCGGTGGAGCGGCGCTGCCTGCGCAAGGACGGCACCGTGATCTGGGTCGAACGAACAGTATCGCTGGTACGCGATGCCGCCGGCGCTCCCGTGTATTACATACGCGTGATGAACGACATCACCGAGCGCAAGCGGGCCGAGAGCGCGTTGCGCGTCAGCGAAGAAACGCTGCGCGCAACCTTCGGCCAGGCGGGCGTCGGCATCATCATCACGTCGCCGACCGACCGTTATCTGCAGGTCAATGACAAGTATTGCGACATGCTCGGCTACACGCGCGAAGAACTGCTGAAGATGTCGAATACCGACGTGCTGCACCCGGAGCACCTCGAGGATGTGCATGCGAACCGCCGCAAGCTTGCCTGCGGCGAATTGCAGAACGTCAGCAACGAGCGGCGGCTGGTGCGCAAGGACGGCTCGCTATTGTGGGTCCACCAGTCGACCACGCTTGCGCGCGACCTGAGCGGCGGGCCGACGCACTTCATCACGGTGGCGGCGGACATCTCGGAGCGCAAGCGTGCCGAGGAGCAGCTCACCCACCTCGCGCACCACGACAGCCTGACGGGGCTGCCGAACCGCGAACTTTTTTACGACCGTCTCGGGCATGCGCTTGATCAGGCGCATCGCCGCGACTGGATTGCCGGCGTAATGTTCATCGACCTCGATCGTTTCAAGGCGGTCAACGACACGCTCGGTCACAACGCGGGCGACGAGTTGCTGCGCCAGGCGTCGGCACGCCTCAGGCATTGTGTGCGTGTGGACGACACGGTGGGGCGCCTCGGCGGCGATGAATTCGCGGTGATCCTGACGGAGCTCGCGCGAGTCGAGGACGCCGGGATCGTCGCGCAGAAGATAATCGCCGCGCTGGGGGCGCCATTCGACCTCGACGGGCGCGAGGTGTTCGTTACGGCGAGCGTCGGCATCGCGACTTATCCCGGCGACGCCGGGTCGGCGGCCGCGCTGGTCAAGAATGCGGATGCGGCCATGTACCGGATCAAGGGTCAGGGCAGGAACAATTTCCAGTTTTACACGGCGGCGATGAACGAGCGCGCCGCTGAAATGCTGCAGCTTGAGAACGATTTGCGCTACGCCATCCAGCGCGACGAATTCGTGCTGCATTTTCAGCCCAAGGTCGCTCTTGGCAGCGGCCGCATCACCGGCGTCGAGGCGCTGCTGCGCTGGCGGCGCGGCGACGGCCCCCTCGTGCCGCCGGCCGAATTCATCCCCTTGCTCGAAGAATCGGGTTTGATTGTATCCGCGGGCGTGTGGGTATTGCGCGCCGCTTGCGCGCAGATACGCGCGTGGGAGCAGGCCGGGCTCTCGCCGGTGCCGATCGCGGTCAATCTCTCGGCGCGGCAATTCCTTCAGCAGGACATCTGTGCGGTGGTACAAGGCGCGCTCGAGGAATTCCAGGTCCCGCCGCAGATGCTGGAGCTCGAGATCACGGAAAGCGCGGCGATGCACGACGCGAAGGCCGCGACCATCATGCTGCAGGACCTGAAAGCCCTTGGCGTGCGCATCGCCATCGACGATTTCGGCACCGGCTATTCGAGCCTGTCGTACTTGAAACGCTTCCCGATCGATTCGCTGAAAATAGACCGCTCGTTCGTCACCGAACTGCCGGACAACGTGGGCGATGCGTCGATCGCGAAGGCGGTAATCACCATGGCGCACACGCTGGGCCTGAACGTCGTCGTCGAGGGCGTGGAAAAAGAAACGCAGCTCGAATTTCTCGCGGCCAACGGCTGCGACGAGATGCAGGGCTACTATTTTTCGCGGCCGCTTGCGGCCGATGCCTGTACGCGCCTGCTGCAAGGGGGCGCCGGCTCGCAGCTGCGCGTCGGCAAGAAAGGCGCGGGCGCCAGGTCGCGCGCGCTGGTCGCGGTGCGCTAGAGCCGGTTACCCCGACAGCGCAACGCGTGCCGTGCCGCCGTGCGGAATGCCGAATTCGACGAGGACGCGATTGCCCTCGATCGCGCGCACCGCGACGACCAGCTTCAAGTCGCGGATCTGAATGACGAGGTCGCCGCTGCGCACGATCTCTTCGGTCACGAACACGTCGTCGAATATCAGCGTGGCGAACATGCGCCCGTTCTGCGCCGGACGGCAAATGGACAGCACGCCGCATTGTGCGGGTTCGTTGCCCGAAATCAGCATCTCATCGCCCAGGCGCACCCAGTGCCGGCGCATGCCGGGCCTGAAATTGCGCTGGCTCCAGATTTCCGCGACGTTATCCACGGCGGCGGCAGCGCTTCTTCAATATCGTTTCCGCCACGCGGCGCAGGCAAATCGACAATGCCTTGTTGCCGAGCGCGGCTTCGAGCGGGATGGCGAGCCGGCTGCGTGCATGTGCCGCGCGCAGTGCGTTGTTGGAGATGGCGTCGTATTCGAACGGCAATCCGGGCTGATAGCGCGGGGATATAACCATGCGGCCCTCCGGTCGGAGTCTGGGCCGGCACCCGCTTCGCAGATGCGAAACGTCCGGCTATAAACATTATCGGCACGCACCGCGTTTGCCTAAGGCAGGAACAAGATGGTTTTTCGGGTGCATACCGTCATCGCGCGGCTTGACGCCGGGTCACAGGCAGGGGAAGCTTGCCCGCCTCGCATGCATCCCTCGCGCTGCTGTCGGGAAAAACGGAGATATCATGACGAAATTGCAAACGCTGCTGGGCGCCGGGCTGCCGCTGATACAGGCGCCGATGGCCGGCGCACAGGCCGGCGCGCTGGCAATTGCAGTTTGCAACGCCGGCGGCCTCGGCTCGCTGCCGTGCGCGATGCTGAGCGTCGATGCGATGCGCAAGGAGCTTGCGCTGATCAAGGCCGGCACATCGCGGCCGTACAACGTAAATTTTTTCTGCCATGTGCCGCCCGCGCCGGATGCCGGGCGCGAAGCCGCCTGGCGTGCGGTGTTGTCGCCTTACTACAAGGAATTCGGGATCGATGCGAACGCACTACCCGCGGGGCCGGGACGCGCGCCGTTCAGCGCCGAGTACGCGGACGCGCTGGCTGAATTCAAGCCCGCGGTGGTGAGCTTTCATTTTGGCTTGCCGGCGCCGGAGTTGCTTGCGCGCGTGCGGACGTGGGGCGCGAAGATATTGTCCTCGGCGACCACCGTCGACGAGGCGCGCTGGCTCGCAGACCATGGTGCCGATGCCGTCATCGCGCAGGGGCTGGAAGCCGGCGGCCATCGCGGCATCTTCCTGTCCGACGATCTGACCACGCAGGCGGGCACCTTTGCGCTGTTGCCGCAGATAGTGCGTGCGGTGAACGTGCCGGTGATCGCCGCCGGCGGCATCGCAGATGCGCGCGGTGTGGCCGCGGCCATGGCGCTGGGCGCATCCGGCGTGCAAATCGGCACCGCTTATCTGCTGTGTCCCGAAACGACCATCACTGCAATCCACCGCGCGGCGCTGCAAGGCGAGGCCGCGCGCCATACGGCGCTCACCAATCTGTTCACCGGCCGGCCCGCGCGCGGCATCGTCAACCGCATCATGCGCGAGCTGGGGCCGATCAGCGCTGCGGCGCCGGAGTTCCCGCTTGCGACTTCAGGCATCGCTCCGTTGCGCACAAAAGCCGAAAGTCGGGGCAGCGGTGATTTCTCGCCGCTGTGGTCGGGCGAGAACGCGAGCGGATGCCGCGAGATTCCGGCTGCCGACCTGACGCGCGAACTCGCCAGGGGTTTCTAGCTTCGCGGGATTCGCAGCGGCGGGTCAGCCCAGCCGCGCGATGAGTTCGCCAACTTCGCGCGCGCTCAACTTTTCAAGATGGTCGAGTCCTTCGAGCACGGCTTCGATGGCGGATGCGGACAGCCGCACGCCGAGACAGTCGCTCAGCTTCTGCCGGTGCATTGCAGGATCGACGGGCACGCCCCACGAGCCCGGTGGTTTCGTGCACACCGCGAGGTGGTGCCGGCCGTCGCTCAGGTCCACCTCGATCTCAACCCGCATCGTCCTGGTGTCGCGCGGTATCGCCGCATCGCGCGTGAGCGAAATCTTGCCGAGCAGTGCAGCGACATCGGGGCTGAAACGCCGCTCGTCAGTGAACGAAGCGATGCCGACTGCGCCATCGAGCAGCGCGATCGCCGCGGTGTACTGAAAGCTGAATTTTCCCTCGAGCCCCGAACGCGGCTGCGGGCGGTCGGCGTCGTCAATTTCCGGCGTGACGATGCGCAGCGCGGTGATGCGCGACGCGTCGGGAATCGATCGGCGCAATTCAAGCGCTGCGCCTATCGCATAGTGCGTCGGGTATTTCGACGGGTAAAACTTAATCGCCATGCCGGGATCGACGCAGCGGAACGGTCGGCCGAATGCGAGCAGCGCTTCGTAGTCGAACCCTGCGTCGAAAAACGTCGCCACGTAACCGGCGCGCGCTTCGAAGATGCCCGGGTTGGCTGTGAAGCCGCGCTGTGCAAGCAGCGCAGCGTCGACGCCCGAGGCCGCTGCATTGCCGCAATGCGTGCACTTGACCATCGAGCCGGTGTTCGCCGATACGCCGCTGCAGCGCGAAGCCGCAATGCCTAGCGCATTTGCGAGTTGCGCCGGATCGAGCTGCAGCAGGTGCGAGGCGGCGGCAGTGGCCCCCATCACGCCGACCACGCCGGGCGTATGAAACCTGAGCTTGCCGCGCTCGAGCTTCGCGGCGAGCAGTATGCGTCCCTGCATCTCGAAGCCTTTCGCGCACGCTGCGATGATTTCGCGGCCGCTCGCGCCCAGCGTTTCGCCGAGCGCGAACGCTGCGGGGACGGTCGGCGATACTGCATGCGTCGGCGGGTTGGACATCGGCTCAAAATCGAGCACGTGCATCGAGATCGCATTGAGATATGCAGCATGCTGCGCGGTAGTTTTGAAACCGAAACCCCACACCGAAGCATCGGCGCGGCCGCCCATAGCGCGTACGTGCTCGACCGCGATCCCGGGCGCCGCTTCAAGCGTGCCAGCCATTGCGACGGCAATGCCATCAGCGATGAGCCGTTTGGTAACCGCGATCGCCGCTTCGTCGAGCTGGGCGTAGGAAACTTCGCAAACGCGCGCCGCCAGGGCGGCAGTGGGTCCGGTGGCAATGTTGATCGTGTCGTTCAAGTGGTGTTCCTGCATATCGTGGCAAAGCGCACGCAGGTAGAATGGCGGGCGGCGCGCGAAATCATAACACCCGCACGGGGCAATTAACGAAGGAGGAAGGGCATACGATGCGGTACGTGATGCCAGGTTTGCTTATGCTGCTGTCGGGGATCGCACCGGGCGCCGCCGCGGCTTACCCCGATCACCCGATCCGGATCGTAGTGCCGGTCGCGGCAGGCGGCGGCAACGACATCGTCGCGCGCATGCTCGCGCAAAAACTGACGGAGGCGTGGGGGCAAGCGGTCGTCGTCGACAACCGGCCGGGCGCGGCGACCGCGATAGGCGCGGAAATCGTCGCAAAAGCGATTCCCGACGGGCACACTATCATGCTGACGTCGGTCAGTTTTGCGATAAACGCCGCCATGCGCAGGAACCTGCCGTTCGATGCCGTGAAAGATTTTGCGCTGGTGACGCAGGTCGCGCGCGTGCCGCAGATCATGGTTGTCAACCCGGCGCTGCCCGCGGCGACACTCGCCGAATTCATCGCACTCGCGAAAGCCAAACCCGGGCAAATCAGTTACGCATCGGCCGGGACGGGATCGTCGACGCATCTCGCGATGGAATTGTTCATGGACTTGACCGGCATCAAGCTCAATCACGTGCCGTACAAAGGCACCGCGCCGGGTCTGACCGACGTCATCGCGGGGCACGTGCAGGTCACGTTCGACGCGATTCCGCCGACGCTCCCGCATATCAGGAGCGGACGCGTGCGCGCCCTCGTCGTCGGCGGGCCGCAGCGCTTTCCGACGCTGCCCGACGTGCCGACGCTCGCCGAGGCTGGCCTGCCAAATTATACTTTCCAGTCATGGTTCGGCATTCTTGCGCCGGCGCGCACGGCCGACGCGATCGTGCGCCAGCTCAATCGCGAGCTCGTTCGCATTGTCCGGCTGCCCGAAACGCGCCAGGCGTTCGTCGACCTCGGCATCGAGCCACTCGGCACCAGTCCGGAGGAATACGGCAAATACTTGCGCGCCGAGATTGCGCGTTTTACCGAGGTCGTGCGTATACATAACATTCGCGAGTAACGGCCGTGCGCTGTTTGTTGGTTACAATGAAAACATAATTCAAGACGGGGAGAGGCAATGTCGGTCATATTGGGCAGCGGCGAGCATCGCTACAAAGTCATAGAAAACTGGGCGCAGCTGCCCGACGGCTGGGAGTTCAAGGACGTCGGCGCAGTCGCAGTCGACAGCAAAGACCAGGTCTATGTATTCAACCGCGGCGAGCATCCGATGATGGTCTTCGACCGCGACGGGAAATTTCTGCGCTCATGGGGCGAAGGCCAGTATCCGCGCGCGCACGGACTGCACATCGACGTGGACGATACGCTGTATCTGACCGATGACGGCGGCCACGTGGTGCGCAAATGCCGGACCGACGGCAAAGTGCTGCTCGAGCTCGGCACGCCCGGCAAGCCCGCGCCTTACATGAGCGGCGAGCCCTTTCATCGCTGCACGCATACCGCGCTGTCGCCGAAGGGCGAGATCTACGTTTCCGATGGTTACGGCAATTCCAAGGTGCACAAATATTCACCCGACGGGAAATTGCTGATGTCGTGGGGCGAGCCGGGCACCGATCCCGGCCAGTTCAACATCGTGCACAACATCGTGACCGATGCGGAAGGCTGGGTTTACGTTGCCGACCGCGAGAACCATCGCGTGCAGGTATTCGACGGCAACGGCAAGTACGAAGCGCAGTGGAACAACATGCACCGGCCCTGCGGATTGTTTTGTCATCGCGGGCCCAAACTGGAATTCATCATCGGCGAGCTCGGCTCGGGCATGAAAGTCAATCGCGCGCATCCCAACATCGGGCCGCGCGTCTCCATCGTCGACAAGCACGGTGCGCTGATCGCGCGGCTCGGCGGCAGGGACGGCCCCGGCACCGAGGCGGGCAAATTCATTGCGCCGCATGGGATCGCCCTCGATTCGCGCGGCGACATTTACGTCGGTGAAGTCAGCTACACCGATTGGCCGACGACGCATCCCGACCAGCCGATCCCGAAAGGCCTGCGCTCGCTGCAGAAACTCGAGAAGGTGAAATAGCTGCGCCCGGCAGAAATTCCGGCGCCTTGACTCAGCGGGGCGGCGGGCGGATGCTAGAAAAAGTTTGAAAGAGCTGTCGGGCACCTGATTCAATCATTTACCTGGAGGAAGCATCATGCAAAGAGAAACGAAGTTCAGATCGTTACTGACGGCACTGGCGGCCGTGGCCATGCTCGTGTGCGGGGCGCACGCGCGCGCAGCGGACGATCACGTGGCGCTCGGCGGACTGTCGGACGCCAAAGTTGCCTTCGATCTCAAGGATGGTGACGGCAAAACGCTGCTCGCCCGGCTGGATACGATAGAAGAGACGCGCGTCTCGCTCATCCAGCAGGGCATCACGCCGCACATCATTCTGGCGTTCCGCGGCCCGGCGACGCGCCTGGTGCAGACCGATCTCGACAAGATCAAGCCGGAAGACCGCGAGATGGCGGCGAAAGTCGCGGCGAAGATCAAGGAACTGAGCACGGCGCGCGGCGTCGACGGCTTCGAGCAATGCTCGCTCGCCGTGCGCCAGCAGGGCACCAACGCGGAAAAAGTTCTGCCGCAGATCCGCGTCGTCGGCAACGGCTTCATTTCGCTGATGGCCTATCAGGCGAAAGGCTACGCTTACATTTCGCCGTGACGGCATGCATGAGAGAAATTCCATATCGCAGGACTGCTGCGATCGCGGCCTGCGCCATTGCATGGGGTGCGGCCAGCGTGTGCGCGCAGGATTATCCGAACCGCGTGATCAAAATCATTACTGCGGCGGCGGGCGGCGGCAGCGATTTTATTGCGCGCGTCGTCGCGCAGGGCATTGCGCCGTCGCTCGGCCAGCAGATCATCATCGAGAATAAAGGCACCGGCGTGCTGGCCGGCGAAGCGGCGGTCAAGGCGCCGCCCGATGGGTACACGCTGACGGTGCAAGGCGGCGCGTTCTGGATCGGGCCTCTGCTGCGCAAAACTGTTTACGACCCGGTCAGGGATTTCGCGCCGGTCTCGCTGGTCGTGCGCGAGGTGAACATACTCGCAGTGCATCCCGCAGTGCCCGTGCAATCGGTAAAGGAGTTGATTGCGTATGTGAAAGCCAACCCGGGCAAGCTGAACTATTCATCGCCAGGCGTCGGCTCGACCACGCATCTCGCCTCCGAGCTGCTGAAATCCATGGCGGGCATCAACATCGTGCACGTGCCCTATCAGGGCAACCAGCCGGCGATCTCGGCGATGATGGGCAATGAAGTGCAGATGGCGATTTTCGATGCCGGCCTGATCGCGCCGCAGGTCAAGGCGGGCAGATTGCGCGCGCTGGCAGTCACCAGCGCGGAGCCGACCGCGCTCGCGCCTGGATTGCCGACGATGGCAGCATCAGGTTTGCCGGGCTATGAATCGATTGGCATGACCGGCCTATTCGCGGTCGGCGACAAGACGCCGAAGGCGGTCATCACGCGCCTGAATCAGGAGATCATCAAGTTACTCGCGAAGCCGGAAATCAAGGAGCAGTTCCTGAAAAGCGGCGTGGAGATGGCGGGCGGCACATCCGAGCAATTCGCCGAGGCGATCAGGGCTGACGTCGCGAAGATCGCCAGGCTGATCAAGGATATCGATTTACGCGTCGAGTGATGTCCGCGCGAGCGCTACAGCTAGCGGTTCTCTTTCGTGGCGCCGGGAAAAAAGTTGCTGTCCTCCGCCGGTGCGGTCCTGGTCTTGCTGGTAGTACCCGCTGTGGTGGTGGTGGTGGTGGTGGTCGTGGTCGTGGTCGTTTGAGCGGGCCTCGCTGCGTCGAAGGGCGCGGCCTTCGCGGTCGCCGGAGCCAAGGATTTATCGGCAGCCACCGGCGCGGCCGCCGGCTTGACGGATACCGCCGGCGCGGGCTTGCTGGTCTCCGTGTTCTTGTAGTCGGTGAGCACGCCTTTCGTATCGAAATAGAAAGTGGTCGAGTCGGCGGGCGTCGAGGCAATCAGCGGCACCATCGTCGTGCCTTGCTGCCCGTCGGCGCCGTACAGATAGGTTGCCGATTGCGTACCGTCTGGATTGCGCGAGATCAGGCTGGGTCGCCCGAACTGGCGGGTGATTTCATCGATCGTGGTCTGGCCTTTACTAAGCGCAGCAATACGCGCCGGGTCGATGCGCGGCGCGCTGGCGGCGCAGGCCGCCAGGACGACAATCAAAGCGGCGAGCAAACAGGTTTTCATAAATGGCTCTTTCGGGATAGCGGGATGGATAAATGTTAGCACGGCTGCGCTAGCCGAAATCCGGATATCGGCGTAAATTTGCCGGAGTCGTCATGAGGAGGCGGGTATGCAAAAAAATATGCACGGGCGCAGGGCGTTTCTCAAAACAATGACCGCAATCGGTGCGGTGCTGGGTGTCGGCCAGGGTTGCGCAACGGACGGGGGTTCGCGAGGTGCGGCGAAGACCGCATACAACCCTGCGGCGAAGTTCGATGTGGCGACCAGCGAGGTCGAATTCCGGCGCAATGCCGCCGGCCGCCAGTTGATGGCGCGCATCTATCAGCCGCAAGGCGCAGGACCTTTCCCGACGCTGCTCGATCTGCATGGCGGCGCGTGGAGCAACAAGGACCGGCATGCCGAAGAGCCAATGGACCGCGCGATCGCAGCGAGCGGGGTTCTGGTAGTCGCCATCGACATGACATTGTCGCGGGAAGCGCCGTATCCGGCGTGCGTGCAGGACGCCAACTACGGCGTGCGCTGGCTGAAATCGCGCGCCGTCGCCTGGAACGGCGACCCCTCGCGGATCGGCGTTTACGGCAGTTCAAGCGGCGGCCATGTCGCCGAGCTCCTCGGCATGCGCCCGCGCGACGCACGCTATAACGCAATACCGCTGCCGCAGGCGCCGGACCTCGACGCGACCATTGCCTATGTCGCGACGCGCTCGCCGATCAGCAACACCTACGCGCGCTACCAGAACGCCGAAGAGAAAAAACGCGACGGCATGATGAAGAACAATAAGACGTTTTTCAGCCCGTGGGAATCTATCTTCGAATCCAACCCGCAGCAGATACTCGAGCGCCGCGAAGCGGTGACGCTGGTGCCGCTGCTGATCATGCAGGGCGCTCTCGACGACAACGTGTTGCCGGCGGCGCAGGAAAAATTCGTCGCGACTTACCGCGCGGCCGGCGGTCCTTGCGAGTTTCACGTATTCGAAGGCAGCGAGCACGAATGGGTTGCCAAAGAAGGTCCGCAAACCGATCGCGCGCGCGAGATGGTCAAGGGCTTTATCGCGCGGCAATTACAGAATCGCGCGGCATAGGACGGCACGCGGGTCCGTCAGTCACCGGGGAGGGTGGTCATGCAGCGATATCTTGCAGCTGTTGCCGTATTCGCATTGGTCGCATCGGCGGCTGCGCTCGCTGAGAAAAATTCCGCCGGGCCGCGCAATCTTGAAATTTACTGGATAGACGCCGATGGCGGCGCAGCGACGCTCGTTGTCGCCCCGTCGGGCGAGTCGATGCTCATCGACACGGGTTATCCGGACGGCGATCGCGACGCCAAGCGCATCCTCGCGGCGGCCCAGCACGCCGGCCTGACGAAAATCGACCACCTCGTAATCAGCCACTATCACCGCGACCACGTCGGCGGCCTCGCCGCGCTGACCAGGATGATTCCGATCGGCCGCTACTACGGCCCGAACGATCAACTCGAGTTGGTCAACCGCGAGTGGTACGACAGTTTTACGACGGCTGCCGCCGGCAAGCGCACCATCGTCAAGCCCGGCGATCGCATCCCGCTCAAGGGCGCGCAGGTGACGGTCGTCACGGCGAACGAAAAGATGCTGGCAAAGCCCATCAATAGCGGCAAGCGTAATCCGTTGTGCGAGAACGCCGCCGCCATGTCGGCGGGCGGGTTCGAAAATTCGCGCATGGTGGGCGTGCTGCTGGCCTACAATAAATTCACGTATCTCAATCTCATCGATCTCGACTGGCGCAGTGAGCTCGAACTCGTGTGCCCGCTGAACAAGGTCGGCAAAGTGACGGTCTACCAGACCAACCGGCACGGTTCCGACGTCGGCGGCGCGCCGGCGTTCCTTGGCGCGATCCAGCCGCAGGTGGTGGTGGCGAACAACGGCCCGAAGAAAGGCATAGGCGTCGGCGACAAGCGCCTGCTGCCTATCGTCAACATCGTGAGGCCGGCGGGCGCGTACGAAGCAAACCAGTATCAGCGGCTCGCGCTGCTGCCGAAAATCGAAGGCATCTGGCAGGGCCATCTGTCGCTGGTCGACAGGGAGCCGGGCCACAACACCGCCGAAGACATGATCGCGAATCTCGAGGACGAGCCGGACTGCAAAGGCAACTGGATCAAAGCATCGGTGGCGCCTGACGGCAAGTTCACCGTTACCAACGGCCGCAACGGCTATACAAAAGCGTACGTAGCGAAGAAGCGAATGTAGCGAATACCAGGAGGGGACCATGCAAATGCGTGCAAATCTAAGAACGGGAATCGCCGCAGCCGCGCTCGCCATAATCACCGCCAGCGTTCCGGCGCTGGCGGCAACATTCGTGTATGTCTCGAATGCCGACGACGGCGACATCGGGGCCTACCGGCTGCTCGACTCGGGCGAGCTGCAGCCGGGCGCGCGCGCGAAGGCGGCGAACATCGTGATGCCGATGGCGGTGAGCCCGGACAAGCGATTCTTGTATGCAGCATCGCGCTCGAAGCCGTTTTCGGTGCACGCATATACGATCGATCGCGACACCGGCGCGCTGACGCTGCTCGCGACGTCGCCGTTGGCGGAAAGCTTTCCGTACATCTCGCTCGACCGGACCGGACGCTTTCTGTTCGGCGCGGGCTACGGCGCCGCGGTCATCAGCGTCAATGCGGTGGGCAGCGACGGGCGCGTCGGCGCCGATGCGTTGCAGGTGATCCCGGTGGGTCGCAACGCACATTCGATCCGCGTTGATGAAAGCAACAAGTTCGCGTTCGTGCCGACGCTCGGCAGCGACCAGGTTTTTCAATTCACATTCGATGCGAAGTCGGGACGGCTGAGCTCGAACACGCCGGCGATTTACCTGATGAAGCCGGGCACGGGTCCGCGCCATTTCATCACGTCAGCCGACAACAAACACGTATATCTATTGAGCGAACTGCTGGCGACGGTGACCACTTTCGCGCTCGACGCGAAGACCGGGCTGCTGACCGAGGTGAGTTCGGCCAGCGGATTGCCCCCTGGCAGCAAGCTGGTGCCAGGCGCGCCGCGCGGCGCAGTCGGCGCACCGGGTGGACCGCCGCCGCGCAATACTGACAACGACATCTGGGCGGCGGACATCCATATGACGCCGAACGGCAAATTCCTCTATATTTCGGAACGCACCAACAACAACCTCATTGCATTCAGCGTCGATGGTGCGAGCGGCAAGCTCACGTACCTCTCCAGCACGCCGACCGAGCCGCAGCCGCGCGGCTTCGCCATCGATCCGAAGGGCAGGTTCCTCGTGACGAGCGGAGAAAAATCGGAAACCATTTCGGTCTACGCCATTGACCCGGCCAATGGCGCGCTCAAGCTCGTCAACAAGGCTGCGACCGGCAAAGGCTCCAACTGGGTCGAGATCGTCAGCTTCGATTGAGCGGCGGCAGAAAAAATATGCATAAAAGCGAATGGCTGGCCGGGGTGGTTGCGCTTGTCAGTGTAATCACGCCGGCATCCGCGCAAAATTTCCCGAACAAACCAATCCGCATCGTCGTGCCTTATCCCGCGGGCGGTCCTATCGACATGACGACGCGCCCGTTAGCGCAGAAACTGACCGATGCCTTGGGCAATCCAGTGGTGGTTGACAATCGCGGCGGCGCCAACGGCATCATAGGTACCGATAACGTCGCAAAGTCACCGGCTGACGGCTACTCGCTGGTCGTTGCTTCCGGCGGAGGATTCGCGATCGGGCCGCACGTCTATGCCAGATTGCCGTTCGACGTATTCAAGGATTTTGCGCCGGTAAGCTTGTTCGTCACGCTGCCCGAATTGCTGGCGGCGCATCCGGCCCTGCCGATAAAGTCGGTGAAGGAATTGGTCGCACTGGCAAAGCAGCGGCCGAACCAGCTGAACTTCGGCTCTTCCGGCACCGGCAGCACCCCGCATCTTGCCGGCGAACTCCTGAAGAGCGCGGCGAAAATTCAGATGGTACATGTGCCCTACAAGGGCATGGGCCCGGCGACGATGGACCTGATCGCCGGCCAGCTTCAGCTCGTGTTCGCCGATATGCCGGTGCTGATGCAGCAGGTGAAAGGCGACAAGCTGCGCGCGCTGGCGGTCGGCACACTGCAGCGCTCGCCGAGCCTGTCCAATGTGCCGACGATGGGCGAATCCGGTTACCCGCAGGTCGAAGCGTATAACTGGTACGCGTTGTATGTGCCTGCTGCCACGCCAAAGCCGATCATCGCGCGCCTCAATGCCGAAATCGTCAAGGTGATGAGCGGCGCCGACATGAAGGGCTTCAATCAAAGCCAGGGCGCCGAGGCGATGGGCAGCACGCCTGAGGAGCTCGCCGCATTGCACAAGCGCGAATACGATAAGTGGGCGGAAGTGGTCAAAGCCGCAGGCATCAAAGCCGACTAAAAACGCCGGCACGTCAGCGATGGCGCGCGCGGCCCGATGGCGCGAACACTATCGAATAGTGTAGGGTTCGGGGAGTTATCCCGTCCCCTGTCACGCCGTCATAGAACGAAGATGCCCCGCGCCAAATCCAACGCCCGCCGCCGCGCCGCCGCCAACGACAAGAGCGCTCCGCTCGTGCACGACATCCGGCTGCTCGGACGTTTGCTCGGCGAGGTCATACGCGAGCAGGAGGGGGCCGCGGCGTTCGACCTGATCGAGCGCATTCGCCGGCTGTCGGTGGCTTTTCGCCTGAAGCGCGATGCGCGCGCCGGCAAGACGCTGGACCGCGTGCTGAAAAAGCTCACGGACGAACAGACGCTCAGCGTTATACGCGCGTTCAGCTATTTCTCGCATCTTGCGAACACGGCCGAAGACCGCCACCAGGTGCGCCGGCGCGTTTATCACGAGCAGCGCGGCGAGCTGCGCGTGGGATCGCTCGCCATGGCGATGCGGCGGCTGGCGGCAAACGGTGTCAATGCGGACGACGTTGCGCGGACGCTCGCGCGCGCCTACATCTCGCCGGTGTTGACCGCGCACCCGACGGAAGTTCAGCGCAAGAGCATTCTCGATGCCGAGCGCGCGATCGCAGAGCTGATGGAAGCGCGCGATGCACTCGCTACCACCCGCGAAGCGGCCGAGAACGAAACCCTGCTGCGCGCGCGTGTCACGCAACTGTGGCAGACACGCATGCTGCGTTACTCGAAGCTGACCGTGGCAGACGAGATCGAGAATGCGTTGAGTTACTATCACGCGACATTTTTTCGCCAGCTGCCCCGCTTGTACCGCGACGTAGAGCAGCTGCTGCCCGGTCATGACGTTCCGACATTTTTTCGCATGGGCAACTGGATAGGCGGCGACCGCGACGGCAATCCGAACGTGGGCGCCGCCACGCTCGCGATGGCGCTCGCGCGCCACTCCGAAACCGCTTTGCGCTTTTATCTGGCCGAAGTGCACGAGCTCGGCGCCGAGCTTTCGCTCTCGGAAATGCTGGCGCCGGTCACGCCGGCGATGCGTGCGCTGACGGAGCGGTCGCCCGATCAAAGCGAGCATCGCAAGGACGAGCCGTACCGGCGCGCGCTGGTCGGCGTCTATGCGCGGCTCGCGGCGACGCTCGAGAAGCTGACGGGCGCCGCGGCCTTGCGCCATGCGGACGCGCCGCAGCCGCCGTACGCCGGTGCCGCTGACTTGATTGACGACCTGCGCGTCATTGAAGCATCGCTGCGCTCGCATCACGCCCAGGCGCTGATCGCGCCTCGGCTGGGGCCGCTGATACGCGCCGTCGAAGTGTTCGGCTTTCATCTTGCAACGGTCGATCTGCGGCAGAGTTCGGACAAGCATGAGCTGGTCATCGCTGAATTGCTGCAGGTCGCGCGCATCGAAGCGGATTACGCGGCGCTGCCTGAAGCCGCGCGCCGCACGCTGCTGCTGCGGCTGCTCAACGACGCGCGGCCCCTGCGTGTACGCGCCGCCGCTTATTCGGACCATGCACGTGATGAACTCGCGATTTTCGAGACCGCGGCGGAATTGCTCGCGCGCTACGGCCGCGATGCGTTGCGTCATTACATCATTTCGCATACCGAGGACGTCAGCGACCTGCTCGAAGTTCTGTTGCTGCAGAAGGAAGCGGGCCTCATGCGCGGCACGCTCGACGGCGACGCCGTCAACGATCTGATCGTGGTGCCGCTCTTTGAGACCATCGGCGATTTGCGCAACGCGGCGGCCATCATGCGCGGTTTTTATGCGCTGCCCGGCATTGCCGCCATGGTGGAGCGGGCGGGCGGCGTGCAGGACGTCATGCTCGGCTACAGCGATAGCAACAAGGACGGCGGATTTTTTACGAGCAATTGGGAGCTCTATCGCGCGGAAATCGCGCTCGTCGAATTATTTGCCGAGGTTCGGCGCGCGCGCGCGATCACGCTGCGGCTCTTTCACGGCCGCGGCGGCACGGTCGGCCGTGGCGGCGGGCCGAGCTATCAGGCAATACTCGCGCAGCCGCCAGGGACGGTGAACGGGCAGATCCGCCTGACGGAGCAGGGCGAAGTGATCGCGTCGAAGTATGCGCATCCCGTCATCGGCCGCGGTAACCTGGAAACGCTGGTCGCGGCGACGCTCGAGGCGACACTCCTGCACACGGCCAAGAGCGCGCCGCAGAGTTTCCTCGACGCAGCGCAAGACCTCAGCGTCGCGAGCATGGCCGCTTATCGTCAGCTCGTTTACGAAACGCCGGGTTTCACCGATTATTTTTTTGCGGCGACGCCGATCCGCGAAATCGCCGGGCTCAACATCGGCTCGCGTCCCGCGTCGCGCAAGGCGACCCGCGAGATCGCCGACTTGCGCGCGATCCCGTGGGGCTTCAGCTGGGGCCAAAGCCGCGTCGCATTGCCCGGCTGGTACGGTTTCGGTGCGGCGGTCGAAACCTATCTAGGCACCGGCGCGAAAGCGCGCAGGCAGAATCTCGCGCTTCTGCAGCGCATGCACAGGCAGTGGCCGTTCTTTCGCACGCTGCTGTCCAATCTGGATATGGTGCTGGCGAAGACCGACTTTGCGATCGCGGCGCGTTACGTCGAGCTCGTCGAGGATAAGAAGCTGGGCCGCCGTATTTTCGGGACGATCAAGGAAGAATTGCGGCGCACGAGCCTCGCGCTGGCAATCATCACCGGGGAGAAAAATCGCCTCGCGTCCAATCCGGCCCTGGCGCGCTCCATCGAGCATCGCTTCCCGTATCTCGACCCGCTTAATCATTTGCAGGTAGAGTTGATGCGCCGCTACCGGGGGCAAAGCGCCGGCTTGACGGACAACGCGAGCGTGCAGGTCGGCATCCATATTTCGATCAACGGCATCGCCGCGGGTTTGCGGAATACAGGCTGAAAGTCATCAGCCGGCGCCGGCGTTAGTTAGTCAGCACGCCGCAGGCAGTCTTCAGTCAAGCGTCGCGTCCGTTATGATTCGGGCTGCATGCCCTTCGCTTTTAGTACGCGCGCGGCTGCCAGCGTCTACAGGAAGTTAATCAACGTCCGCGCGGTGTTTGTCCGTGCCCGTTGCATTGCACCGTGCGCCGGGAGTAAAGTCACCGCCATGCGAACCCGCCGTACCGGTATACAGTTTCTCATCGGCCTGGCGGCATTGTGCGCGACGGCATCAGCGTCGGCCGAGCTCTACAAATGGGTGGACGAGCGCGGTGTCACCAACTATTCGAACGAGCGCCCGGCTGCCGCCGCTGCGAACAAGGTCGCGCGCGTCGAAAGCACGATTTCCGTTTACACGCCTGACGACAGTTTCCTGCAATCGGTCAAGGCGATGCGCGAGCGCGAGTTGCGCGCGATGCGCGAGCCCGAGACGCAGCGTCCCGCAGTCGGCCAGATATCCACGGCGCAGTCGGGATACGAGAAATGCGTGCTGTCGGGGCGCCTGGGCTGCGAGGATATTTACAACGTCTCGGCGTATCAGCCGGGAGTCGCCGTTATTCCATATCGCCGCCTGCCACAGCCGCAGCCGCGGTTTACCTATAACCGCCAGCCGCCGAGCTCCACTGCCGCCGAAAGCCGCGTGCGCTGATTCCGACGGTGCTGCCCTCGCGGCAATTCCCGCGATAGGTGAGCGCGCAATAAGCCTGCCTATTGCCCTCTAATCCATGCTTGCCCCGCGTAAGCACGGGGGAAAATCCAGTTGCCGGTCGATGGCGCGGGCCCGTCCGCACGCGCTGCACCGCCTATCCTGCAGGCACTGGAAATGGCTGAAAAAAAACCGTTCGAGATCGCGCGCGAAACGCTGATGAAGCTGACTACGCGCAAGCTGATGCCGACCCCCGACCACTACCAGGCGGTCTATAGCGAAATCGCGGGCGTGCCGAACATCGCGCCGTTTCCGGCCGACGAGTTGCGCGCAGTGGCGCAGGCCATGCCTGCCAAAATTCCCGCGCAGCACAGGCAAAGAGAAGCGCTCGATCGGGCGATCGCGCAATCTGACTGGGACGCGGTGCAGGCTGCATTGGTCGGCTTTACGAGTGCCGCTGCGGCAGGCGCTGTCGGCATATCGCGCGTTGGTACGCAGGCATTGGCGGGCGAGTTGCTCGAGCAGCTGGCGCGCGTGGTCGAAAATGCGCTGCCCGCGCTGGGCAGCGATGACGCGCGGTTCGCAGAACAGGTCGCGCAGGTGCTCAAGGCGGTGCGCGAGCCGGCGCCGGATGCGGCTGCGCTCAAGGCCATGCTCGGCAATTTCACGCACCGGCTCTCGTTCGCTGCGGAGGACCAGGCTGAGATCAGGGCGACGCTGCTGAAACTGCTGCATCTCATCATAGGCAACATCGGCGAGCTGAGCCGCGACGACAACTGGCTCAAGCGCCAGATCGACGGGCTGCTGGCGGCCGCCACTCCCCCGCTGACCTTGCGCCGCCTTGACGACGTCGAGCGCCGTCTGAAAGACGTGATGTTCAAGCAGGTCGAGGCGAAAGGGCGCGCGCTCGAGGCGCAGGCGCAGATGCGCCAGATGCTGGGGTCATTCATCGAGCGGCTCGCGACGATGACCGAGTCGACCAGCGCATATCACAACCGCATGGAGACAAGCGCTCGTTTGATGGAATCGGCCAAATCGGTCGAGGAGTTCGCGCCCGTTATGAAAGACGTGCTGAGCGCCACGCGCGGCATCGCCTGCGAAATGAAGAATGTGCGCGAAGAACTGACGAGCATGCGCGAGAAGGTCAATGCGACAGAGGCGGAAATTGCCAAGCTGCACGAAGAGCTCGACAACGTAAGCGCCCAGGCCCGGCACGACACGCTGACGGGCGCGCTCAACCGCAAGGGACTCGACGAGGCGCTCGAGCGCGAACTCGCCGACGTCAGGCGCAAAGAAACGCCGTTGTGCATGGCGCTGCTCGACATCGACAATTTCAAGAAGCTGAACGACAGCAAGGGCCACGAAACCGGCGACGTAGCGCTTACCCATCTCGTCACGGTGACGCGCGATAGCATGCGCCCGCAGGACACGCTGGCGCGCTACGGCGGCGAGGAATTCGTGCTGTTGTTGCCCGATACCCCGCTGGAACAGGGCCTCGAGGCGATGACGCGGCTGCAGCGCGCGCTGACGAAACGGTTTTTTCTGGCGGGCGGCGAGAAGATACTCATTACCTTCAGTGCCGGGGTCGCGCAACTCGCGGCGAACGAATCGGGCCAGGACGCCATCAAGCGCGCCGACCAGGCGATGTATCTGGCCAAGCGCGCGGGCAAAAATCGCGTCATCGGCGCCTGAGCGCGGCGTCCCATTCCGTCGCGCCGAACCCGGCGTAGCCCCGCCGCGAAGCTGTCTGCCGACTGCGCCAATCGCAGGCAGAATTCCATTGAATACGCGGCAGTGGTCAATTCCAGCGGACGCAGGGATAATTGGCCGCAATCCGGCAATAATTCCAGGGAAATTTCCGCATGTCGCTCAAAACGCGCTTCGAATTGCGCGAAAAGCTGGGGGAAGGCTCAACCAGCGAAGTCTACGCCGCGTACGACAGGAATTTGCGGCGACACGTCGCCATCAAGCTCTACAAGAAATTCAACCGCGGCGGCATCTACGCCGAACTGAAGGACAGGTTCCTGGTCGACGCACGGGCGGCCGCGGGCGTGTCGCATCCTAATATCGTGACGATATTCGACGCCGGCAGTTTCGGCGACGGCATTGGCATCGTCATGGAGCTCGTCAAGGACTCGCTCTACAAGTTGATGAACCGCCCGCCGCCGCTGCCGTTGGAAACCGTCATCAGCCTGACAGCGCAGGTTGCGGACGGACTGAAATGTCTGCACAGCAACGGCATCTTCCATCGCGATATCAAGCCCTCGAACATATTGATTGCGCCGATGAACGTCGCCAAAATCGGCGACTTCGGCCTTGCGCATCTGCCGATGTCGGACCTGACGCGCACCGGCACCGTTATCGGAACGCCGAAATACATGTCGCCGGAGCAGGCACAGGGCCAGATCCTCGACTATCGCACGGATATTTTTTCGCTCGGTGTGGTGCTGTTCGAGATGCTGACCGGGCAGACGCCGTTCGAGCGCCCGCCATGCAAGGACCACGTGCTGCTGACCCGCATCGTGACCGAGCCGGCGGTGCGGCCATCACAGCTCAATCCCAAAGTGCCGCCGGAATTCGACGCCATCGTTGCGCGCGCGCTGGCGAAGAACCCGCAGGGTCGATTCCAGGACGTCGCGAAATTCGCCGAAGCATTGCGCGCGATCAAGGTAACGGCTTGAACCTCGAGCAGATCAGGATCGAGTTCAACCCGGAGCAGGACCGGCTGCTGATGCGGCTGGCGAGCGGCGAGCGCAGCGAAATTCTGCTGTGGCTGACGCGGCGCTGCGTAAAACTCTTGTGGCCGCTGCTGGTGAAGATGGTCGAGTCGGTGCCGCGCATAGCGCAGCAGCCGCTGCCTGAAGCGCGCCAGGCGTTGCTGGGCATGGAACGCGAGCAGGCGCTGTCGAAAGCGAATTTTTCCAAGCCGTATGACGAAGCGGGCCGCGAGCGCCCGCTCGGCGCGGAACCGCTGGTGGTCGCGCGCATCAATACCGGCCGCAATGAGCAGGGCAAGCACGTGCTCATGCTGTTGCCGCACCATGGTCAGGGCGTGACGCTCGCGCTCGACGACATTCTGCTGCACGGACTGTGCAAGCTCTTGCAGGATGTCACGGCGAAAGCCGAATGGGACATGATGCTGACGCTGCCGACAGGTGCGCCCGCCGCCGCGGACGAAGCCGCGCCGCGAGTGCTGAACTGACGCGGCAGGCCGGCTGCATCCGCCGCTGACATAATTCGCATCCCGCACTAAAACCTTCAGTCAGGCACTCTCATGTCCAAACGCTGGAAAGATCGCCCTGCCGGTTCGAACTGGGGCGAATTCGGTGACGACGATCAGCATGGGCGCATGAACCTGCTCACCGCGGAACGCCGTCTGCGCGCCTTGCAGGAAGTCAAAACCGGCGAGGTGTTCTGTCTCTCGCATCCGCTCAACCTGCCCGGCGGCAATGTGCTCAACCAGGGCCGCTTCCCGCCGGCGTTCCACCCCGTGTTCAAGCCGGGGGGCGAGGTCTATTTCAACCTCGCGATGCAGGAAGCCGACCCGCGGTACACCGACGTCGGCTCCGACGAGGCGATCATGCTCTATTCGCAGTATTCGACGCATTGGGACGGCTTCGCCCACAAGGGCACGATGTTCGATGCCGACGGCGACGGCGTGGCCGAGAAAGTCTCGTACAACGGGTTTCATCTGGTCGATGACGCCGGCCGCGGACTGCATGGCGAACTCGGCGCCATTGCTTTGTCCGTCGAGGAAATGGCTGCAACGGGCGTGCAGGGGCGCGCCGTAATGATCGACCTGCGCCATCATTTCAGGGACGAGCGCGTTGCGGTGACCATGGAAATGCTGGAGCGCGTGATGAAAGAGGATGCGGTAACGGTGGAGGAAGGCGATATCCTGTGCCTGCACACCGGCCTCGGCCAGTTGATACGCGATGCGAACGGCAAGCTCGACAATGCCATCAAGACGCAATGCACCGTGCTCGACGGATACGACAAGCGGTTGCTCGAATGGATAGCGGACAGCGGCATCGCCGCTATCGCCGCCGACAATCTTGCGGTGGAAAGATCGTCGACGCTGGGTGCCGATCCGCGCCTCGCCCATCGCGGCGCGCAGTTGCCGCTGCACGAGCATTGCCTGGTGAAGCTCGGCATTCACCTCGGCGAATTGTGGTATCTGAGTGAACTTGCCGCCTGGCTGCGCGCGAACAAACGCAGCCGCTTCCTGCTGACCGCGCCGCCGCTGCGCATGCCGGGCGCGGCAGGCTCGCCGGTGACGCCGGTCGCAACCGTATGAACATCTTCGTTGGTAATCGTCTATGAAAAATTTTCGGCTTGAAGTTCTGTGCGCCGCCGCTGTCTGCACCTGCGCCGCGGCCACGCTTGGCGCGCATGCCGCGGATCAGGCTTTCCCGACCAAACCGATACGCTTCATCGTCCCGACCGCGACCGGCGGCGGCTCCGACCCACTGGCGCGCGCGCTGGGCATCAAATATTCGGCGGCGTGGGGCCAGCAGGTGGTGGTCGACAACCGGCCGGGCGCAGGCATGACGATCGGCATCGATCTGGTGGCGAAAGCTACGCCGGATGGCCATACCATGGTGCTCGTCAATCCCTCGCACGCGATCAATGCGACGCTGATGACCCGATTGCCGTACGACGCGGTACGCGATCTCCTGCCGGTAACGGTGATCGCGACGCAGCCCCTCGTCATGGTGGTGCCGGCGTCGCTGCCGGTCAAGAAAGAATGTTCGCGAGCTGATCGCGCTGGCCAAGGCGAAGCCGCGCGAGATCTCCTATGCATCGTCGGGCCCCGGCTCGGCGTCGCATCTCGCGGCTGAAATGTTGAGCGGCATGACGGGTATCGAACTGAGCCACGTTCCATACAAAGGCACCGGCCCGGCGCTGCCCGATCTCATCAGCGGCCGCGTCCAGCTTTACATCAATCCGCTGCTCGCGATGATAGGCGCGGTCGAAGGCGGCCGCCTTCGCGTGCTCGCCGTAACATCGCCAAAACGCGCGGCTACGCTGCCCGACGTGCCGACAGTTGCCGAATCGGGTGTGCCCGGCTACGAAGCTACGTCGTGGTACATGATTCTGGTGCCGGGCAAGACGCCGCCAGCGGTTGTCAACAAGATCAACATCGAGACCCTGAAGGCATTGAAGGACAGGGATATGATTGACTTGCTGACGCGCGGCGGTGCCGACCCGCTGGGAAATTCACCGCGCGAAGCGATGGAATTCCTGAAAAGCGAAATCGCGCGCTGGGGCGCCGCCGTCAAGCGCGCCGGCGTGAGGGTCGATTAATCTCCTCACGCATTGAGCGAAGCGATGGACCCCCTGCAGTACATGGAGCTTGCATTTGAGGATGCGCGCGCTGCCTACGCGGCAGGTAACCGGCCGGTGGCGGCGCTGATCGTGCGCGACGGAGAGATTCTCGCCCGTGGGCGTAACACCATATACGGCGACCGCGACCCGAGCGCGCACGCCGAAGTGGCGGCGATACGCGCCGCCTGCCGCAAGCTGGATACGCTCGAACTCGCCGGCGCGACCCTGTACTGCACGCTTGAGCCGTGCCCGATGTGCTTGTGGATGATGCTCGAAGCGAAAATCGAGCGGCTGGTGCTGGGCGCGCGCCATGCCGCGCTGAAGCGGCTCGATACCGGCGATTATTCGGTGGAAACGTTTCTTGCGCTGACCCGGCGCAGGCTCGATGTCGTTACTGGCGTGCTCGAGCAACAATGCGTCGATCTGCGTTTACAATGGATGCGCGAACAGGCCGCGGCAAAACCCGGCGGGTGAGCGAAATAAATTATAAAAATCAGGACGGGGATAACATGCAATCCAACAATTGGAAAACGTACGCAGTCGCTGCGGCGTTTGCGGCCGCGGGCGTCGCCGGGTGCGCAAATCTGCAAACCGGCGGCGCCGCGCCGCAGGACAAGGTGGACGCTTACTGGCCGCAGCCGCTGAAAGACAACTGGATCTGGGGCCAGGTTTCAAGCGTGGCGGTCGACAGCCGCGACCATGTGTGGGTGCTGCACCGCCCGAACACGCTGCTCGAGGACGATCAGGGCGCGCAGAAAAAACCGCCGCTCAACCGCTGCTGCGCGGCGGCGCCGCCCGTGATGGAATTCGACCAGGACGGCCGCTACGTGCAGGGCTGGGGCGGCCCCGGCGCCGGCTACGACTGGCCGAAGAACGAGCACGGCATCCACGTCGACTGGCAGGGCAACGTGTGGATTTCGGGCAACGACCCGCTCGACGGGCAGGTGCTCAAGTTCACGCGCGACGGCCGCTTCATCATGCAGATCGGCAAGGCCGGCAAATCCGAAGGCAGCAACAGCCGCACGCAGCTGGGTCGCCCCGCGGCAATCGAGTCTGATGGTGCTGCCAACGAGATATATGTCGGCGACGGCTACGGCAACCACCGCGTGATCGTGTTCAACGCAGCCACCGGCGAATACAAGCGGCACTGGGGCGCGTACGGCGCCGTTCCGCGCGACGACACAATGCCGAATTACGTCCCCGGCGCCGCGCCGTCGAAGCAGTTCGGCAACCCGCATTGCGTGCGCCGCACGCGCGACGGCCTGCTCTACGTTTGCGACCGCCCGAACAATCGTATCCAGGTGTTCCTGCGTGACGGTACATACGTGCGCGAGTTCTTCATCGATCCGCAGACGCTGAGCGGCCCGATCGCCGACCTCGTGACGTCGCGCGATGCCGGCGAGCGTTTTATCTTTATCGCCGACGGCTCGAACTCCGAAATCAACGTGCTGCAGCGCGAGGACGGGCGCAAGATCGGCAGTTTCGGGCGCCCCGGGCGCATGGCCGGCGAATTCCGTTCGCTGCACAACATGGCGATCGACTCGAAAGGCAATATCTACACCGCGGAGGCCGGATATGGCAGGCGCGTCCAGAAATTCACGCCGCAGTGAGCGCGGTGGCCGGGAATAAACGCCCGCGCCGCGTGTTTACGGGTGGCAGGAGCATCCCTGCGGAAGACAACACGGAGCGAAAAATGACTCACACTTCAAGAGCGTTGTTAATGGCTGCGGCAGCATTGACGCTGGCAGCATGCTCTAACCTGCCTTATGCGCCCGTCCATTATACGAACGGCCTCATGACGGGCACGAACGGCATGACGCTGTACACGTTCGACAAAGATGCGGCGGGCTCGGGCAAGAGCGTTTGCAACGGACAATGCGCAACGAGCTGGCCGCCGCTGGCGGCAGGCTCGTCCGACCAATCGGGCGGCGACTGGACGGTCATCACGCGCGACGACGGCGCGAAGCAATGGGCATGGCTCGGCAAGCCGCTTTACTACTGGAGCAAAGACCAGAAGCCCGGCGACGTGACCGGCGACAACTTCAACAAGGTGTGGCGCGCCGTCAGACCTGAACCGCGGCCTCTCACGGGCAATATGTCGCTGTAATCGACGGGGTAAATTTTTTGCACGCAATTGAGGGGGGATGATGAAGCACGTCAAAGTTCTGTGCGGCGGCGCGGCGCTCATGCTGGCGGCCGGCTGCTCCAGCCTGCCGTATGCGCCGGTGCATTACTCGAACGGCCTCATGACCGGCGCCAGCGGCATGACGCTGTACACGTTCGATAAAGACGCGCCGGGCAAGAGCGTCTGCAACGGTCAATGCGCGACCAATTGGCCGCCCTTCACACCGGCGGCCGCCGATCAATCGGGAGGAGACTGGACGATAGTGACCCGCGACGACGGCTCCAGACAGTGGGCGTGGTCGGGCAAGCCGCTCTATTACTGGAGCAAAGACCAGAAGCCCGGTGACATCAGCGGCGACGGCTTCAACAAGGTGTGGCACGTAGTGGAGCAGCCGCCGACGAATTACCACGCCGGCAACATGAATGGCCCCTGACATATTGTGTCCACTACTGTTCCGCGACGCGGCTCGCGGCACGTAGTATTGATGTGACGGACACGGGCGCACTATACTGTTGCCGTAGGTCCAATGCTAGGCAGCCGCGATAGACTTTACAGAAGCTGCCGGCGCCCCGTCGACATCAACAGGAGGTCTCCCGCATGCGCTGGAAGCAATTCATACTCGCCGGTTTTGCCGCCTCAGTGGCATTGGGTCCTGCCAGCGTGCTCGCCCAGGCGAAATTCACGCCGCCGCGCATCACGAAAGAAAACGAAATCTATGTGCGGCCCTTCCCGCCGCTGCACATCGTGGGCAATCTGTATTATGTCGGCACGTACGATCTCGCGGTCTACCTGATCGTCACCCCGGCCGGCAGCATGCTGATCAATACCGGCGTCAACGATTCGGTGGCGCCCATCCGCGCCAATATCGAGAAGCTCGGCTTCAAGGTCGGCGATATCAAGCTGCTGCTCGCGACGCATGGTCATTGGGACCATGCGGCGGGGCTGGCCGAGCTCAAGCGCATCACCGGCGCGAAAATGCTGATGCAGGAAGCTGACAGCGGCATGCTCGAAGACGGCGGCAATTCCGACTATCGCTTTCCGGAAGGCCGCGGCTCGACGTATGAGCCCGTCAAAGTCGACCAGCGCCTCAAAGACGGCGACAAGGTCAAGCTCGGCGACACTGAGCTGACCGTCATGCATCATCCCGGCCATACCAAGGGCGCGACGAGCTTTTCGTACACGACGCAGGACGGCGGCCGCACTTATCGCGTGCTGATCGCCAACATGGGGTCGATCAATCCGGGCGTGAAGGTAAGCGGCATGCCGGGGTATCCCGGCATCACGGAGGCGTACGCGCAAACGTTCGCGAAGCAGAAGCAGATCGTGCCCGAGGTGTGGGTGGCATCGCACGCGAAGCAGTTCAATCTGCATGAGAAGTACAAGCCGGGCGACGCCTACGATCCGAACCGCTTCGTCGATCCGCAGGGCTATCGCGACGCGGTCGCGAAGCTCGAGAAAATCTATCTCGACCAGCTCGCGCAGGAGCGCCAGCAGAAGTAGCAGCCGCCCGCTACTGGAACAGTTTTTCGATCTTCAGCAGGGTCAGCACGCCCATCGCGGCGAAGATGGCTGCCGCGATGCCGTGCACGAGTTTCATCGGGATTTTCGCAGCGAAGCGGTTGCCGATGAAAACGGCCGGCACATCCGCGATCAACATGCCCAGCGTGGTGCCGATGACGACGAGCAGCGGCGCGCCGTAGTGCGCGGCGAGCGCGATCGTCGCGATCTGCGTCTTGTCGCCCATCTCCGCCAGGAAAAAAGTGACCAGCGTCGCGCCGAACACGCCGAGTCGCCGCGCGACCTGCGTTTCTTCTTCTTCGATCTTGTCCGGGACCAGCGTCCACGCCGCCATGCCGATGAACGAGAGCCCGAGCACCCAACGCATGACCTCAGGGCTCACTACCGTGGTGATCCACGCGCCGAGCGCGCCGGCGAGCCCGTGATTGACCAGCGTGGCAACGAGAATGCCGGCGATGATGGGTACGGGCTTTCTGAAACGCGCCGCGAGTATAAAGGCGAGCAGTTGCGTCTTGTCGCCGATTTCGGCGAGGGCGACGACGCCGGTGGAGACGAGCAAAGCTTCCATGCGGGGAATTGCAGCGGGCAGTCGAAATCGAAGACGCGATGATACGCGACAGCGGGTGTCCCCGCCGCCGAACCCGCTGCCTTTATTGGCGCCTTATCTCGGCGCGTACGGCCCGACTTCGGGTTTCGCCTGCGTGTTGAAGAGTTCGCCAAGCTCGGCTTTCGCGCCGCGCTGGATCTGCACCGACTCGCTCTGCGCCTGGAAGCACGTGAAGTCGGCGCGGTTTTTCCACGCGAACGGGCCGCAAAGTTTTTTGCCGGCCTTGATCGCCGCGTCGTGCACGATGTTGATGGCACGCTCGTAATCGGGATCACCCTGCTTGTAGCCGCTGAAATTGCCGAGGTCTCCGCTCGCCGCGAATACCGCGGTGACGCCGGGGACTTTCGCGATCTCGTCCGCGTTCTTGAGGCCTTCGAGCGTTTCTATCATCAATATCAGCACGAGGTTGTCGTTAATCGTGTTGCGGTAACCGCCCGGCACGTTGCCCCACATGTGCGGCTCGAACGCCTGGCCGCCGCCCTGGCTGCGTTTGCCGAGCGGCGGAAAGTAGGCCCAGCCTACCGCCTCTTTGGCTTCCTCGACCGTGTCGACCGTCGGCACGACGAGCACCAGCGCGCCGCCGTCGAGCGCATGCTGAATTTCGCGCTCGTCGGTATAAGCAATGCGCACGCCGGGCACTGCCTTGGCGTGCGGGCACGAGTACCAGGCGCGCCAGACTTCGCCCCACGACGAGCCTTCGTGCTGCATCTCGGTCCAGATGAAATCGTAGCCGGCATCGGCCATGGCGCAATAGGTGCTCGGCGCAGCGACGCCGCGCACCGTGCCGCCCACCAGCTTGCCGCCCTGCATCAGCTTCAATTTGGCGGGGTTCCAGATTTTGGCGCCGGCCGGCGCATTGAACGCGTTGCCGTATTTCCAGTTCGAGTTGTTGAACGGCCCCTGGTTGACCGCGCCGGCCGGTGCAACCTGGCGCGCGTTGCTGTCCTTGCCGGCAGGTGCCGCGAGCGGAAATTCCTGCGCGACGGCAGCAGTGGTCAGCGCGGCGTACGTCATGAATAGTGCGAGCGATTTATGCATGGCAACTTCCTCCCTGGAGAATGCGGTTGTTTTAATTGAACTGGCGACGGCGACTCTTTATCCGGAGCAAAGGATGCGCTTTTCCGCGCGCGGCGGCAATACGCGCGTCATGCGCCGGCAATGATTTTTTTCCACTTCTGGTAATCGGCCCTGATGCGCGCTGCGTACTCCTGCGGCGTCGAGGGCGCGGGATTCAATCCCTGCGCCTGCACCGCGCGCATTGCCGCCGTGTCGGCCAGCGCCGCGCGCAGATGCGAATTTAACTTGTTGACGATGGCGGCAGACGTCCCCGCCGGCGCGAGCAGGCCGTACCAGAATGTCGCGTCGTAATTCTTGACGCCGGCTTCGCTCATTGAGGGCACGTCGGGCAGGCTGGGGTCGCGGTTGAGGCTGGTGACCGCCAGCACGCGGATGCGGCTGCGCAGCGAACCCGCTGCCGTCACGCTGATAAAGCTGGACTGCAGCTCGCCGCTCACGACCGAGGTGAGAATTTCGGTCGCGCCTTTGTATGGAATGTGCGTAAAGCGCGTGCCCGTCATACTCTTGAATAACTCGCCTGACAGATAGCCGGCCGAGCCTATGCCTTGAGTGCCGTAGCTCAGCGTGCCTTGTTTTTCTTTCGCGAGCGCGATGAGCTGCGCAACCGACTGCACCGGTGAATCCTGGCGCGTGATGAGCGCGTTGCAGAAAGTCAACGTCAGGCCGACGGGGGCGAACGCGGTCTGCGGATTGTACGGAAGGTCTTTTTCAATGAGCGGGGTGACCGTCAGCGCGCCGACCGTTCCCCATAACAGCGTGTAGCCGTCGGGTCGCGCCACGGCGACAAGCTGCGCGGCCAGGCTTCCGCCCGCACCGCCGCGGTTGTCGATGACCACGTTGGTCGCGAGCGTCTCGCCGAGTTTTTTCGCGATGGCGCGCGCGGATATATCGGCGCTGCCGCCGGCCGAAAAACCGACGAGCAGGCGCAGGGGTTTTTCCGGGTAGTCCGCTGCTGTCGCAGCGCTGCCGGCAACTGCGAGCAAGGTTGCCACGCCGAAAATTAATTGGTTCATGGGTTATCAGTCTGCACGAATTCCCGCCGTCTTTACCACCTTCGCCCAGCGCGCGAGATCGGCCTTCAATGCGGCGGCGTATTGCTCGGGCGTATTGCCCACGGGTTCGGCGCCTTGCGTCGCGAGACGCTCGCGCACGTCTGGCATGCGCAGAATTTTTACGATCTCGCGGTTCAGCCGCGCGACGATTTCGCGCGGTGCGCGCGCGGGCAGCAGCAGTCCGAACTCGGACGCAAATTCGAAATCCCGCAGGCCGGACTCGATGAATGTCGGCACCTGCGGCACGGCGGGCGAGCGCTTGCGGCTCGTGATCGCAAGCGGACGCACACGGCCGCTCGCCAGATGCGGCATCGCGGACGGCAGCGCCGAAAACATGATCGAGACGTGCCCGCCGAGCAGATCGGTCAGCGCCTGCGCGTTGCCCTTGTAAGGGACATGCACCAACTGCATGCCGCCGACGGTGCTGCGCAGCCACTCGGTCAGCAAGTGTGAAACGGTGCCCGTGCCCGACGTTGCGTAACTGATTTCGTTGGGCTTCGCACGTGCGAGCGCGACGAGCTCTTGCACTGTGTGCGCCGGCATCGATGGATTCACGACGAGGATGTTCGGCACCGCGGCGAGCAGGATCAGCGGCGTAAAGTCGCGCACCGGATCGTACGGCGGCTTTTGCAGCGCAGGTGTCATCGCAAACGTGCTGGTTACGAGCACCATCGTGTAGCCATCAGGCGGCGCCTTGGCTGCTGCATCCGCTCCTATCACGCCGCCAGCGCCGCCGCGATTGTCGACGACGATCTGCTGGCCGAGTATTTCGCCGAGCTTCTGCCCGACTGTGCGCGCGATGATGTCGGTGCCCGCACCAGGCGGGTAGGGGACGATCAGGCGGACGGGTTTGTCGGGGTAGCTCGATTGCGCGGGCGCACCGGCCGTGACCAGCGCGAGCGTGCAAGCACCCACGCAATTAACAGCTCTGTGCACGGACAAATCGAGATCGGAGAGCTGCTAGTCGGCGTGGCGCGCCGCGCGCCCGGCATCGGCGGTGATGACGGTGCCGCTGATGAACGAAGCGCGCGGCGAGGCGAGGTAAGCGACGAGGTCGGCGATCTCCTGCGGCTGGCCCATCGGATTCTTCAGCATCTCTTTCCAGCGTTTGGCGTCGCCGAGGGTGTCTTGCGCTTTTTTCTGCAACCGCGTGCGCAGGCGGTCGGTTTCGACCTGGCCCGGATTGATGCCGACGACGCGCACGCCGTAATCCATGCTGTCGCCGCCGAGCGTGCGCGTGAATGCCATCAGCGCAGCATTGCCGGTGGTGCCCGCAATATAGTTCTGACGGGGCCGCTCGCCGGCAACGCCGATGACGTTAACGATGACGCCCGCGCGGCGGGCGCGCATGCGCGCGTAGATTTCGCGTGTCAGGTTGATGTAGCCGAAAAGCTTCAGCTCCCAGCCCTGGCGCCACTGCTTTTCATCTATCTCGAGCAATTCGCCCGCGGGCGTTACCCCGGCGTTGTTGACGAGGATGTCGACATCGCCGGCCTGCTGCACCAGCGACGCGATATTGCGCGATTCGCCGAGATCGAGCGCGTAGCACTGCACTTTGACTGTGCTGTGTTGCGCGATGGCCGCGCGCGCCGCTTCAAGGTCGGCCGCGGTGCGCGAGGCCAGATGCAGGTTGCAGCCCTCGCGCGCGAGCTCATGAGCGACCGCGAGACCGATGCCGCGTGATGCGCCGGTCACGAGCGCGGTCTGGCCCTTTAACTTCAAATCCATGCGATGAACTCCCCGGATAATTTCTTGTGGATGCGCGAGGTCGACAGTTTACTACGGGAGGCGCGTTGCATCCGCGGCGCAGCGGGTGTATGTATTGACGACTCAACCGGAGAGCCAAAATGATGAACAAGCAGATACTGCTCGCGGCGCGTCCGCAGGGCGCGGTCGAAGAGAAGCATTTCCGCATGGCCGAAGCGGACGTGCCGCAAGCCGGCGACGGCGAATTTGTCGTGCGCGCGCACTATATGTCGCTCGATCCTTATATGCGCGGCCGCATGGACGACGCAAAGTCTTACGCGAAAAAAGCCGAAGTCGGCGAGGTGATGGTCGGCACGGCGGTCGGCGAAGTCGTCGCATCGAAACATGAAAAATTCAAGGTTGGCGATTTCGTCGAGACGCGCACCGGCTGGCAGCTCTACGGCAAGAGCGACGGCGGCGGCGTGCGCAAGGTCGATCCCGCGTATGTCCCGCTCCCGGCTTACCTCGGGGCTGTCGGCATGCCGGGTGTCACGGCGTGGATCGGGCTCAACGAGCACGGTAAGCCCAAGGCGGGCGAGACCGTAGTGGTGTCAGCGGCGAGCGGCGCGGTCGGTGGCGTCGTCGGCCAGCTGGCGAAATTGCGCGGCTGCCGCGCGGTCGGCATCGCGGGCGGAAAAGCCAAATGCGAATATGTCGTTGATGAGTTGGGCCTCGATGCGTGCGTCGACTACAAGGCGGGCAGGCTGGACGCCGATCTCACGGCCGCCTGCCCGCAAGGCGTCGATGTTTATTTCGACAACGTCGGCGGGCCTATCCTCGACGCGCTGCTGCTGCAGATGAATGCGTTCTCGCGAATTGCGCTATGCGGGCAGATTTCGGGCTATAACAATCCGGACGCGTTGACATTGCGCAACTGCCGCTCGATCCTCGTCAACCGCATACAGATGCGTGGATTCATCTGCTCGGACCACATGGACCTGTGGCGGCCGGCGCTGAAGGAGCTTGCGACACTCGTGCACGAGGGCAAGCTCAAATATCGCGAGAGCATCGCGCAGGGCCTCGAGAATGCCCCGCAGGCATTCATCGGTCTCTTGAACGGTAAAAACTTCGGCAAGCAGCTGGTGAAGCTGATTTAAAAGCGCGCTTCAGTTGCTGCTGCCGGGACGCTGCAGCTCCTGATTTAATGCCGCCCGGCGAATATTGGAATCAAGACTGCTGCGAGTATGCCTATCATGCCGATAATGAACAGCCCTGCGCCCCATGCGGACCATTTCTTCTGCACCTCGTTAAAATGTTCTACGCTGTCCCACCGCTTGTTGCGCCAGGCCAGTTCGCGCCCTTTGAATCCGAGGTAGAAGGTCATAATGATGCCGACATAGGGCACGAAGCAAACCAGCCCGATCCACGTTTTGTTGAACACTGCCCAGATCCAGTTGAGAACAAAAGCGCCCCAGCTCCATCCCGCGATACCGGGCGGTAATTCAATCGACTTGCCGCCGCCCGAATTGTTCTCACCGTTATCGACTTCGCCAACGACCGCGCGCGGCGCCTGGTAGACGTTTTCCATGGGGCTCTCCCTTTATTGTGTGTGCTGATTCGAGCAACGGCGTGTTATGCATTTGACATCATGGCCGTACTGCCGGACCAATATAGACCCCGTGTCCGACGCGGTCAATCGGGGCGGTGCCGGCTAAAGGCGTCCGGCCCGCTTGATCTCCAGATAACGGTTTACCAGCGCGATGGGCAGTTTTTTCGGCTCAACGTCTATCGTCATGGTGCCGCCGTGCTCGATCCGCTTCATCGCCCGCGCGCGCTCCTGGAGGTAGTCCTGCGCCGCGGCGTGCGTGAGCGCGGTGTCCAGGCTTTTGACCGGTGCCGTCAGCGCCTCGTCGAGCGACGGCTCGCGCAGCGACGCGAATAACACCAGGTGGCGTTCGCGCAGCAGGCGCAGCGCAGGCGCTAACACGTCGTCGTCCTCGTCGCGCAGGTTGGAAAGCACGATCACAAACGCGCGGCGCTTCAGCCGGGTCGACAGCGCGACAGCGGCCAGATAATAGTCGGGCGCCATCAGCCCCGGCTGAATATCGTAGAGGCCGTTGAGCAGCACGTTGACCGTTGCGCCCGACTTTCGCGGCGCCGAAAAGCGCGGCGCGTCGGTGGCGAACGTCATATAGCCGACGGCGTCGCCCTGGCGCAGGCTGACGTAGCCCAGCAGCAGCGCGGCATTGAGCACATGATCGAAATGCGTCAGGTGCGTGGCATCGGCGTCCGTGGCGCTCATGCGGCGGCCGCAGTCGATCAGGAACACGATCTGCTGGTCGCGCTCGTCGCGGTACTCGCGTGAGATCAGCTTGCGCGCGCGCGAGGTTGCATTCCAGTCGATCTGGCGCTGCGAATCGCCTTCGCGGTACTCACGTAACTGGTGAAAGTCGAGCCCCTCGCCGCGCCGCCGCCGCTGCAATATGCCGATCTGCGACAGGCGGTTGTCGGTCGCGAGCAGCGTGTAGCGTATGATCGCGGCGAAATTCGGGTAGATGCGCGCGGCGGATTCGGCCGCGAAGAAGCGCTTGTACTCCCACAGCCGCAGCGGCGCCGCGATGCGCAAGTCACAGCCGGCGAAGCGCATGTCGCCGCGCTGCAAAGGTGTGAACAGATAATGCAGCTGCGCGCTGCGTCCGGGCGGCAGCACGAGTGCCAGCGGCAGTCCTTCGACCAGCGCTTTGGCCGGATGATGGTCGTAGACCTCGAGCGCCAGCGTGCGGGTGCCATGATTGACGATCTTCAGGCGCACTTCGCTTGCCACGCCGATCGGCAGCGAGCCCGCGACTTCGCGTGTGACTGTGATTGCGGGACGCGCGCGCACGGCCAGCCAGTCCGTCACCATTGCGATTGCCAACAGCGCGCCGGCGATCTGCCATGCAATCTCCAACGCGGGCGCGATGGCCGCGGCGATGCCCAGCAGCAGCCAGGCGGCTGCAAGCGTAATCAGAAATTTGCCGGGACGCAGAGACGGCATCAGATTGTTCCGGCGGGCGCGCGTTACTGGCGTGGCGCCGCGACCTGCTCAAGCAGGGCGATCAGCAGCGAATCGCTGTCGCG
The DNA here is from genome assembly GCA_025363575.1 of Betaproteobacteria bacterium. The sequence goes on along the minus strand of JANYDM010000007.1, from coordinate 71,836 downwards.
GCCTTCGATTTCGAGCTCGGGTGCCGGCCGCACGCGATGGCGCAGGCACGCCGGAACGACACGCTTGATATCGTCGGGCGTCACGTAGTTGCGCGCACCCATCAGCGCCAGCGCGCGCGCGGCGCGCACCAGCGCCAAGCAGCCGCGCGAGCCGGCGCCGCTTGAAATGCCCGTGAACTCGCGCGTTTTGCGCACAATGCGCACCGCGTAGTCGAGCACTTCGTCGCTTACATCGACCATCGCCGTCATCTGCTGCAGGGTGCGTACGGTCTGCGGTTTCAGCAAAGTCTGCACGGCGTCCACCGCCAGCTTGTCGCCGCTCTTGCCGTTGGTGACGCTGCGCGTCATCGCGACTTCATCGCCGTGCGCCGGGTAATCGATGCGGATTTTGAGCAGGAAACGATCGAGCTGCGCCTCGGGCAGCGGATAAGTGCCTTCCTGCTCGACCGGGTTTTGCGTCGCCAGTACCATGAAAGGCTGCGCCAGCGCATGCGCGGCGCCTTCGATGGTGACCTGCGCCTCCTGCATTACCTCAAGCAGCGCGGCTTGCGTCTTGGCCGGCGCGCGATTGATTTCGTCCGCCAGCAGCAGGTTGGTGAACACCGGCCCCTTGCGCGTGGAAAACTGTCCGGTGGCGGGATCGTAGACGCTGTGGCCTGTCACGTCCGACGGCATCAGGTCGGGCGTAAACTGGATGCGCGCGAACTGGCCCTCGAAAGTCTTGGCGATCGCGCACACCAGCAGCGTCTTGCCGAGGCCCGGCACGCCTTCGATCAGCACGTGCCCGCTCGCGGCGAGCGCGATCAGGCTCTGCTCGACTACCGCGGCCTGGCCGATCACGGCTTTGGCAATCTCGTTGCGCATCGAAGTGAACAGGTTAGCGGCTTGCGTCGTTTGCTCGTCGGTCAGTGGCATGGTGTCTTTCGAAATGAAAAAAGTGAGCGATGCGGATCAGAGTTTTTGCGTCAGTCGCTGCAACAGCACGGCAGTTCGTATAAGGTCGCCGACCGACCGCGCGGGCTGATCGAGCGCGCGCTCGACTGCTTCGACGCGCACGCCCGCGAGCTGCGCGAGCTGTGCGTTGCGCTCGCCGGCCTTGCTTCTGACGATGCCGGGCCGGCGATCGCCCAGACGCTGCAGGAACGCGTTGCGCAGCTTGGCGTAGATTTCCACGATCTGCATGTGCTTCCAGTAGAAGCGGCCCACCGCGACCAGATGGCTCAGGAGCTTCTGATCAGCGGGCGGCGGTTCCGGCACAAGCGGGCCGAAGCGCGGCACCACGCGCCACAGCCAGACGGCAAGCAGCAGCGCGAGGCTGGCGAGTGCCGACGCCGCGTGTTCGCGCAGCCAGGTCCAGAGCGAAACGTTCTCCTGGCTGCGCACCAGCCGCAGCGCCGCGGTTGCATAGTTTGCGTTGAGGCGCACGAGCCGCACCACCAATTCGGCATGATCGTACTTGCCGATCTGCGTCGGTTGCAGCGCTTCGGTCTTGATGCCGAACGTGCCGCGATAGATGAGGAAATCGAAATTCGAAATCGCAGTCACGCGTCCTGCGCCTTGCGCGCGCGTGGCGAGGCGCTGGCCCAGTTCATCCGCCGCCAGCCAAAAGCCGTCGCTCTTGCGCGCGGCCAGGTTCTGGTACGCGCTGAACTGAATCTTCAGAGGCGGCTTATTATCCGGCAGCTTCACTTCAGCGATGACGACCGGACGGCGGGGCCGGCCCTTCGGCAATGCTTGCGGCACTTGTTCCGCGCTGTCGCCTTCATCCTCACCGTCGTCCTCAACCGCTTCGGCCTGCTTGCCGGGCGCCGCGCCTGCGGCCGTCTTGGGCCGGACGAGATCGCGGCGGCCGATGCCGAAGGCCGTCAGCAGCGGGTCGGGACGCCCCGGATATTCCGCCTCGACAATCAGATGGCCGCCGGCCTCGACCCACGCGAGGATATTCTTCACGCGCTCCGGCGTCATCACGATGTAGCGCCGGTCGCTCAAAAGCAACGTGCCGCCGGGCGGCAGGTTGTCAAACTTGGCCGCGGGCGTGGCGGCAACGGCCGGCTCTTCCAGTTTTACATTGTTGCGCTTCAGCAGCTGGCGCAGCGCGAGATACGGGTCGTCGCGCGCAGCACCCTTAAGGCCGGTATAGGCTTGCTCGTCGACACGCTCGAATGTCATGAACCACCAGACAGTGCCGGCAATCAATGCCAGTACCGTGATGATGGGGAGGATACCGATCTGCTTCATGCGGGCGCACCCTCGAGCGGCGGCATGAAGTGCCGCGCCCATTCGTCAATCAAGCCCTGCGCGAGACCGGCGGCCGGCGCGCGACGCGCATAAGCAATGAGGCCCCACGCGTCGACGAGCCGGCGAAAGTATTCGGCCGGCGCGCCGGGCACCGCGCGGTTCACGCGCCGCACGCAATCGCCTTCGGTGTCACCGTCGCGCAAGTCGAGCTCGCGCTCGTGGATCAGCACGCGCAGCGCGCCGCGATACAGCAGCGACAGCGCAGCGCGCATTTCGCCCTGAGCGAGCAGCGCGCGCGCGGCGCCCGGAATATCGTCGGGCAAGCTTTCGGCGCGCAGGTCGAGCCCGAACAGCACGTCGGGCTTGTAGCTGCCGCGCTTGCCGATCAGTTCTTTGAACCAGCCGAGTCGCTGCGCGAGATAGTAAATGAGCCAGCCGACGGCGAGGATGGCGAATGCAATGACCGCGAAGCGCAACACTTCAGCCATGATTTGCGCGAACTGGACCCAGCCGTCGTCGAGACCGGGCTTGTCCTTAGCGAGCGGCGACTTGCGGCGCCACACTTTGCGCTCTTCAAATTGAGCGAACTCGGGGCCCTGCAGGATTTCGTCGATGGTTTTTTTTTCAGTCGATGGTCCCGCGGACGAGGGCGCCGCGGCGGGCACAATCTCGACTGGCTTTGCCGCTTCGCCCGCCGGGGCTTGCGCCAACGCATCGTTGCCGGCTGTGCCGTGCAATAGCAACGCGGCCAGCAATACCGCCGCCGCTCGCGTCAACGCCCCGCTGGATGCGATGCGGCCGGTCATGCGCTTGAATGCCACCTCGAGGTCCCAGCCTTCGAGCACGGTGCGGCGCGAGAGATAAAGCGAGAAACCGGCCGCGACGTAGAGCGGTTCCAGTGCGCAGTCGATTAATGCATAGGCGCAGTTGAATAGTTGCTGATGCAGGACGGTCATTTCGCCGGTGCGCGAAAAAAGCTCGCCGAGATGCAGGCTTAAATCGACCCCTTCCGGCGAAAACATGCCGAGAAGGCCGTCGAGTCCGAGCAGCAGCACATAACCGAAATGGAGAACCACGATGGTCAGCCACACGGCATGGCGGCGTACCGTCCGGTCGAGCACCGCGATTCGCTCGCGCCGCGCCTTGCCGGTCTGGCCTTCGAGTTGCGGTACCGCGAGATGGAAGCTGCGCGCAAAGTCGAAGCGCCCGAGCGTCAACGCATGCAGCAGGCCGGTGCGCGGGATCTGCCGCAGGCTCTTGAGCGTCTCGCGCCACGACGGCGTGTCGCCGAAAACCGCTTGCGATAAAACGTGCAGCGCAATGCGGTCGAACGCGGGCTTTAGCCACCAGGAGATGCCGATGGCGACCGCGGGGTGGTTCCAGCACACGAGGTTCAGCACCAGCATCGCGCCAAAGAAAGGCACACCAAAAGCCACGAACAGATTCGCGCCCGCATGCCGCGCCAGTGCAAAGCCGAGATCGAACGCTTCCCACGGGTTGCGCGTGCGCAAGTCCACTGAAAGATTGTCAATGCGCATCGGCCTGGCGGCCGCGGCCGGCGAACGTGAAGTACAGAATGAACATTAGCCAGCCCGTGATGCCGACGGCATATTTGACGGGGGGCGGGATGGCAGCGTGCGACGACCAGAAGGCTTCAACGACGGCCGCGAACGCCGTCATCCCTGCTGCGCCGTACAGCAGATGCACCGCCGGGCCGGCCGCTGCCTTGAGCGCGGCAATGCGCGTCAGGCGCCCGGGCGCCACCAGCGCCCAGCCGAGCTTTAACCCCGCGGCGCCGGAAATCGCCGCGCCCAGCAACTCCCATGAGCTATGGCCGGCGACGAAACCCCAGAACGTCTTGATATAGCCAAGGTGCGTCAAGTGGCCGGCGATCGCGCCGAGTGTGAATCCGTTGTAGAGCAGATAGAAGATAGAGCCGAGCCCGAAGGCGAGACCGCCCGCGAAGCACTGGAAATCGATCTTCACATTGTTCCAGATATAAAAGCCGAACATCATTACCTGGCTCGAGGCCTCGCGGTGCGGCCCGAGGACCGGGTTGCCCGGCTGATACATGCGCTCGAAGGACCGCAGTTGACCCGGTTCCACCAGGTAGTGGATGAATTCCGGAAAATACTGGAGCAGCAGGATAAGCCCGCAGAGCGGCACGAACAGCAACGCAAGCGCCACCCACACGAGCCGCGACTCCTGTCGCACCATGGCCGGGAAGCCATGGCCGACAAAACGCAGCATCGCATTCAAAGCATTGCTGCGCGAGCCGTAAAGCGCCTGATGGCCGCGCAGCGCGAGCTGATTCAGGAAATCCACCAGCTCGGGACTGTAGGCTCGGTCGCGCGCGAGCGCCAGGTGGTGCGCGAGCTCGCGGTAACGGTGCGGCCATTGGCGTGCGACGTCGGCGCGCGCCATGGCGTCGCGCGCCGAGGCGCGCTTGCCGAGTGTCGCGAGCCAGCTTTCGAATTCGAGCCAGCCGTTGCGGTGGAGATTTTCGAAGAGCGCCTGATTCACGCGGCCTTGCCCCGCTGATAGTGCGCGATGCCCAGCAGCACCTGCGCCGGCTGGCGCGAGTCGCGTACGAGCGGCGCAGCGTGCTCGGCAAGCTCGTCGGCGCGTTCCGCGGTGAGCGTGGCAAAGCGTTCGGCAAAATCGAGCACCGCGCGTTTTTCCGCGAGCGTCAGCACCACTGCCGGTGCGACCGATCGCGCATCGGGCAGGGCGCCTCTCACGGCAGGCTTGTCGCGATAGACGACGATAGTGCCGGCCGCGAGGTCGCCCAGGCGCTTGAAGTCGCGATTGAGCAGCATCGCGATCAGCCCGAACGCATAGAGAAAAGGCAGGAAATCCACGGCGCGCAGCAGGTTACGCGTGACCGATGCGCCGAACGTGACCGGCGTCCCGTTGTCGTTGAGAACGACGAGGCCGAACGAGCGCTTGCCCGGCGTCGCGCCGGTCCACCACACTTCGAAGAAGATCGGGTAAAACCACTCGAGCAGAAACACCGCGATCAGAATAATGCCGGTGCCGGTGCCTTTGAGCTGGCCGACGACCATTGCTACTACGATGTAGGCGACGGCACGTATCGCCAGGTCTACGGCGAAAGCGAGCGAGCGTGGCACCGGCCCCGCAAGACGCAGCGTCAGTTCGAAGCCTTCGGGAGTCGGAACGCTGCGCAGAGTGTCAAGCATGATGTGCCGAAGAATATCAGTGTTGTGTCCGGCGCGAAATTGGCGCGTGCTGGCGCGTGGCTGCGGCGGCGATGGCGGCGGCATACAGGTTTTTCGCTAGTGCCTTCATCCGTATGCGCTTTCCGGCCGCGCGGGCGGCAGCGTGATGGCTAGAACGTTGTCATAGTCCCACTTGACGGCCGCGCTGCGCAGGCGGAAGCTTTCGCGCTGAATGAAATCAAGAGGAATCGACGATGAAAGTACCTGCACGCCTGACCATGACAATTGCCGCCGCTGCTTTGACGCCGCTGCTGGCCGGCGCGCCTGCATGGGCGCAGAAGACGCACACGCTCATGCCGTCGCCCGACACGGTGCACGTCGGCAATTTCAATGCCGCGCTGAAACCGGTGCTTACCATAGAGTCGGGCGACGTCGTCGAGCTTGAAAGCGCCAGCGCCATCGCACCATCGGCGGTCGATGCGTCGGGCGCAGTGCCGGCAAGCGCAGTGCCTGACTATGTGCGCAAAGTCCATGCGGAGATCAAAGACCGCGGGCCGGGCGGGCATTTTCTGACCGGGCCGATCTACGTCAACGGCGCGGTGCCAGGCGACGTGCTTGAAGTGCGCATACTCGACGTGTCACTCGCGGTGGACTACGGCTACAACACGCAACGTCCGTATAACGGCACGCTGCCCGACGAGTTCCCCGCGTTCTGGCAGCGCGTGATTCCGCTCAACCGCTCAGCCAGGACTGCCGAGGTGGCCAAGGGCGTGGTCATCCCGCTGACGCGGCCGTTCTTCGGCATCATGGGTGTCGCGCCGCACGGGTCGATGGGGCGCATCAGCAGCGCGCCGCCCGGCATCCACGCGGGCAACCTGGACAACAAGGACCTCGCGGCCGGCGCCATTCTGTATCTGCCGGTGCACGCGGAGGGCGCTTTGTTTTCCGCGGGCGACGCGCATGCGGCGCAGGGGCATGGCGAAGTGGACTTGACCGCGATCGAAACCGGCTTGCGCGGCCGCTTCCAGTTCATCGTGCGCAAGGACATGAAGCTCACGTGGCCGCGCGCCGAGACGCCGACCCACTGGATGGTGATGGGGCTAAACCCGGACCTCGACGAGGCGATGAAGATCGCCGTGCGCGAGACGATTGCTTTTATCACCGGCCGCTTTCCGCACCTCACGCGGCAGGAGGCGTACATGATTGCGAGCGTGGCAGTGGACTACCACGTGACGCAGGTCGTGGACGGGACAAAGGGCGTCCACGGCATGATCCCCAAAGCTATTTTCAGGTAAACCACCCGCGCGGCGGTTCGCGCAATGCGGCGAATTGCGCTGCGAAACTATTCGCGTGCGCCGAGTTGCGCCCTTAGCTCTCCCCGCACAATGCGACCAGGATCAACGCATAGCCGCAGACGGCCAGCAAAGCGTGCGCCACCACGATAGCTTTCGGCAGCAATCGCGTATCGTAGGCCAGCGCCATAAACGCGCCGCCTGCCGCGGCGATCACAAACAACAGCAGACCCCACGCGGCAAGAACGGGCAGGCCGACCGAAAAATAGGCAAAGAGAAGCAGCGTCAGTCCACTGGCGGCGAGCAAGCCATGCAGCATGGCAAGCCACGCGGGCGGATTCGTGTTCTTTGCAAAGCGAATGATCGTCATCACCACGCCGCCCAGCGCGGTAATTGTCATTAGCGCGAACGACGTTTTCAGCATTAGCATGGAATCCATGGAACTCCTCCGTCGGGATGAAAATGCGATAGGGGAGCTTCGTCTCGTCAAGGCCAAGCGACTGTGCGGTGGCGCACACAAATGAGGCATTGCCGTCCTGACACTGCCGGACGCCAGGATATTCCCCTGGCATGCGCGGGCTTTTCCAGCCGTCGTTATGAGTATGCTTGACGGCGGCACGGCACCGGCGGAAGCTGGCGCCTATAAAGAGCATTCGCTCCAAAAAAACATCAGGGGGCAGCATGAAGGCGTTCGAAATGATGCAGCCGTATGTGGATTTTCTCCAGCGGCTATGGGCCTATTGCGCGTACTGCGCTACCCATCCGATGAGCGAGAAAACATGCCGCGACTTCTGGACGTGGGCCATGATCGGCTGCTTTGCAGTCGTGGGGCTGATCTTGTTCTTCATCCTGAAAACGATAATCAAAGAACAGCTTGAATTCTATAAAAACAAGAAACACATTGCCGCCCGCGCGATCGTCGCCGATGAGCAAACGATGGCCGAGGCCAAGTGGAAGGGCGAAGAAGCTCAGGATGTACCACTCTCGCAGGAAGAACTGGCGGCAAGAATGCGTGAGGCGCTGAATGCGCGCGGGAACGTGGGTGAGCCGAAGATCGCCGGCTAGAATATCGAGGCGGGTTTCCGATTCGGAGCAGGGTGGCGGACGCTGACAGCCTTTACTGCTTCGCCAACCCCGCACTTCTCGCGACCGCCCCATATCTTTCGATATCCGCTTTCAGCAAGTCCCTGAGTTCCTCGGGCGAGCCCGGCCACGCACCGACGCCGATACTGTCAAGCCGCTCGCGCAAGTTCGGATCTTCCAGTGCTTTTACCAGCTCCCGGTTCAAGCGCGCGATGATTTCCGTCGGGGTCGCTGCCGGCGCGAACATGCCGTACCACAGGGGCATGGTGAAGCCGGGCACGCCGGCTTCTATGCCGGTCGGTACTGTCGGCAAAGACGGAATACGCTGATCGGTCAGCACCGCGAGAGCGCGCACCTTGCCGGTCCTGATTTGCGGTATCGCCGTCGAGACCGGCATCACGACCTCATCCACTTCGCCGCCCATCATTGCCGTCATCGCCTGCGTGACGCCCTTATAAGGCACGTGGACGATGTCGATTTTCTCGAGATGCTTGAGCAGTTCGTTGGCGAGATGGTTCGTCGTGCCGGTGCCGCCGGAACCGAAGTTGAGTTTGCCCGGACGCGCTTTCGCGAGGCTGATGAATTCGCGCAAGGTTTTGGCCGGCACGGATGGATGCACGAGCAGGATGTTCGGGCTAGCCGTGAGCCGCGCGACGGGCGCCAGATCTTTGACGGGGTCGTAGCCCGGATTTGCATACAGCGCGGGGCTCACGGCGATACTCGCAGTTGCGATCGCTATCGTGTAGCCGTCAGGCGGCGATTTCGCCGCCAGGGCGAGCCCGAGATTGCCGCCCGCGCCGGCGCGGTTGTCTGCTACGACTTGCTCGCCAATTTGTTCGGCAAGCTTCTGCCCGATCATCCGTCCCACGATGTCGCTCGCCGAGCCGGCGGGGAATCCGACAATCAAGCGTATGGGTTTCGCCGGATAGTTTTGCGCGCGTACGCCGGTGCAGAGCAGCGCGGTTACGACGGCGGCCGCAGCGACGATAGATGCATTGAGCATGAAATTGATTATAGAGCCCCGGTGTTATGATGGGTCAAGGCCCGGAGGCTAGTGGTCAGCGATAGGAGGGGACTCGTGGACGCTCAAGAAATGGTCGGCGCGCTGCTTATCACCCTCTCGGCGTCAGCCGTTGCCACAATCGTCGATGCGCAGGAGTTCCCGGCCCGTTCCGTCCGCATCGTCGTCCCGTTCGCGCCCGGCGGCGGCACCGACGTCTTTGCCCGCATCGTTGCCCAGCGCCTGCAGGAGGCGTTCGGCCAGACGGTGTTCGTTGACAACCGCGCCGGCGCGGGCGGCAACATCGGCACCGAGCTGGTGGCAAAGAGTCCGCCGGATGGCTATACGCTGCTGTTTACCACGACGGCGGTGGCTGTCAATGTGACGTTGTTTCCGAAGGTGCCGTTCAACGCCCGCAAAGAACTGGTGCCGGTAACGCAGGCCGGCTCCACTTCAAGTTTGCTTTCGATTCATCCGTCGGTGCCGGCGCGCACGGTGCAGGAACTGGTTGCGCTCGCCAGGCGCACGCCGGGCGGGCTTAACTTCGCATCGAACGGCACCGGTGCATCGAGCCATCTCGCCGGCGTCATGTTCTCAAATATTTCCGGCGCGCCGCTGACGCACGTTCCGTATAAAGGCGCAGCCCCGGCCATCAACGCGCTGATCAGCGGCGAAGTCGAAGTTGCGTTCCCTGGCGTGAACAGCGTGATGCCGATGCTGCGCGCCGGCAAGGTGCGGGCGCTGGCGGTGACGACGATCAAGAGGTCGCCTGTGTTGCCCGAACTGCCGACGCTGGATTCGATTTACCCGGGCATAGACGTCGATCAATGGTTTCTGATGCTGGCGTCAGCGGGAACACCGGCCGCAACCATCGCACGTTTGAACGCCGAAACCGTGAAGGGCCTGCAGCATTCCGACGTCAAGGCTTTCATGGCGCGCGAAGGCATCGACCCGGTCGGCAGCTCGCCGGCGGATGCGGCGGCATTTTTCGAGCGCGAGATCGGCAAGTTCGCGCACATCCTGAAGGTCGCGGGAATCAAGCCGGAGTGAATAGGCCTGCACCTTTCAGAACGCGATGATTATGACGACGATTGAATGGCTGATCGCGGGCGCGGTATTCGTAGTCGTCGCTTATCTGGCCGTCATGCGCATTTTTTTCGACCGCAGCCGCGAGGCGGACCAGCACATCGACTTCAGCAAGATTCGCGACGTGAAAGACGACGACTGGTTTTGTCACGCGCCATGACGCTGGAATAGGCAAGGCAGGCGCTCTTGATGGCCTGCTGCAGCCGGCGAACGATGCCTGTTAAAATGCGCGCGCAACCGCTTTTTTGTTTCGCTTGATTCAAGCACGTCAAGTCCGATCGGCATTTCAACCAAAGGAGAGAATGCAATGCGCAACCAACTTATGATCGCTGGAATTCTTGCCGCGCTCGCCGGCGCGGGCCTGCCGCAAATCGCTGCGGCCGCAGACGACATGAAGAAAAACATGACGGGCTCCGATATCAAGACCTCGGCCGCCAGCGCGACGCTCGAACTCGACGTCAAGCAGATCGGCCTGATCGTCGGCGGCCAGAGCGGCGAAGGCGTTCTGCATTATCAGGGCAAGGATTATCCCTTCCACCTGAAAGGCCTGCGCGCCGGCGCGATCATCGGCGTGACCAAGTCCAATGCCACCGGCGAAGTGCGCGGACTGAACAAGCTCGAGGACTTCGAAGGCAGCTACTCGGCCGCCGCCGCCGGCGCTGCGGTTGTCAAGGGCGCCGACGCTTCCAGTTTTCAGAACAACAAAGGCGTCGTGATCAACCTCAAGCAGAAAACATCCGGTCTCGCGCTCGACCTCGGCGTCACTGCCGCGGAAATCAAGTTCAAAAAATAATTCGAGGCCTGCCGCCGCGTGCTTGCGTTTCGGAGCGCTGCGGCGGAGCAAAGAAAAACCGGCCGGATAAATTTTGACGGCCCGGCGGCCGGCGTCACCCGCCAGGCTTGATGCGGCCCAGCGCCGCTGACGGCGCCGTGATTTCCGCCTGGAAAGGATGGTTGGGCTTGCGGTAGCTCGCCATGATCTGCTTCACGTAATTGCGCGTTTCCGCATAGGGCGGAATACCGCGGTAGCGCTCGACAGTTTCTTCGCCCGAGTTGTACGCCGCCAGTACGAGTGCGACGTCGCCTTTGAAATAGGCCATCAGCCAGCGCAGGTAGGCGAGGCCGCCCTTCAGATTGTCGACCGTGTTGAAGACGTTCTTCACGCCGAAACGCGCGGCCGTCGCCGGAATCAACTGCATCAGTCCGCGTGCGTTTTTCGGCGATACGGCTGTCGTGTCAAAGCGCGATTCAGCCGAGATCAAGGCGAGCGCGAGCTCGGGATCTATCGAGTATTGCGGTGCGTACTGCAGCACCAGCAGCTCGATGTCCTTGCGCGCCGCGGGCAGGCGGACGAGATCCGGAATCACCTCGGTCATGCAGGCGGGCGCGAGGCTGCCGGTGCCGCGGCTGATGTACGGCAGGATTTCCTTCGCGCGTTCGCTGCCGCGCTCCGCCGCCATGTTGATCAGCAGTGCGCCGATTCCTTCGTTGGGCATCATTTCGCGTCCCGACGCATAGATCAGCCCCAGTTCCAGTATGGCATCGACGTTGCCGCGCGCGGCCGCCTTGCAGTAGAGCGCGTTGGATTTCGGCGTATCGCGCTCGACGTCTTCGCCGCGCTTGTATTTTTCGGCGAGCGTCATGATCGCCGTGACCTCACCGCGTTGGGCAGCCGCCTCGAGCGTTTTGACGTCCGCTGACGGCTGCGCAGCGGCGCCCGCGCAGATCCATGCAAGGCAAACGGCCAGCGCGCGCCGCGACTGGAGAGAACAGGATGACATGGCCGCGAATAATAACCGCGCCGGCAAGGCAGGCATAGCCTTCGGTTTTCAGCCGGCTGTCGATCGACACACCTCGCCGCCGATCCTGTGTGTGCAGACGCGGCGCAAGTCTTCGCTGTTACTTTTCACTCGTTCAGCGCGTCCGCAGCAATGGTCATGCGTACCGTCATGTTCGCTACCGTACAGAGTATCCGTGGAGTGGATGCTATAAATGCCCCATACGCGCGGCTGGGTCCGTGCTCTGCAAGTTGAAGGAGCCACCATGAACGCAATCAGAGTATTGGCCATAGCATTGATCGTCGCCGGCGCGCTCGCGCTGACTTACGGCGGATTTACCTACACAAAAGAAACGCACGACGTGAAGATCGGCCCGCTCGAAATGTCGATCAAGGACAAGGAGACGGTCAATATTCCGGTATGGGGCGGCGTCGGCGCCATCCTGGTCGGCGGACTGCTGCTCGTCTTCGGCGGCCGAAAAAGCTAAGGCGCGAGCACTCAATCATCTGAAAGGGATCCAATGTTCGATATGGGCTATAGCATCTGGGGCATTGTGGTACTCGCCTGCGACATCTGGGCGATCATCAATATTTTTCAGAGCGGCGTTTCCAACGAGAAGAAACTGTTGTGGATACTCGTCGTGATACTGTTGCCCGTGCTCGGGTTGATCCTGTGGTTCGTGCTGGGGCCGCGGCAAGGCGCGGGCAGGTAAGGAGCGTGCGCATCGCATAGATAGAGTTCAGTGCTGCCTTCGGTCGCGACTCCAATGGCAGTTTCGATTCGGCACTCAGGACTTGGACCGGTACGCGCCGGTATGCGCCAGGCCTGCCAGCCAATAACAAATCAAATCATGGATGCCGTTAACTAGTGCATAGACGACCGCCGGCTCAGCGCGTACGTTATGCCAATTCCCGGGAGATTCGTCAGGCCGCCAGTGTTGCATGCAGCCCCGCAGGCGCGACATTTGCCCTATGTCAAATAAGAAATTCATGGCCGGAGTTGCGTGACGACCGAGCGCTTTTATTCCGGACTGCCCGTCCACACAGTCGCGTTGAGCGACCTGATGGGGGACGAAACGCAGTTTAGCGCGGTGCCGGATGACTGGCAGGTGCTGCTCACCGACGTCCGCAAGTCGACGCAGGCATTGAACGACGGCAAGTACCAGCAGGTCAACCTCGTGGCGGCAGGCAGCATCATCGCGGCGCTCAATATCGCGCATCGCGCCGGCGTCGAGTTGCCGTTCTTTTTCGGCGGCGATGGCGCAACGCTGCTGGCCCCGCCCGCCATTGCGGACTCGGTCGAAGCGGCGCTGCGCGTGCACCGCGAGAACACGCGCGTGAATTTCGGGCTCGACTTAAGGGTCGGCCGCATCGCGGTGGCGGACATCTATCGCAACAATGTCGGGCTCAAGATCGCCAAGGTCGATGTCAACCACCAGGGTCTCGTCATTCCGGTAGCGCTCGGCGAGGGGCTGCTGCATGCCGAACGAATCGTAAAAGGCGGGGACGCTGCGCCGGCCGCACCCGCTGACGATGACACCGTCGACCTTGAGGGCATGGAATGCCGCTGGGACAGCATCCCGCCGCCCGTCAATACGCAGGAAGTCGTGTGCCTGCTGATCAACGTGCGCAGGCCGGAGCACCAGGGGGCGATTATTTCCGGCGTGTTGAAGCAGATCGAGGCGATCTATGGCTCGCTGACGCAACGCAGTCCGGTTTCGCGTCTCGCGCTCAAGCTCGACACGACGTTGGGCAAGATCGCGACCGAGATGCGCGCGCGACTCGGGCGCTTCGATTTCGCCTACCTCGCGGAAAACTGGCTGCGCACGGTCGCCGGCCGCCTTTACTTCGCGTTCAGCAGGAAGGGCACTCACTACCTGGACCGCCTGGTGCAGTTGTCCGACACGCTGATGATAGACGGGCGCGTCACCACCGTAATGTCCGGCATCGCCGGTCAGCGCGCTGCATTGGTCACCGCGTTGACTGCGCTCGAGGAAAAAGGCGATCTTGTGTTTGCCTTGAAGGTCTGCTCAGCGAGCGTCATGTCCTGCTACGTGCGCGACCGGCGCGACCGCCACATTCATTTCGTCGACGGCCTGGGCGGCGGCTACACGCAGGCGGCGAGCCTGCTGAAGAAAAAGCTCGCGCAATAGACGTTGTTCGCAGCTCGAAAGCGACGACAGGGGATGTCCTGCGCTGCGGCCATTGGCAACATCCGGCATTGCGCTGACATTGTATTCACCGGGCTGGTCCGCCCCGCCCCGCCCCGCTTTGCGAGTGAACGCGCCAGCCCTCGGCGCGACGGCAGCGCCTCAGGCGTTGTGGCATTGGGGCGTATAACGTAACATCCATTGCAGTCGCTGCATCGCCCGGTGCGGCATGGGCCTGCGTAAGTCAAAAAAACCGGTCAACGGAGGGGAAGCATGAAAAAGATACTGACGGCATTGCTGTGCGCGTGCTGCGCGGGTGCGTACGCGCAAACCGCTAGCGATCTCATCAACAAGTCCGGCAACACGGACAACGTGACAACGTTCGGCATGGGCTACGACCTGAAAATGTACAGCCCGCTGAAGCAGATCAACAAGACGAACATCAAGCGGCTCGTGCCGGTGTGGAGCTTCAGCACGTCCAACGACATGGGCGATCTGTCGCAGCCGACCGTCTACAACGGCGTCATGTACGTGGTGAACGGCAACTGGACGTTCGCGATCGACCTCGCGACCGGCCGCCAAATCTGGCGCACGCCGGTCACTTACGACCGCGGCGCGCTGCGCGTAGCCGGCGGCGGCGCGCTGATGCGCGGGCCGGCGACGATCTATAACGGCAAGCTATTTCGCGAGACCCTCGATGCGCACGTCATCGCGCTCGATCTCAAGACGGGCAAGGAAATCTGGCGCCAGAAATACGCCGAGTTCAACGAGGGCTACAAGGGTGTCGTCGCACCGATGATCGCCAACGGCGTATTGATTTCCGGCACCGGCGGCGGCGAGAGCACGACGCGCGGTTTTATCGAAGGCTACGACCCCGAAACGGGCAAGCGGCTGTGGCGCACGTGGACGATCCCTGCGCCGGGCGAGAAAGGCTCCGAGACGTGGCCGCACAAGACCAAGCCGGACGCGTGGAAATACGGCGGCGGCTCCACGTGGCAGACCGGTTCGTACGATCCGGAGCTTGATCTCGTCTATATGGGCACCGGCAATGCCGAACCTTACAACCCGGTGTATCGCGACGGCGCCGACAGTTTGTATACCGCGTGCGTGCTCGCAATCCGCCCGAAGACCGGCGAGATCGCGTGGTACTACCAGTACATTCCCAACGATACCTACGATTTCGACTCGACGTCGGAGCCGCAGCTCGCCGATATGCAGATCAATGGCCAGATGCGCAAGGTGATCATCAACGCGCACAAGAACGGCTTCTTGTACGTAATCGACCGCACCAACGGGAAATTGATCGCGGCAAACCCGTACGTGAAAGTGAACTGGGCATCGCATATCGATCTCGCCACGGGGCGCCCGGTGCTGACCGACCTGCAGGAACGCGCGAAAAAAGGCGAAAGCGTCGTGCTCTATCCATCGCGCGGCACCAATGCGACGATGATGGCGATCAATCCGAAGACCAACCTCGTGTATCTGAATTCGTGGAACCTGCCGCGCACTTTTAAATTCACCGATGCCAAATTTGTGCTCGGCGGAGATTTCACCGGCATGTCGTCAACCATGGCGGTGCCTGCAGGCGAGCCCGCGGGCTATCATTTGGCGCTGGAGCCGCTGACCGGCAAGGTCGTGTGGCAGGTGCCGATGATGGATTACGCGGGTTCCTCGGCGATGCTGGCGACCGACGGCGGGCTGCTATTTACCGGGCTTTTGACCGGCGAAGTCATTGCGCTCGACCAGGACAACGGCCAGCGTCTGTGGCAGTTCAAGACCGGTTCCAGCGTGAATGCGGTGCCCATCACTTACACGTATAAAGGCAAGCAGTACGTGAGCGTGCTATCGGGCCGCGGCGGCAGCGTGTCCGGCCGCTTCAACACCAACAGCGTGCCCGCCGGCGGCATGGTGTGGACGTTTGCGCTGATGGACGAGTAGATTGCGCATCGACCACGATACCTATCAGGAGACCGACATGATCAGAAAATTATCCGTCCTCGCATCTGCGCTCGTGCTTGCTGGCTGCGCCGGCCCCGGCACGTATGAAATCGCCAACCCGGGCGCCAATACCGACAACGTCGTGACTTTCGGCATGGGCTACGACCTCAAGATGTACAGCGGCCTCAGGGAAATCAATAAATCAAACGTCAAACGCCTGGTGCCGGTGTGGAGCTTCAGCCTTTCGAACGACATGGGCGAGCTTTCGCAGCCCACTGTCTACAACGGCGTCATGTACGTGGTGAACGGCAACTGGACGTATGCGATCGACGCGGCGACGGGTCACCAGATCTGGCGCACGCCGGTCACCTACGACCGTGGCGCTCTACGGGTAACGTCTGGCGGTGCCTACATGCGCGGCGCGGCAACGATCTACAACGGAAAAATTTTCCGGCAGACCGTCGATGCGCACGTGCAGGCGCTCGATATGGCAACGGGCAAGGAGCTCTGGAAAACCAAATTCGGCGAGTGGAAAGAAAGCTACGGCGGCATCGTCGCGCCCACGATCGCCAACGGCGTGCTGATTTCCGGCATGGCGGGCGGCGATCGCACGGCGCGCGGCTTCATCGAAGGTTACGATCCGGAGACCGGCAGGCAGTTGTGGCGCACGTGGACCATACCCGAGCCGGGACAAAAAGGCTCGGAGACGTGGCCCCACGCTAATCTACCCGATGCGTGGAAGTACGGCGGCGGTGCGACCTGGCAGCCGGGTTCGTACGATCCCGATCTCGATCTCTTCTTTATCGGCACCGGCAACGCGGAACCGTACAATCCGAAATACCGCGCCGGCATGGACAGCCTCTACGCCGCCAGCGTGCTCGCGATCCGGCCGAAGACCGGTGAGATAGTCTGGCACTACCAGTTCGTGCCGAACGACAGCTTCGATTTCGACGGCACGGCGGAGAACATCATCGCCGACATCGCCATTGACGGACAGCCGCGCAAAGTCCTGCTCAACGTCAACAAGAACGGCTTTCTTTACGTGCTGGATCGCATGACCGGCAAGCCGATTGCAGCGCACCCGTATGTGAACCAGAACTGGGCCAAGTACATCGATCTGAAAACCGGCCGGCCGGTGCTGACCGATCTGCTGGAGCGCGCGCTCAAGGGCGAAACGGTCGACCTGATACCGCGGCTCGGCACCAATGCGACGCTGTCTTCTTATAACGCGAAGACCAACACGCTGTTTCTTAATTCGTGGGAAATCACGCGCGTGCTGAAGTACGTCGATGAGAAATTCGTGGTCGGCGGCGGTTTCACGGGCATCGAAACGAGTTCCAAAATTCCGGAAATCTCGGGCTACCATGTCGCGCTCAACCCGCTGACCGGCGTACCTAAATGGAAAATTCCGCTGCGGGATTTCGCGTCGTCCGCAGGCATGCTCGGGACCGACGGCGGACTCGTCTTCACCGGCAAACTGACCGGCGAGTTCATCGCGCTCGATCAGGATACGGGCCAGACGTTGTGGCAGTTCAAGACCGGCTCCAGTATCGCGGCCCCACCGATTACCTATACCTACAAGGGCCGCCAGTACGTGACGATCCTGTCGGGGCGCGGCGGCAGCAATCCGACACGCTCGGCCGGCGACGCGGTGCCGACCGGCGGCGCGGTCTATACGTTCGCGTTGATGCCGGAGTAACCCGATGCGGTGGTTGCTACTCATTGCGTGCGTGTGCGCGACTACGGCGCGCGCGCAGCAGTTTCCCGCGGAGCAGATCAAGCAAGGCGCGGAGATCTATGCGACAAATTGCGCGGTGTGCCACGGCCCGAACATGAAGAATCCGCCGTGGGCGATCGATCTCGCGACTTTCCCGCGCGACTCGCGCGCGCGTTTCATCGATTCGGTGACCAACGGCGTCAGGAACATGCCGCCGTGGGGTGACGTGATCAAGCCCGAAGATATTGCTGCGCTGTGGGCTTACCTCGTGGCCGGAGAGAAGTAACGCGGATTCCTTCGCGCGGCGCTAATCTCACCTTCCCCTTCAAGGAGAAGGCGGGATGGGGATGGGGGACAATCGGACGGCGCGCGAAATTAACCCCATCCCCATCTCGGTCCACCCCTTGTCCCCCAAGGGGACTCCCTTCGGGGCGAGGGGAGGATTATGTCGGCGTCGTTCCGACGTATTACACGCAGCGCTTGTCGGAAACGACTTTGCCTTCCTTGAACACGATCTGCAGCTGACGCACGTTGTTGATGTCGTCGAGCGGATTGGCGCGGACGACGATGAGATCGGCGAGCTTGCCGATTTCGACGGTGCCGAGATCAGCGGCGGCGCCGCACACGGCGGCGGCATGTCTGGTTGCCGCGAGCAGCGTCTGCCAGGTCGTCGCGCCGTCCTTGACCCACAAGCCCATTTCGAGCGTCGCAGCGTCCTTTAATGGACGGATGTCGGAGCCGAGCGCCATTTTGACGCCGGCCTTGAGCGCTTTGCGGAACCAGTCCGCGTGCACGTCGGCCGCGGCGTCGGCACGGCAGCAGAACGAATGCGGCATGTTGCGTTGCTTCACCCATGCGCGTTCCCATTCGTTGTCGACCTGTTCAGGCGTCAGATGGCTGATGGCAAGCGTTGGCACGTACCAGGTATCGTGCTTGAGCATGAGGTCGATGCACTCGTCGTCCATGATGTAGCCGTGCTCGATGCTGTGCGCACCGAGGCGCACCGCGTTTTTAACGGCCTGCGGATTGGTCGCGTGCGCCATCACTTTGAATTCGCGCAGGTGCGCGATATCGAACGCGGCTTTCAACTCGTCGTCGAGCAGGAAGGAGTGCTTGTGCAAGTCCCACGGCGGGCCCATGATGCCGCCCGAGAGATTGAGCTTGATGTGATCGACGCCGTTCTTGATCTGCTCGCGGATCGCCTTGACGAAGCCGTACGGGCCGTCGCATTCGAGCGCGTGGCCGGACGTGAGGAAGTGTCCGCCGGTGGTCGTCAGGAAATGGCCGGCGGCGAATACGCGCGGGCCGATATGCTGGCCGGAATCGAATGCGCGCTTCCACGCGACGTCCATGAAGTGGTGCGCGCCGGCGCAGCGCACTCCGGTGATGCCCGACTCGGTTAGCGCCGCCATCAGGCGGTGGCCGAACAGCGCGACCTGGTCGGCGAGCGGCATCTCGGCAAGCGACAGGTAGTCCGGGTGGATATGCACATCCCAAAGCCCCGGCATTAGGTATGCACCTTTAAGATCGATGACCTTCGCATCGCCGGTCGCGGGTTTTTGTCCGCCGGTGAAAATCTCCGCGATGCGGCCTTTCTCGATGACGACGACGGCATTCGCGACCGGCTTGGGATTGACGCAGTCGATCAGCGTTGCGTTGCTGAGTATGGTTCTGGTAGTGCTCACTTGAAATCCTTAACGGTAAAAAATTCCCTCTCCCCGCCAACGGGGCGAGGGAGCATGCAGTTCTACTCGGGCTTCACTCCCGCATCCTGTGCGACCTTCAGCCAGCGCCGCGACTCCGCCTCGATAAATGCGCGGAATTCGGCAGGGCTGTTGCCGACCGGCTCGATGCCGCGGTCGCTGAAGACCTGCACGACGTCGGGAGCATGCAAGATAGTGCCGATTTCCTTGTTGAGCCGCTGCACTGCGGCGGAGGGCGTATGTGCCGGTGCCAATATGCCGAACCAAGTGCCGCCATAGAATCCCGCGACGCCGGCTTCGTCCATCGTCGGCACGTCGGGCGCGAGTGACGAGCGCTTCGGCGTGGCGACCGCGAGCGCGCGCAACTTGCCCGCACGCACCTGTGGGAGCACGACGGGCACGGTGTCGAAAGTCATCTGCACCTGGCCCCCGAGCAGATCAGTGATGGCCGGCGCGCTGCCTTTATAAGGGATGTGCACGATGTTGACGCCGTTGGCCGCGCAAAACGTCGCGCCGGCGAGATGGTTGGAGGTGCCGTTGCCGAACGACGCGAAGTTGAGTGCGCCGGGTTTGGCTTTGGCGAGAGCTACGAGTTCTTTTACCGAGGTCGCAGCGACCGATGGATGCACCACGAGCATGAAGGGCACGCGGCCGACCAGAGTCACCGGCTGGAAATCCTTCAGTGAATCGTACGGCGGATTCTTCATGAGCGCGCGATAGATAGCCACTTCAGGCGAAGCCGCGAACGATAGTGTATGGCCGTCCGGCTCGGCGTTGACGACGATGGCGGCGCCTATAGTGCCGCTCGCGCCCGCGCGATTGTCGATGACGACGGTCTGGCCGAATACCGGCGTCAGGCGCTGGCCGATGAGCCGTGCCGCGATATCGGTGCCGCCGCCCGGCGGATAGCCGACAATCAGGCGCACGGGTCGCGTCGGGAACGCAGAATCAGCTGCGCCAGCCGCCGCGCTCAATAAAGCAAGACCAACTGCGAACGGCGCACTGCATCGCATGCGGGAAGATCCTCGATCAGGGTTAGCCGCTACTCTAGCAGAAAATGTAAAATCGCCGCTCTGCAGCTACCCCGTTCTTTTCCCTTCGCGAGTCCCGCACATGAAACCGCTGTTCATCCTTTCCATCGCCTTCGCCGCGATTCTTCCGCCGCTCGCGCACGCGCAGAACTATCCGGCCAAGCCCGTGCGCATGATTGTGCCGTTTCCCGCTGGCGGCGCGACTGATATCGTCGCCCGGCTCGTCGCGCAAAAGCTCGGCGATGCATTCGGCCAGCAGGTGATCGTCGACAACCGCGGCGGCGCGGCCGGCACCATAGGCTCGGACCTCGCGGCCAAGGCGCCGCCCGACGGTTATACGATATTGATAGGCACCAGCAGCACGCATGCCATCGCGCAAAGTCTGTATGCAAAGCTGCCGTACGACTCCCTCAAGGATTTTGCGCCCGTCACCGGCATTGCGACAGCGACCATCGTGCTGTCGGCCCATCCATCGGTGCCGGCCAAAAACGTCAAGGAGCTGATAGCGCTGGCGAAAGCGAAACCCGACGCTCTGAGTTTCGCCTCCAGCGGCAGTGGCGGCGTCTCGCATCTCGTCGGCGAGATGTTCAAGGCGCAGGCCGGCGTGCAGATGCTGCACGTGCCTTATAAAGGCGACGCGCCGGCGCTGGCCGATCTCGTCGGCGGCCAGGTGTCGCTCGAGTTCGGCACCGCGCTGTCCTTTCTGCCCTATATACAATCGGGCCGGCTGAAGGCGCTCGCCGTGACAAGCCTCAAGCGCTCGCAGATCATGCCGCAAGTACCGACCGTCGCCGAATCGGGGCTGAAAGGTTTCGAGGCTCTGCAATGGTTCGGGGTCTTCGTGCCGGCCGGCACGCGTGGGGAGATCATTGCGCGACTGCACGACGAGACGGTGAAAATTTTGCGCACCGCGGACATGCGCGACCGCCTGACCAGGCTGGCTAGCGAAGTGATGGCGAATACGCCGGAAGAATTCGCGGCGTTTCAAAGGGCCGAAATCGCGAAGTGGGCGAAGGTGGTCAAGGACTCCGGCGCGCGGATTGACTAAAGCAAATGAATGCCACAGATGAACGCAGATAAACCATGGGAAATCGGCGAGAGACAATTAACAGCCCCGCATCGACCAAAAGATAGCATGCCCCATGCAGGTGTTAGTTCTGTGAATACCATCTGTGTTCGTCCGTATTTATCTGTGGCTGAATCGTTTTCGATGCGATTGCTTGTTTTGGCCATTGGGTGCGTTTCCATGAGCGCAGCCGTAGCGGAGTCTTATCCAGCGCGGCCGATCCGCCTGATCTCGCCGTTCACGCCCGGCGGTGGCAACGATCTGGTGTCTCGCGCGGTGGCGGTCGAAATGACCAAGAGCATCGGCCAGTCCGTCGTGGTCGACAACCGTCCGGGCGCGAACACTATTGTCGGCATGGAGATCGTCGCGAAAGCGGCACCCGACGGTTACACGCTGATTATGACGAGCAGCACGCAGGCGATCAACGCGACGTTGTATCCCAAGCTCCCGTACGATTCCGTCAAGAGCTTCGGGCCGGTAAGCCGTGTCGGCTCGAGCCCTTTGATCATCGCCGTGCCGGCCGCTTCGCCGCTCAAAAGCGTGACCGATCTCATCAACGCCGCGCGCGCCAGGCCGGGCGAGCTCGCTTATCCGTCGGCGGGCACCGGCAATGCAACGCATCTCGGCGGAGAGCTGTTTGCTGCCATGGCGAACGTGAAGCTGACCCACGTGCCTTACAAGGGCAGCGGGCCGGGCCTGACCGACTTAAGCGCGGGCCGGCTGCAGGTATGCTTCAGCACGGCGCTCTCCGTCGTGCCGTTCGTGAAAGGCGGGCGCCTGCGTGCCATCGCCGTGACGAGCGCGAAACGCTCATCATTCATGCCTGAATTGCCGACCGTCGCCGAATCGGGCTTGCCGGGATACGAAGCCGGCACATGGTACGGCGTGATCGCGCCGGCCGGCACCGTGCGCGCCATCGTCGCGCGCCTGAACAAGGAAATCATCGCGGCGCTCGCGCTGCCCGAAGTGAGGGAGCGGCTGGTCGCGCAGGGCATAGACCCGGTCGGCGACACTCCGGAGGAATTCGCCGCTTACATCAAGTCCGAGATCGTCAAATGGGCGAAGATCATCAAGTCGACCGGCGTGACGGCGGAGTAGCTTTAGTGTTGCGCCCGCGCATTTTGCCTTCGCCATAGCGGCGCAGAAAATCCAGCGTGATGCGCGCGGATTCGTCGGGGGCGCTGGCGGCGACGTGATAGCCGTCGACCGCGAGGGCTGCGATTTCGGCCTGCGGCAGTTGTTCGCGATAAACCTCCAGGTCCGATCTGCTGTACGCGCGCCGCGGCGCGGTCGTCGTTAACACCAGCGCCGGGCAGTTCACGCGGGACAAATCGGGGCCCACATTGATCGTGCTGACCCAGCGCAGATAAGCAT
The DNA here is from genome assembly GCA_025363575.1 of Betaproteobacteria bacterium. The sequence goes on along the minus strand of JANYDM010000007.1, from coordinate 49,202 downwards.
GGGCGGTTTCCAGCGATGTGCTGCCCATCATGTCGACCCACCAATCAGTGCCGCGCGGCGGCATGTTGCTGCCGAGGCGCGGCGGCATGGTTACGCGGGCCCAACTGCGCATGCCGTGCTTTTCCATATGCGCGAGCCAGTTCTGCGGCTGCGGCGGATCGAGCGGCGTAGACGCAAGGATTATTGATTTTACGAGATAGGGCCGCCGCGCAGCGAGCTCTATCGTAACGAGGCCGCCGCTCTTCGCGCCTATCACGTGCGCGGAGCCGCCCGCGAGGTGCTCGATCACGCGCGCGACGTTGTCGACCCATAGCTCGTTGGTGAATTTGAAATCGCGCGTCACCGGCGTCGAGCGGCCGAAGCCGCGCTGGTCGAAGCGGATGACGCGATACTTGCGCGCAAAGTGCGGCACCCATGCGCGCCATGCGTCGGTGTTCTCGGTAAAGCCGTGCACCATCACGATGGACTCAGGCTCGGTCCATGGATCGGTGTGGTCGTCGATTTCGTAGAAGAGCCGGAAATCGGGAGTCAGGTCTAGATATGGCATGTAGGACGAAGCAGTCAAGTCGACGATTGTATATTGCGCTGCTACTTTGCATTTAGTTACTATCGACGGATGCGATTCACCCTTGCCGTATTGCTGTTTGCGTTGGCCGCGATTGCCAACGCAGCCGAAGTCTACCCGAACCGCCCCGTGCGCGTTGTCGTGCCGTTCTCCGCCGGCGGCTCGGCGGATGTGTTCGCGCGCGCGGTCGGCCAGAAGTTGTCAGAGGCGTGGGGCCAGCAAGTCGTCATCGATAATCGCGCGGGTTCCGGTGGCGTGATCGGCACCGAGATCGCGGCCACCGCGCCGCGCGACGGCTACACGCTGATGATGGGCAACACCGCGAACATCGCGATCAATGCGGCGCTCTACAAAAAATTATCGGTAGACACCGTGCGGGATTTCGCGCCGGTCTCGATGGTGGCAACCGCGCCTTACGTGATGGTGGCGCCGGTTTCGCTCGGTGTCGCCAACGCGAAGGAGTTCGTCGCACTCGCCAAAGCCAAGCCGGGCCAGCTCAACTACGCGTCGCTCGGCAGCGGCAGTGCGAGCCATCTCGCCGCAGAGCTGCTGCAATCGATGGCCGGCACCAAGCTCACGCACGTGCCTTACAAGACGCTGGGCACTGTGCTTACCGATTTGATTGCGGGACAGGTGCAGGTATTCTTTTTGGGCATGGTCTCGGCCCAGTCGCAAATCAAAGGCGGCCGACTGCGCGCGATTGCCGTTACAGGACCGAAGCGCTCGCCGGCGATGCCCGATGTGCAAACGGTGGCCGAAGGCGGCGTGACGGGCTATGACGTCGTCGCGTGGTACGGATTGTTTGCGCCGGCGGCGACGCCGCGCGCCGTCATCTTGCGCGTGAATGCCGACACGAAGCGGGTATTGGAGCTGCCGGAGATGCGCGACCGCCTGGCCGGCGAAGGTGCCGAAGTCGCAGCGAGCACGCCTGAGCAGTTCGCTGCTTATATCAAGAGCGAGATGGGCAAGTGGTCGCGCGTCGTCAAGCTATCGGGCGCCCATGCCGACTGAAAAAGCCGCCGCGCCTTTGAGTGCGCGCATCGCCGGATTCACGAGCGCGACGCGCTACGAGGATATTCCGCCCGGGGTTATCCGCCTCTCCAAGCAGGCGGTGCTCGACTGTTTCGCCGTCGCGCTTGCCGGCTCGGTCGCCGAAGGCAGCGTGCTGCTGCGCCGTCATCTCGCGGGATTCGGCTTCGCCGGCGGCGCCGCGACCGTATACGGCAGCGGCATGCAACTGCCGCCGCAGTTTGCCGCGCTCGCGAACGGCACCGCGATGCATTCGGACGACTACGACGACACGCACAATCCGAGTCGCATTCATCCGTCCGCATCCGTCGCCGCGGCGTTGTTCGCCGCAGCGGAAGGCGGGCGCCACACGGGCAAAGAGGTGCTGACAGCCTTCAATGTCGGCGTCGAGGTGAGCTGCAAGATCAGCATCGCAACGGCAGGCGAGCATTACGCGCGTGGATTTCATTCGAGCGGCACGATAGGCGCATACGGTGCCGCCGCTGCAGTCTGTAATTTGCGTCAGCTCGCGCCGGACGTCACGCTCGCGGCGCTCGGCATCGCAGGCAGCCAGTCCGCCGGTGTGCGCGAAAACTTCGGCACGATGGCGAAGCCGCTGCATGCAGGCCGCGCGGGCGAAACCGGCGTGCTGGCGGCCGATCTGGCGGCCAGCGGATTTACTTCGGCGCCGACGGTGCTCGAAGGCCCGCGCGGATTCTTCGCGGCGTACGCGGGTCAATGCGACGAGGCCGTGATATTGAATACGCTCGGCAAGCCGTGGACCTTCGCCACCGACGCGAGCATCGCGATCAAGCCTTTTCCGTCGGGCCGGCTCACGCACCCTGCGATGTGCGAACTCGAGAAAATCGTTCTCACGAACGACATCCGACCGCAGCAGGTCGCGCGCATACGCGTAAAGACCAATCGGCTGCTGCCGGGCAATCTGACTTATCACCGGCCGCAGACCGGGCTGGAGGGCAAGTTCAGCATGGAATTCTGCCTGGCGTCCATGCTCGTGCTGCGCCGCGCGGGCCTCGCGGAGTTCACCGACGAAGTTGTCAGCCGCCGCGACATTCAGGACGTCATCGCGAAAATCGACTACACGTGCTATAGCGACGAAGAGGCGGCGGCCAATAGTTATCCGCTGCTCGCCACCTTTCTTGATGTTGAACTGAACGATGGCCGCAAGTTCTCAGGGCGCGCGGATTACGCGCGCGGCAGCCCGCCCGTGCCCATGACGTGGGACGACATCTCGAACAAGTTCCGCGGCTGCGCGGAATTCGCGCGCTGGCCGCGGCCCAGCGTCGACCGCATCATCGCCGCGGTGCGCGATCTTGAAAATATCGGCAACTTTGCCGATGTCGCTACCCAATTGAAGATTGCAGGGAACCCTGCATGAACAAATATTTCGCCGCGGCCTGGGCCGCCGCGCTGGCGACGCATGGGTACACGGCCTGCGCCGCGGACACTTATCCCAACCGGCCGGTCCGCCTGGTGGTGCCGACGGGCGCCGGCGGCAATACGGACACCTTCGCGCGCATCGTCGCCGACAAGCTGAAAGGCCCGCTCGGCCAGCAGATTATCGTTGACAACCGCACCGGCGCGAGCGGCATCGTGGGCTCGGATATTGTCGCGAAGGCGGCGCCCGACGGCTACACGCTGCTGATGGCTTTTCCATCGCATCCGGTGAACCCGAGCCTTTATAAGGATTTGCCGTACGACACGCTGAAAGATTTCGCGCCGGTCACCATGGTCACTTCAGTGACGCAGGTGCTGCTCGTCAATCCCAAAGTGCCGGCCACTTCGGTGAAGGAACTGATCGCGCAGGTGAAGGAGAGGCCCGGCCAGTTCAATCACGGCGTCGTCGGGCGCGGCAGTCTCGGCGACCTGTCCGCCGAGGTTTTTTCGGCGATGTCCGGCGCGCGCCTGACGCAGATAGCTTATAAAGGGGCGCCGCAGGTGATGACGGCGCTGATTGGCGGCGAACTGCAGGTTTATTTCAGCCCGCCGGTAGTCGCGATACCGCAGTTGAAAGCGGGCCGCGTGCGCGCACTGGGTGTAACAACGAAGAAACGGCTGGCGGTTATGCCGGACGTGCCGACCATCGCGGAATCCGGCTTGCCGGGTTACGAGGTCGTCGGCTGGAACGGCGTACTGGCGCCCGCCAAAACGCCGCGTGCCATCGTCGAGCGGCTGCATGCAGAGATCGTCAAGGTCATACGCACGCCCGAAGTCGAAGCGGACATCCTCGCGCAGGGCATAGAGCCGATCGGCAACACGCCGGACGAGTTCGGCCGCATTATCCGCGCCGATGTCGAACGCTGGGGAAAAATCCTGAAGGGTGCGAAGGCGAAAGCCGACTGACCGCCGGCAGGGCCCGCGGAATACCTATTCCGTGAAATCCAGCCGTGTATCGAGCATCACGCCGTAGACGGGGATGGGATCGCGGCGCGAAATCGCTAGCGGCGGCAGTTGCTCGACGTCGAGCTTGAAATTTGCCGTCGCCAGCGCATCGATGATGGCTTTCGACATGACGAACTCGCCGGCACGCGCGCGGTGCAAAAGCCGCTCCGCGATGGAAAGGCCGTCGCCGATGATGAGCACCTGGTCGGGCAGCGGAGCGCCGATCGAGCCGATGACAGTGTCGCCGCAATGCAGGCCCATCGCCACCGCAGTGCGCAGGCCGTAATCGCGCTGCCACGCTTCTTCGAGCGTCGAAAATTCGCGCTGAATCTCCTGCGCCGCTTCGACTGCATGCGGCGCGCAGGCGGAGCCCTCGAAAGATGCCACGACATTGTCGTTGAGCAGATCGCGCACCGTGCCGTCGTGGCGCTCGACCACCTGGGTGACGAGAGTAAAAAATTCGGCGATGCGGGCGAGCACGACGTCCGGCTGAAGGATTTCGGACATGCGCGTAAAGCCGCGCGTCTCGACATACAAGATGACGAGTGCCGCGCGAGCGGCGGGTTTTTTCTCAGCCAATTGTGTGTCCTGTGATGTGCATTGCGCATCCAAAGTCGATGATGACCGTCGGAATCCTATGCGGCGCGCAGCATTCAGTCAAGGCATTTGATGGCAGATGAACGTGCGACTGCGTTGCGGTGGACATGCGACGCGACCGGCGTGATTGCTGTTTTTGACGGACGTGGCGCGACGGCCGGACGGACGCCAATCGCGCGATGTAGAGAGGGTGCGCACCAGCGGCTGGCGGGAAAAAAGCGCGTTTTGCATTTATACTTGCGATTCGCGCCGCAGATTTCGCGCGATTCCCGGAAGAGACCCATGCAATTAATTTCCAAGCAGGCTGCCGTCCGCGCGGCTGTGGCAGTGCTTGCATTCGCGAGTTCACCGCCCGTATCGGCCCAATCCTATCCGGTAAAGCCCGTGCGCATCGTCGTTCCCTTCGCACCCGGCGGAGGCGTCGATTTCATGGCGCGCCTGATCGCGCAAAAACTGCCGGAATTGCTGGGCCAGCAAGTGATCGTCGAGAACCGCGGCGGCGCCGGCGGCGTGCCGGGCACCGAAGCCGCGCTGCGCTCGCCGCCCGACGGCTATACGTTCCTGATGATCTCGTCGACTTATCCGGTCTCGCCGAGTCTTTACAAGCTCAATTTCGATCCGGTCGCGGACATTGCGCCGGTCATTCTGATCGCAAAGGGGCCATTCATCGTCTGCGTGCATCCGTCGCTGCCGGTAAAGACGACGAGGGAACTGATCGCGCTTGCTAGGGCGCGGCCGGGCCAGATCAATTTTGCGACCGCCGGCACGGGCAGCGGCGTGCATCTCGCGACCGAGCTGTTTCTCTACATGGCCGACATCAAAATGAATCACATTCCCTATAAAGGCACGGGGCCCGCGTTGACGGACACGATAGCCGGGCAGACCAACCTGATCTTCGGCACGAGCTCGGCGGCGCTGCCGATGGTCAAGGCGGGCCGCCTGCGCGCGCTGGCAGTGACGACGGTACAGCGCCTGGCGGCCGAGCCCGACATTCCGACCGTCGCCGAATCCGGCGTGCCCGGCTATGAAACATTCGCGTGGCAGGCGCTGACCGGCCCCAAAGGATTGCCGCGCGCGATCGTCGACCGTCTCAACACGGACGTCACGAAAATCATCGCGCAGAATGGCATGTTTGAGCGCTTTCAGCAGGAAGGCATGGTCCCGGCGGGCGGCACGCCGCCGCAGCTGCTGGACCTGATCAAGCGTGAGATCGATACCTGGCACAAGGTCGTCGCGCGCGCCGGCATTCGCGTCGACTAAATCAATATGCGGAGCACTGTACTCATCCCCCCTCGCCCTTGAAAGGGAAGGATAGGCTGGCACGTGGTTACATTCGCGAGTAATGAGGCGGATACTTTGGACGAACAAACACAGGACACTGCATGGATCAGCAGCACGACGACAATAAATACACGTGTGGCATGGCCGGATTCGTCGCGAACTTGCGTTTCGAAGACATTCCCGCCGACGTGCGGCAAGAAAATGGAGCATGTCGTCGCATGGGCCGCAGCAACGCGCACGACTTCGCCGGATGCATAGCCGAACTGCCGGCCCAACGCTGAGGCCTCTTATGCTGCGATTATCCGGCGTTGCGATGTTGATTGGTGCTGCGTGCGTAGTATTGGCGGGCACGGCCGCCGCCCAGAATTATCCCGTCAAGGCGGTGCGCCTCGTGGTGCCGCAGCCGCCCGGCGGCGGCAACGATACGATCGCGCGCATGATCAGCACCAGGCTGTCGATCACGCTGAAGCAGCAGTTCGCGGTCGACAATCGCGCCGGCGCGGGCGGGCTGATAGGCGCGGACATCGCGGCGCACTCGCCACCTGATGGCTACACGCTGCTGCTCGGCAACGTCGCCACAATGGCGATCATCCCGACTGTGCAAAAGAAGGTTCCGTACGATCCGCTGAAAGATTTCACGCCCATCAGCCTGATCGCGTCCGCGCCGCTGCTGGTCGTCGTGCATCCGTCGGTGCCGGTCAATTCGGTCAAGCAGTTGATCGCGCTCGCCAGGGCCAAACCCGGCCAGCTGAATTACGCATCGAACGGCGTCGGCAGCTCCACGCATCTCGCGACCGAGATGTTCAAGATGATGACGAAGACCGACCTCGTCCACGTGCCTTACAAAGGGCTCGGGCCGGCCACGACCGATCTTTTGAGCGGGCAGGTGCAACTCATGTTCTCGAGCGCGGTCGCAATGATGCCGCATGTACAGGCCGGGCGCCTGCGTGCTATTGCGATCACGAGCGCGAAGCGCTCACCTGCCGTGCCGAACATTCCGACCGTCGCCGAAGCGGGCGTGCCGGATTATGAATCGGGCTCGTGGTACGGCATCCTCGCGCCGGCCGGCACGCCGCGTGAAATCATCGAATTGCTGGGCCGCGAAATCGCGGCAGCCGTGCGCGCGCCCGATATCGTCGAAAAGCTCAACGCCGAAGCGGTCATCGCCATCGGCAGCACGCCCGCCGAATTCGCGGCGCATATCCAGAAAGAATACACGCGCATCGGCAACGTGATCCGCTCATCGGGAGCGAAATTCGATTGAAGCCGGCATGGCGCATGCTCGTATGCCTGGCTTGCACCATCGCCGCCGGCGGCGTCACGTACGCGCAGTCCGACTATCCGAATAAACCGGTTAAGCTCGTGATCGGCGGGAATTCGCGCGGACTGAAAACCCCGTTCGCCCTCAGGTATCGAAGGGTGAACGTCTGCTTCCGATATCGAAATTGTCCGTGCTTCCATACATCAGCACGAACGGAGTTCGACCGGATTACTCGATCTTGATATTGCCGCGCTTGATGATGTCGCCGTAACGCGTCTGCTGCTCTTTCAGGTATTGCGCGAATTCCGCCGGCCGGCGGTAATCGACTTCGACGCCGACGGTCAGCAGTTTATCAGTCACGTCCGGCGACTTGATCGCGGTTTCGACCGCAGCGGCGATTTTGTCGACGACGGACTTGGGCGTGCCGCCCGTAACCATCACGCCTATCCACGCGGCGGCATCGAAGCCGGGCAGGTTCGCCGCGACCGCGATCGGCTCAATGCCCGGGGCCAGCGCGCTCGGGCGCGCCATCGAAATGCCGAAGGTTTTGAGGCGGCCCGACTTGATGTGCGGCATCGTCGAAGCAATCGTCTCGAATGCGTAGTTAACGCGCCCGCTGATCACGTCGGTCAGTGCCGGAACGCTGCCCTTATATGGAATGTGAGTAACCTGCACGCCCGCCATGCTGTTGAAGAATTCGGCGACGAGGTGCGCGGTTGCGCCGGTGCCCGAAGACGCGAACGTGTATTTGCCGGGGCTGGCTTTGAGGAGGGCAACGAATTCGCGCGCATTCTGCGCAGGCGTTTGCGGCACGGTGACCAGCAAAAACGGCGACAGGCAGACGTTCGCCACCGGCGTCAGGTCGCGCATGGGATCGTAGGCCGCTTTTTGCAGCAGCGGATTGATCGACACCGGCCCGCTCGACGCCGACAACAGCGTGTAGCCATCGGGCGTAGCCTTGGCGGCGACGTCGGTGCCTATCATGCCGCCGGCGCCCGCGCGGTTGTCGATCACGATCTGCTGGCCCAATACTTCGGCGATTTTTTGCGCCATCACGCGGCCGACGAGGTCGGCGGCCTGGCCGGGCGGCCACGGCACTATCATGCGCATCGGCCGGTTCGGGAAATCCTGCTGTGCGGCGGCGGGCCCGGCCGCCAGCGTCCCTGCCGTCAGAAGGACGGTAACGATGTGAATGATGCGCTGCATGCAATCTCCTCCAGCGAAAACTTCGCGTGCACTGCTTTTCCCCATTGTCATCAGCGCATCGCGCAAAGTCAACCAGACGCCCGCCCGCGCTGAACGCCGGCGCTGATTTGCGCTCTAACGATCAATCGACGCCCTGCGACGACACTAATTCTTTGGAGAATTTACATGTTCACACGCTTGTTACCCTGCTTGATCGCCGGTGCGCTGCTGGCAGGCTGCATCACGCCGGTCGGGCCACCCGCCGCCACGCCGATCGGCGTCATCGTCGCGCAGCGGCCGGTCCCCCCGCATGTCGGCGAGACCGCGGCCTACCGCGTGCTCAACGCCTACAACGGGGAGCCGCGCGGCGACGTGCAGTACCGCGTCGACAAGATCGATGCCGGGCGGGTGTTCGTTGCGGTGACGACGTCGTCGCCATCGGCAGGGTTGCCGCGCACCGAAATCTTTACGCCCGACGGCAACTGGCTGCGCCACAGCGTCAACAACCACGACCGCGCCATTGAATATGATTTCACCCCGCCGTACCCCGCGCGCGAGTTTCCTCTCGATCCGGGCAAGACCTGGTCGGTGCGCGTCAACGCGCGCGACATCGCGACCGGCCGCGGCGTGAGCGTGCGCGTCGATGCGCAGGTGCTCGGCAGCGAGCGCATCACCGTGCCCGCCGGCACGTTCGACGTCGTCAAAATCCGCCGCACGGTGTACGCGGGCGATTTCGACGGTTTTCTGCGCGAAACCAACAGCAGCGAGATGGACTGGTACGCGCCGTCGATCAATCGTTCGGTGCGGTTGGAAACCAATTCAACGTGGATCGATACAAGCCGCGGCATGGGCGGCGGCATGATGTTCAACAACAACCAGATCATGCGCGGCGACTGGTCGGTGGCGGAGCTCACGAGTTATTCCGCAGCGGGCACGGCCGCCGGAAATTAGTTTTCAGCTGCTCGCGCGATTTTTACGTCGAGGGTGTTCGCGAGTGGGCGAGCGCGGGGGTCGCCGCCTCGGTTTCGGTTTCTATCCCGGTCTGTATGAGCTTTAATGCGGCCGCCGGCTCGTCGGCGAACTGGAACAGCGAGAGATCCCCGGCGCTGATCATGCCGTGGCGGACGAGAACCTCGAAATTGATGAGCTCCTTCCAGTAGGCGGGCCCGTAGAGCACGATCGGAATGCGCCGGTCGATTTTTTTCGTCTGCACCAGCGTGAGGATCTCGGTCAGCTCGTCCAGCGTGCCGAAGCCGCCCGGGAATACGACGAGCGCGCGCGCCAGGTAGGCGAACCATAGTTTGCGCATGAAAAAATAGTGGAACTCGAAGCCCAGCCCGGCCGATATATACGGATTGGGTTTCTGCTCGTGCGGCAGGCCGATGTTGAGGCCTATGGATTTGCCGCCGGCATCGGCGGCGCCGCGATTGGCGGCCTCCATGATGCCGCCGCCTCCGCCGCTGCAAACGACGAACTTGTGCGCATCGAGCGGGAGGTCGTTCGACCACACGGTCACGAGCCGCGCGAGCTCCCGCGCATCTGCGTAATAGCGCCCGAGCGGGCCGTCCGGCGCCAAGCGCGCGGAGCCGAAAAACACGATGGTGTCGCAGATTTTTTGCTGCCGGAACGCGTGCAGCGGGTCGAGGTACTCGGCGAGTATGCGCAGCGGGCGCGCATCGTCGCTATCGAGGAAGGCCTCGTTTTTGTAAGCCAGCGGCCTGGACGTGTCGTTTGATTCCATGATGGGGAGTGCCCCGGTTTGATGAAGTGCGTGGTTCGTCAGGCGCTCTTGGCGTCAGTCACTGCAAAATCGATAAACCCGCGCGCGACATCGGTATGCACGAGCTCGACGCGAACGCGGCTGCCGACTTCGAGGCCTTTGAAGCCGCGCACGATGCGGCCTTCCGTTGCCGGCCCGGTTATGCGCACCCATGTGCCTTTGTCGGAAACGCCGGTAACTATGCCGTCGAAACGCGCGCCTATACGCGATGCCAAGAGCAGCGCCGCGGCGGATTTGTTCACCTGGCGTTCGACTTTTGCCGCGTTGTCTTCCTGCGTAGTGCAGTGCTGCGCCAGTTGGGCGAGTTCGTCGTTTGTATACGGTGGTGGTGTGCCGGTGAGCGCCGCTTTCAGCAAGCGCTGCGCGACGAGGTCGGGAAAGCGGCGGTTCGGCGCGGTCGAATGCGTATAGTCCGATACCGCAAGCCCGAAGTGCCCCGTCGACGGCTGGCCGGGCATTTGCAGCGCGTACTCGCCCGCGCCCAGCAGCTTTACGACGGTAAGCGACACGTCGGGAAAGCCCGCCGCATCGGCCTGGCGGCGCCGGGTCAAAAAGGCGTTCAACGCCGCGGCATCGGGCGTTGCCGGCAGGCGCTCGCCGTAGTCCGCCGCGAGCGTGACGATGCGGGCCCAATATTTTGGCGTGCGCAGGACGCGGCGCAGCGATGGAAACTTCTTCGCCTCCAGGAATTTCGCGGTCACGCCGTTGGCCGCGATCATGAAGTCCTCGATCAGATCCTTGGCCCTGTTTCTGGTGTCCGGCGTCAGGTCGCTCAGTACGCTGCCGTCGAAGACGGCCCGGACTTCCGGCGTTTCGAGGTCGAGCGCGCCATGGCCATGGCGGACTGCGCGCAGAGACTGCGCGGCCCTGTCTTGTATGCGCAGTTGCTCGTCCAGCCCTGCTACTGCCGCGATTTTTGGCGGCACGGGCGCGGTGCCGTCCAGCCAGGCCGCAACACTGTTATACGCAAGCTTCGCGCGGTTCAGCACCAGCGCCCGGTAAATATCCGATGCCGTCACCGCGCCGTTCGCGTCTATGGTCATTTCGATCACGATCGCCGGCCGCTCCCGGCCTTCGTTCAATGAAGTAAGGTCGGTCGACAGTTGCTCCGGCAGCATCGGAAAGATCTGCGCGGCCGTATAGACTGAAGTCGTGTTGGCTTGCGCATGAACGTCAATCGCCGAGCCTTTTTTGACCAGCGCGTCCACGTCGGCAATGGCCACGAGTATTTTCACGCTACCGCCCGGCGCGGTGTCCGCCACCGAGAGTTGATCGAGATCGCGCGAGTCGTCGTTGTCGATCGATGCCCACAGCAGACCGCGCAGGTCGCGGATTGCGGCGCCGGCAACGGCGGCCGCCGGCGTCATGCGCTCGATCTCGGCGACGACAGCGGGCGCGAAATCCGGCTCAAGGCCGCGCTGTATCATCGCCTGGTGCGCGACGCGCCTGAGTTCTTCTCTGCCGCCGTCAGGTGTGTTCAACATGTAATGATGATGGTATTTTGAATGGGCAAGGCATGGTATCAACTTCGGCGAAGCGTTCGTATACAGACCGCGCGCATGCGCGATAATTCCCCGCGGGAATGTGCAATCCGGCCACCGGGAACTCGCCCGAATCGGCCGGGTCTATCACACGGGAGATGGTCCTGCCGGCAGTGTTCGGAAAACGCGGGCCCTGCAGGACAATAACATAATGCAAAATACTTTCCGTTCGCTGGCGGGCCGCGATTTCCGTCTGTATTTCCTTGGCCAGTGCGTGTCGCTGGTCGGCACTTGGGTGCAGCAGGTCGCTTTCGCATGGCTTGCGTATCGCGTGACCGGCTCGGCTTTCATGCTCGGCCTGGTCGGGTTCTCCGGGCAGTTCCCGTCGCTCGTCCTGTCTCCGTTCAGCATGCTGCTGACTGATCGCTGGAGCCGCCGCAGCGTGCTGGTCGTCATCCAGGTGCTGCAGATGGCGATCGCCGCAACGCTCGCGGTGCTCGCGTACCTGGGCGACATATCGCCGTGGGTGCTGGTGCTGGCGTCGCTGCTGGCGGGAATCACCAGCGCGGTGGAGATGCCGGTGCGGCAGGCGTTCACGCCGGACATCGTGCATGACCGCGCGCTTCTGCATAACGCCATCGCGCTCAACTCCGTCACTTTCAATACGGCACGCCTGATCGGCCCCGCAATCGCCGGCCTGGTGCTCGCATGGGTTGGCGAGTCGGCGTGCTTCGCCGTCAATGCATTGTCTTATGTGGCGACGATCTACACGCTGCTCGCGATCCATCCGACGCCGCGAGCCAAAGACGCGGCGAAAACTTCCATCGGCGAAGGCGTGCGCTACGTGCGGCAGTTTGCCCCGGCCCGCTGGCTCATCATTACGGTCGTGGTTGCCAGTTTCTGCCTTGCGCCTTACATGACGTTCATGCCGGTCTACGCCAAAGACATCCTGCAGGGCGGCCCTGATACGCTGGGCCTGCTGATGGCGTCGTCCGGTTTCGGCGCGCTGGCGGCGGCGCTTTATCTGGCCAATCGCAAAGCGTTGATGGGACTCGGCGACCGCATGGTGGCGGGCTGTTTCGCCACCGGGCTCGCCGCCGCCGCGTTCGCCTACAACCACGTCACCTGGATCGCGTTGCCGCTGCTCGTCGTGTCCGGCTGCGGCACCATCATCGTCATCACGTCGTGCAACATCCTGCTGCAATCGCTGGTGCCCGATAAACTGCGCGGGCAGGTGATGGCGCTCTACAGCATGGCGTTCATCGGCGTGATGCCCATCGCGAGCCTCGCCACCGGCGGCCTCGCGCATGTCGTCGGCGTGCAACCGGTGTTCGTGGTCGCCGGCATTACGTTCGCCGGGCTCGGTTACTGCCTGAAATTGCGCATGCAGGAGCTGCGGGAGGCGGCGCATCCGATATTGATCGAGAAAGGCCTGTTGCACGCGCAGGTCGAATGACGCTATAACAGCGCGGCAGCGGCCCTGCGGACTCGCGGGCGAGGAGGAGTGAATTGCAGATTTCGTCGTGGCGGGTGGCGGCGTGCGTGGCGGGATGCCTGCTGGCTTGCGCGTCCGGCGCGCAATCCTATCCGTCGAAACCGATCCGACTCATCGTCGGCTCGTCGGCGGGCGGCGGCGGCGACACCTTCGCTCGCGTCGCGGCGCAGGGCCTGACCAACGTCATCGGGCAGCAGGTCATCATCGACAATCGTGCCGGCGCCAGCGGCAATATCGGCGCCGATCTGGTCGCGAAAGCGCCGCCCGACGGCTACACGCTGCTATTCGCGTTTACCGGCCATGTGCTGAACCCGAGCCTCTATGCAAAGTTGCCATTCGATACCGTGCGCGATTTCGCGCCGGTCTCGCTGCTCGCGACCAACGAGAGCGTGCTGGTCGTGCATCCGGGAGTGCCTGCAAAGTCGCTGCCAGAACTTATCGCGCTACTCAAGAGCAATCCGGGCAAGTACACGATGGGCGCATTGACGAGCAGCGCGCAGCATCTCGGCAGCGAGTTGTTCCGCCTCAAGGCCGGCGTCGACTTCCTGTTCATCCCGTACAAGGGCAATGGCCCCGCGCTGGCCGATCTGCTCGGCGGCCAAATCCACATGGCGTTCAATACCGTCGCCATCACGCTGCCGCTGGTGCAGTCCGGCAAGCTGCGCGCGCTTGCGGTAGCGGGCGATCGGCGCTCGAAGCTCGCGCCCGACTTGCCGACGATGATGGAGGCGGGGCTGCCCGGGTTTTCCTTTTTCGGGTGGTACGGGATCGCCGCGCCCGCGCGCACGCCCGAGGCAATCGTCCGCCGCCTGAACGAGGGGCTGGTCAAGGTCATGAAGTCGCCGGACATTGTTGCGCGCATCGCTGCGATGGGCAACGAATCGGTCGGCAGCACGCCGGCGGAGTTCGACAAATTCATTCGCGCGGAAATCCCGAAGTGGGAGAAAGTCATCAAGGAGGCGAAAATCTCGCTCGCGCCGTGAACTTGCTGATCGCAAGGAAACAAGTTCACTCCCCCGTCAAGGGAAGGAACGCGTCGGTTCGAATACGGCCTGTCGGATTAAAATGGTTGAAGCAAAAATCTAAGCAAGGAGCAAATCATGTTCAATAAGAAAATTATTCCATTGGCGTGCGCGATGGCGCTCAGTATGTTAATTGCTGACACCGCGCTCGCCGCCGACGCCTTTCCCACCAAACCCGTGCGCATCGTCGTGCCGTTCGCTGCCGGCGGCGGCGTCGACCTCACCGCGCGCATCCTCGCGCAGAAGCTCACCGAGCGCGCCGGCGCTTCGTTCATCGTCGACAACCGCGTGGGCGCGAGCGGCATCATCGGCACCGAATTCGTCGCGAAAGCGCCGCCCGACGGCTATACGCTGCTGGTCGGCTCGCAGACCTCGCAGGCGGTCGTGCCGGCGATGTACGCCAAACAGATCACTTACGACGCTGCGCGCGATTTCATCGGCATCACCGAAATAGCTGTCTCGCCGCTCGTCATCGTGATCCATCCGTCGCTGCCGGTAAAAACAGTGAAGGACCTGATCGCGCTTGCCAAGGCGCGGCCCGGTCAGCTCACGTTCGGCGCGGCGTCGGGCGGCACGCCGCATATGGCCGGCGAGCTTTTCAAAATGCAGGCGCATGTCGATCTGCTGTTCGTTCCGTACAAAGGTGAAGGGCCCGCAATAGCCGACGCGCTGGGTGGCCAGATATCGATGGTGTTTTCGAATTTGCCGGTGGGTCTGCCGCAAGCGCAGGGTGGGCGCCTGCGCGCGCTCGCGGTCACGAGCAAGCAACGTGTGGCGACGGCGCCGGACGTGCCGACCGCTGCAGAATCGGGATTGCCCGGTTACGAAGCGAGCACGTGGTTCGGGCTGTTCGCGCCCGTGGCAACGCCGCGCGACATTGTGAACAAGCTCAACGCGGATGCGGTTGCTGCGCTGAGCGGCGCCGAAGTGAAAGAGCGCATGGCGGCGCAAGGCCTGTTCGTCGTCGCCAATACGCCTGAGCAGTTCGCGGATTTCCTCAAGGTGGAAATTCCGAAATGGGGCAGGATCGTGAAGGATGCCGGCATCAAACCGCAGTGAGTCTGCCGTACGCGGATTACAAGTCGGGCGACAGCTTCATCGCGCACTGCATGCGGCCGCAACTGCCGGTGCCGTCCGCGTTCGGGCTGCGGATCAGTTTTTTGAGCGTATCGTTCATCGGCATCAGCAGGTTGACGTTGTTGGGCGGGATCGGCGACTCGAACCAGCGCGCGTAAATCTTGTTGATCTCGCCGCTTTTGAAGAGCGCGATCACCGCATCGTCCGCCAGCTTCTTGAATGCCGGGTCGTCTTTGCGCAGCATGATCGCGTAAGGCTCGTCGGTCAGAAATTCGCCGACCACCGCGTATTCGGGCGGGTTTTGCGCGTTGGCGCGCATCGTATAGAGCAGCACGTCGTCCATCGGAAAGGCCACCGCGGTGCCCTTCTGAACCGCGGTGAGCGCGTCGCGATGGTCTGCCACTTGTGTGAAGCGCATGCCCAGCGATTCCTGCAGGTTGTAGTCTTTGAGCGCGCGTTCGTTGGTCGTGCCCGTGGTAACGACGACCGTTTTGCCCTTGAGGTCTTTGTAATTGCGGACCAGCGAAGACGGTTTCACGAGCAGGCGCGTGCCCGTATAAAAAGTCGTGACGACGAATGCCACTTGCTTCTGCCGCTCGATGCTGTTGGTCGTCGAGCCGCATTCGAGATCGATATCGCCGTTCATGAGCATCTGCAGGCGCACCTGCGGCGTCACTTTCGTCATTTGGACCGCGAGGTCGGGCATCTTGAGCCGGGCCTTCACCGCGTCAACGATTTTGAGGCAGAGATCGACCGAGTAGCCGATGTACTGCTGTTTCGCGTCGAGGTAGGAAAACGGCGCCGCGCCTTCGCGCACGCCGAGCACGATGGTCTTCTTGTCCTTGATTTTCTTGAGCGTGCCGCTGTCCTGCGCAAGCACCGGTGAAGCGCACGCCGCGCATGCGGCAATCGCTACCAGCCATTGGGATATTCGACGCATAACGAGCCCCCCTCGGAGTTTTTCATATTTTACCGCAACGTCGCGGATGCGTGACGTCGTCATAGCGATGTTGGCTGGATTAAACATCACACGCGGTCAAACGACACGGCAACCTTCACCTTGTGCGTGGCCGCGCGTTTGACCGCCGCTCCCGAACTCAGAGATACTCTCTGCGGGATCGCGCACCTTAATCGCAGGAGTCGTTAATGTTCGGAGTGGGTTTGGCTATCGTTGCGCTGCTCGGCGCATTCGCAGCGAATGTAAACGCGGCGCATGCGCAAGACTACCCGAGCAAGCCCGTGCGCATCATCATCGGCCTGGCGCCCGGCGGGTCCACTGATGTGATCGCGCGCCTCGTCGGGCAAAAGCTCTCTGAAGCCTGGGGACAGAATGTGCTGGTCGACAATCGCGTGGGCGCGGGCGGCACGATAGGCGCCGACCTCGTCGTGAAGGCCCAGCCCGACGGCTACACGCTGTTCGTCGGCGGCTTCGGGCCCAATGCGATAGCGCCCGGGCTTTATGCCGCGCTGCCGTACGATCCTTACAAGGATTTTGCCCACGTCACGCTGATGGTGACGCTGCCGCTCGCGCTGGTCGTGCCTTCTTCGTCGTCGCTCACCGGTGTCAAAGACCTGATCGAGCGCGCGAAGGCGAAGCCGGGTGCGCTGCGCTACGCGTCCATCGGCGTTGGCTCGTCTCCCCATGTATTCGCCGAGCTAATGAACATGCGCGCAGGCATCAACACTGTGCATGTGCCCTACAAAGGCGCAGTCGCTGCGCTGACCGGCGTGATCGCCGCGGAAACCGACTACGTGATGTCCAGCATTTCAACGGCGTTGCCGCACCTTACGTCGGGTCGCATTCGCGCCATCGCGGTCACCAGCGCCACGCCGACGCAACGGCTGCCCGGCGTGCCGCCGATCGCGAGCGTGCTGCCGGGTTACGAAGGGCTCGAATTTCACACGATGCACGCCCCGGCAAATACGCCCAAAGCCATCGTTGCCAAATTGCAGCGCGACGTAGCCGTCGTGCTCAACCTGCCCGATATCAGGCAGCGGCTCGACGTGCTCGCCATGGACGTTCAGGCATCCTCACCGGAGCAATGCGCGGCGTTCATCCGCAACCAGATCGATACGTGGACCGCGGTCGCCCGCAAAGCCAACGTGCGGGCGGACTGACGCGATGCCGTACTGCAGCACCGACGACAATGTGCGCATCTATTACGAAGAGGCCGGCAGCGGCTTCCCTGTAGTCTTCGCGCACGAGTTCGGCGACAACTATCAATCGTGGGCGGCGCAGCTGAGCCATTTCGCGCGTCGCTATCATTGCATCGCCTATGCCGCGCGCGGCTATCCGCCTTCCGACGTGCCGCCGGCCGGCGCGGACTACAGCATTACGCGGGTGGCGGCCGACATCGGCTGCCTGCTCGATCACCTAGGTGCCGCGCAGGCGCACCTGGTCGGCCTCTCGATGGGCTCTTTCGCAGTACTCAATTTTGCGCTCGCCAATCCGGCGCGCGTGCGCTCGCTCGTCGTCGGCAGTTGCGGCGCAGGCGTAACGACTGATGCCGAGCAGCAGAAGATGCGGCTCGCGGCGGTGGAAGAGCGCGCGCGCCTTTACGAAGAACTGGGCGCCGGGGTGATGGCCGGCCGCATGGCCAACCTAGCCGTGCGTCGCACCTTCAAAGCCAAAGACCCGCACGGCTGGGCTGCGTTCCGCGAGCGGCTGAAGCAGCATTCCCCCGCGGGCAGCGCGCGCACCTTACGCGGCAGTTTCCTCAAGAGGCCCTCAGTCTACGATCAGCGCGAGCAGTTGCGCGCATGCGATATTCCGACGCTGCTAATGTTCGGCGACGACGACACGCCGGCCATCGCGCCGACGCACTTCATGCGCGAGCAGATGCCCCGCGCGGGGCTGATGGTGTTTCCGTATTCCGGCCACAACCTCAATATCGAAGAGCCCGCCGCATTCAACCGCGCGCTCGACGATTTTTTTCACGCCTGCGAGCTCGGGCGTTGGGGCTACCAGATTTCGTCAAATTGAAACGACAGGAGCATCATGGCTAAGAAGAAAGCGCAGAAGAAAGACCCGTTTGGCTATAGCGAGATGGTATGGGCGGAGACACTCGACCCTGAATACGCGAAGGTGCGCGACGAATTGCGGCGCGTGGCGGCGAGCGAAGGCGCATTGTCGGTCAAGGTCAAGGAGATGATCATCATCGGCATCCTCGCCTCGCGCGGCCTGCAGTACGGGGTCGCCGCGCACATGCGCCGCGCGGTGGACTTCGGCGCGACGCGGCAGGAATTGTTCGAAGGCCTGAAAGCCGCGCATATCCCGGGCGGCGGGGTGGCCTACAGCGTGGGCATCCGCGCGCTGCAGGAACTGGAACTGGAAGGTTACTTCAAGAAGGCCGCCAAAAAATCCGGCAAGAAGTAGCGTACGAACAATGATCAGCCGCAGATAAACGTGCAGATAAACGCGCACATAAACGCAGATGAAATTCGAGGCGCACAGGTTTTGACGTATCCGTGTCTATCTGTGTTTATCTGTGGCAATAGAGTTTTTTGACTCACCTGCTTTACCTTATCTG
Organism: Betaproteobacteria bacterium; assembly: GCA_025363575.1. The sequence continues at coordinate 30,517 of JANYDM010000007.1, read as the reverse complement.
CGTTTATCTGCGGCTCCGACCGTTTGAGATAGTCCTAGGTCTTCGCGCGCGTCGGCCAAGTGCCGGCGGCGACTGCCTGGTAGAACTTAAGCAGTGCGTGGTTGAAGTCTGCAGGCTCTTCAAGATTCAGCGTATGGCCGCAGTTTGGAAAGGCCATGAGGCCCGCGCCCGGAATCTCGCGTTTCAAAAAGATTGAGGGCTCGAGACAGGCTTCGTCCTCGTCGCCGACCATGATCAGCGTGGGCACCGCGAGCCGGTTGAGTTTGTCTTTCAGACTAAAGACGGTAGGCCGCGTGCCGGCGACGTGCTGTGCCGTCATCGTCCATCCCAAGGGAGACTGCTCGAGGAACTGATCGTGAAAGAGCTGCCAGCCTTTGGGGTCTTTGCGCAAGAACTGCATGCGCGCAGGGCGGTGCGTCTGAAAATAGACCAGCGTATTCATCTTGCCGTCGCTCAGCATTTTGACGCTGTCGGCGATCTGCTGCTGGCGGTTTTGCGGATTCAGCGAGCCGACGCCGCATGCAGCGACCGCCAGGCTCAGGCACATTTGCGGATGCGCGAGCGCGAATTGAAGCGCAATCGCCGCGCCGCTCGCCAGTGCTACCACGTGGGCTTTCTTCGCATCGAGCTCGAGCATGAGCTCGCGCATGTCGGCGACCATCGTCGCTTCGGAATAAGCGGCGGGATCGTCCGGCACCGATGACGGCGGGAAGCCGCGAAAATTCCACGTGATGTTGCGGTAATAGCGCGAAAAGAATTTGACCTGCGGATCCCAGCTTCTATAGTCGCCGGCCGCTTCGTGGCACCAGATGATCGGCGTGCCGGTGCCGGTCACTTCGTGGAAGATGTCGAAACCGTTTATTTTGGTGAGAGATCCCACGGCGTGCTTTCCAAAGAAGAAGCGCCATTGTAGAGAAGTTCGTGCATCGGGGCTCGTCGCGAAGTGACTTCGAAATTTTCCACACGTATACTCGACATGCGTGCTGTGCAGTTCCATCATCTCGGGGTGAGCATGAATCTGCGAATGTCCGTCGCCGCAATCTTCTTCCTGCTTTCGCTATGCGCCGGTAAGATTTTCGCAGCAGACGATTATCCGCTGCGCTCCGTGCGCCTGATCAACCCGTGGGCCGCTGGCGGCCCCGCGGATTTCGTCGGACGTCTCTATGCGAAAGGCTTGAGCGAGCGATGGGGCACGCAAGTCATCACCGACAACCGGCCCGGCGCTTCCGGAATCATCGGCACCGAGATCGCGGCGCGCGCCGTCCCGGACGGCTATACGCTGCTCTTCAGCACGATCAGCACGTTTGCGATCAACGGCATCCTCATCAAAAAAATTCCGTACGACGTCGATCGCGACCTGACGCTCGTCGGTATCACGGCGATTGCACCGTACGTGCTCGCTGCGCGCGCTGATCTGCCTGCCCGCACAGTGACGGAGCTGATCGTGCTGGCGAAGAAGCAGCCCGGCAAATTCACGTTCGCGTCTGCCGGGCCCGGCACCATCGTGCATATGGCGGGCGAGCAGTTCAAGCACGAGGCCGGCATCGACATACTGCATGTGCCGTTCAAGAGCGGCGGGCCGGCGCTCATCGGCGTGCTCGGCGGCGAAGTCGACATGATGGTCACCGATCTTTCGGCCATATTGGTGCACGTAAAAAGCGGCAAGTTACGGGCGCTGGCGGCGGCGCACCCCCGACGGCTTGCGCCGCTGCCCGAAGTGCCTACGTTTACCGAGCTTGGTTATCCCGGCATCGAATCGAGCGCGTGGTGGGCGCTGGCCGCGCCCGCGAAAACGCCGCGCCCCGTGCTCGCCAAACTGCAGATGGCGCATGTCGCGGTGCTGGCGCGGCCCGACTACCTCGAACGACTTGCAGAACTTGCGATCGAGCCGCCAGCGATGAACAGCCAGCAGACCGCTGCATTTGTTAAACGCGAGATCGAAAAATGGCAGCGCGTTGTGACGACGGCGAACGTGAGGATCGAATAACCCAAGGCAGCGCATCCCTCGCAAGTCACGCGTGTCCTACAACAGAACAGGGCATACGCCGATAGCGGCGGATGACAAATGACCGGCAAAATATTCCTGTTGTTTTGAGCAGGAGACGGCTATGGAAAAACATTCTGAAAAATTTCTCGGCCGGTGGCCATCGACAAAGTTGCCGCTGATCTGCACGGCATTCATCTTCTCGGCGTGCCTGGGCGTTAACGCATACGCAAAGCTGCCCCCGCCTACGCCGGAAGAAGTCGCCGCCAAGACGACGGAAGCTGAGAAGCAAAAGCAGCAGGAGGCAAAGGCCCAGGCGGAGCTCACGCGCGCGCAGGACCAGGTCGCGGAAAAATACAGGCGTGATTTGATTGCGCGCGGCATAACGCCGCCCAAGCCTACGCCCGTCGAGCAAACGTCCCCGGCAAACATGCCCCAGAAGGCCGTTGAGCCCTCAGGCACTGCCGGTCCGCACGGTGGCACTACGCAAAGCGCGGAATCGCATTCGGGCAACGCTCGATAATAATTTTGCGGCTGTAATCCCGGCCTTACAGCCTTCCGTCGTTGCGCCGTTGCGCGCGGTGCGGTTAATCCGCTAGTTATCGCTTTGCTGCGCTAGCGCGGCCAAAACAAAGTAGCCGAAGAGGATCGCGCGGGAAGACAGTCCTCGTGGACTTTTCTTGGCTCGCCTGCGTTACTCGGCGCCTCACTGACACAAGGGGATTTTCTGGAGCAAAAGCTGCGCTCTTTCTCCTGTGGTTCAAGGCTACAATAACTCGACATAAAACAGCGTTGGAGGAGGCCATGGCCTCGCAATTGCAGGTGCGGGACAAATCCGCCTGGATGGGGCGCGATTTTCGCAATGACGATGCATGGATTGCGAACCTGGGTGAAAGCCAGGTCGCGGAGCTGAGTGCGGCCGCCGCCAAATGCATAGAGCGCGGGCTGGGCGTGCAGGAAGTCACGCGCGACGATTTCAAGCTGAAGTCTATGGTGCCGTTGATCGAGTCGTGGGCGCAAGAGATCAATCACGGGCGCGGCTTTCTTTTGGTCAAAGGCCTGCCCGCGGAAAAACTCGGCGACGCGCAAGTGCGCACGATCTTCTGGGGCATAGGCACCTATATGGGCTCGCCGATCTCGCAGAACTCCTACGGCGAGATGCTGGGCGAGGTCTACGACGAAGGCGTGAAGATGGGCACGGGCCGCGTGCGCGGTTACCGCACCAACCAGCGGCTCATGTTCCACACCGACCGCTGCGACATCGTCGGCCTTCTTTGCCAGCGCGTGGCGAAGAGCGGCGGCCTGTCCAGCATCGTGAGCTCGACGCGGATCTACAACGAGATCGTCAAGAACCATCCGGACTATATCGCGCCGCTAGAGCACGGCTACATCCACGCCAATATGGAAGAGGGTGGCGCGTTCACGACTTATCGCATGCCGGTCTACAGCATCACCGGCGCAACCGTAAGCTGCCGCATCCTGCGCAACACGATCGAGAACGCGCGCAAGATGGGCCACGCGAAATACGGCGAGCTCGAAACGGCCGCGCTCGAATATATGGATTCGTTGACCAACGACGAAGACATGCGGCTCGACATGGACCTCGCGCGTGGCGACATGCAGTTCATCAACAACTACACGACGCTGCACGCGCGCACGGAGTTCGAGGATTATCCTGAGCCGGAAAAGAAGCGCCACATGGTGCGCCTGTGGCTGAAGGCGTTCGGCCAGCGCCGCGCGGTGGACAAGGAAATCTTCAAGGACTACGACGGCGTTGAGAAAACGTTGACCAGGGCTCCGGGGGCGGCGGCCGGATGAATACGCGGGCTCTGCTATTCGCGTGCTGCGCGCTCATCGCAGGCGGCGCTGATGCACAAACCTGGCCGGGCAAACCCATCCGCATGGTTTCTCCCTATGCGCCAGGCGGAGGCACGGATTTTTTCGCGCGCATCATCGGGCAGAAACTGTCTGAATCGCTCGGCGTCAGCGTCGTCACCGACAATCGCCCGGGCGCGGGCGGCGTGATCGGGGCTGATGTCGTTGCCAAATCGCCGCCCGACGGTTACACGCTGCTCATGTCGTCGCCGTCGCCACTCGTTGTGTCGCCGCACCTCCTGAAGACGATGCCGTACGATCCCGTCAAAGATCTTGCGCCCGTTATCTGGATCACGGCCGTGCCGGCGCTGATGTGCGTGCATCCATCGTTGCCGGTCAAATCGGTGGCCGAATTCATCAAGCTCGCGAAATCGAAGCCGGGCCAGTTGACCTATTCGTCGTCAGGCAATGGAGGAACGGGACACCTTGCCGGTGCGCTGTTCGACCTCGGTGCGGGCACGAAGATGATCCACGTGCCTTATAAAGGCACTGGCCCTGCGACCACGGCGCTTCTATCGGGTGAAGTGACGTTGAGCTTCGGCGAAACAATTTCGTTACTGCCGTTCGTAAAATCAGGCCGCCTGCGCGCACTGGCAGTGACCACGCGTAAGCGCTTCGCTCCCATGCCGAACCTGCCCACGATTGCGGAAACGATACCCGGCTACACCGCCGGGCCGTGGTACGGCATCCTTGTGCCGGCGAAAACGTCGCCTGAGATCATTGCCAAGCTAAACACCGCGATTAACGCCATTCTGAAGCTGCCCGATATTCAAGCGAATCTCACCGGCGCGGGCGCGGAAGTGAAAGGCGGCAGCCCGGCTGATCTCGCGGCGCAGATAAAAGAAGAGAGCGAGAGGTGGGGGAGGGTGGTTAGAGAGGCGAAAATACAAGTGCAGTGAGAGTAGGCGGAGGTTGGTTTTATGGACGGTGATGTTATCGAGCAACTAACAAAACGTTCCCGACTACCTATGTGAAGCGGGCTCGATAAGTGATTGGATCAAGGTGGCAATGTTTGTCTACGTTGCCACGAAACGAAAACAAGTGCGGTTCTTTTCGAAAATCGAATAGCCGATAAAGATGAAATCGTTCCGCCTCGGAGCGTGAAAGATTGATTTCATTGCGCGTGATAAAAAAAGGTGTTTCTTTTCCAAATGAAGTTGTCTTGACTTCAATTAGTCTTTCCTTGCCGGTGGTATCGAAAGACAATACGTCGTACCCAAGTCCGTCCCCCTGAGTCTGAGCGACGTGTTCTACCTTGTTAGCCAGTTGCTCGTGGCCGCCAGAAATTAGGCGCCATCTTTCGAAATGCACAACAAATTCCTCGCCGGCTTTTCCGAGCGAACTGTTGCATGCCTCTCGATTGATGTAATCCCTTTTTATTGCCGTGCGTATCTTTGGAGCATCGGGCTCGCGCGCTACATAAGCGAGTTTCGGTGGGGCTACTTCTACTTCAGAGAAGTCATCGGGCGTGGGGGCTGCTGCGGGCATTTGCGCGGCTGCCAATGCTGCTCGGTCAAATAGCGCGCTTTTTCTAAGCCGATCTTCGACTGCCTTGTAGAGTAAATCTTGATAGTTGCCCAGAGGTTTATAACCAGAGATATAGGGGCAACCTAAATCGATCAAGATTGAACTGATGTTTTGATGCTTACGCTCGATGGCGCCTTCAGAGCGATTGTTGATGAGTCGAATCAGTTTCCGTCGATGCTCGGTCTTGTTGTACTGCTGTCCAGTTAGTTCCATGGTCAGCATCTGTAGGTAGTCGGCTACAGTAGCTTCAACTTCCTCTCTACTCCAGGATCCGCTCATAGTTGAAATCAAAAGGTATTGGGACTGGCGACAGTCTAGCGGCTAGCCGAGTCTCGGAAAAGCTCAAATAATTTTGAAACGTTTCCGAAAATTTAATTCCTGGGTAAGATTAAAGCGTCAATGCAGATAAAATCCAAATGTTGGAGGATGGAAAATGGTGGCCCAGTCGGTACCTTGTGTGTTGCACGAAGATACATTCTACGAATATTTTAAACCCGTTCGTCATGTTGGTGCGACATCAGACATATGGGGTGGCCACGGCCTTGAGACTCACGGCGAAGATCTGGAAATCGTTCGTCTTCAGGATCCAGCTTTCTTGTGGACTGTCGTTGATGGTGATTCAGGAACTCAGTGGATCGCTACGGGGTTCCGCTACGTTAACAGAGTTTGCTATTTGGTTACTGAGAGGCCCCACAATTCGAAGCTTGTCGAATTCCGAGTCTCAGGTCGGATGCGTTCGCTGACGCCGCTGGGAATAAAGCGCCAAGTCTCCAAACTAAAAAGATTTCTCGCCGACTAATGCTGGTGGTTTTAGTAGTTACGCCAACGGACGATGGGGCATCTTACGAATTCTAAGTCGCATCTGTAGTTGAATTGCTCTCGTCTTGGCGCAATTTACGCTGTTGTAACTCATTCATTTTGGAGATTGCATTATGGTGGAGTCGGTTCGTAAACGCCTGCGGGCGAGGCTGAATACTGGACCTATGATCATTGCGCCGGGCATTTCGGATGCGTTTAGCGCGCGGCTGATAGAGCAAGCTGGATTCGAGGTCGCTTATCTCGGCGGCGGCAGCATGTCTTCATTGCTGCTGGGGCGGCCCGATTTCGGGCTGATGGACCTGACGCTGATGAGCCAGCATGCGCATCGCGTGGCATCGTGCATAAACATTCCTCTCATCACCGATGCGGATACGGGTTTCGGTAACGCCGTCAATGTGCGCCACACGGTGCAAGAGTTCGAGGCGGCCGGCGTCGCGGGGATACACATTGAAGACCAAGTTTCTCCCAAGCGCAGCGGCCATATGGCTGGGGCGCGCGAGGTCATCGAATTCGGCGAAGCGGTGCGCAAAATAGAGGCGGCGGTTGCGGCGCGGCGCGATCCGGACTTCATCATCATTGCGCGGACGGATGCGGCGCCGGGTCTCGGGTTGGATGAGGCAATCAAGCGAGCGCAAGCATTTCGCAAGGCCGGTGCGGATATCTGCTTCGTGGAAGTTAAAACCACGCCTGATGTATTAGAGAGTCTGCGGCGCGTGACTGAGGAAGTCGACGCACCTTGCCTCGTCAATGTCGATGGCGGGGGCAAGCTGGGCCAGCTCAGAAAAGAGCAGCTTGAAGCCGCTGGCCTGCGCATGGCGATCTATCCGGGCCTTGGGCGCTATGCGGCGGGGTTCGCGGTGCGTGAGGCGCTGCAGGTTCTGAAACGCGACGGCGACATCAATGCGCTGAACGACCGCATGTTGACCATGCAGCAATACAACGAAATCTTGGATGCGGAGGATTTTAGAGAATGGGAAAGCAAATATCTGCGGTGATGCCCGTCACCAGTTTCAAATCCAATTTAATGGCAGGCGCTGTGCTGTTAAGCCTGGGCGCGGCGGCTTACGCGGCAGACCCGGCATATCCGGCCAAGCCGATCCGCTTCATCGTGCCTTTTCCCGCCGGCGGCAATGCGGACGCCATTGCGCGGCCGCTGTCGGAAAAGTTGAGCGAGCGTTGGGGCCAGCAAGTCGTCATCGATAACAGAGGCGGCGCCGGCGGTGTTATCGGCGAATCGCTCACGGCGCAGGCGGTGCCGGATGGGCACACGATTCTCTATGTCTCAATCTCGCATGCTGTGAACCCGAGCTTGTATAGGAAGTTACCCTACGACGCGGTGAAAGATTTCGAGCCGGTGACGCTGGCCGTATCCGTACCCAACATGCTGGTCGTGCATCAGAACGTTCCGGCGCACACAGTCCCCGAGCTGATCGCGCTGGCCAAAGCGAAGCCCGGCCAGCTCAATTATGGATCTTCGGGCAACGGCACATCACAGCATCTCGCGGGCGAGCTGTTCAAGCGGCGCGCGGGCGTCGATATCGTGCGCGTCGCCTATAAAGGCAGCACGCTCGCCGGTGTGGATTTCCTTGCGGGCCGGATCGAGATGATGTTCGACGTCATCACCAACTGCGTGCGCTATGTAGCGACAGGACGCATCAGGCCTTTGGGCATCACCAGCGCCAAGCGCTCCAGCCTTTTCCCTAATGTGCCGTCCATCGGCGAATTCGTGCCCAACTACGAGCTGACCGGCTGGCAGGGAATTCTCGCTCCGGCAGGCACGCCGCCAGCAATCGTCAAGAAGCTGAACACAGCCCTCGTAGAAATACTCCGCAGTTCCGACGTCCGGGAAAAATTTTTCGCCATCGGCGCCGAGCCTGTCGGCAGCACGCCGCAGGAATTCAAGACGCTGATCGGCAAAGAGATCGTGAAGTGGGGGCAGGTCATGAAGCAGGCGGGCATCGAGGCGGAGTAGCATCAGCGTGCGCTGCTGCGATTTATTCAATCTTCGATCCTGTTAAACTTTAGCATGCCCGGATTCGCCGCGATCTCAGTGCTTGCCTGCGCCCTCGCGAGCTTGTTCGCGTCAGCTGCAATCAATGCCCAGTCCTATCCCCAACGCCCCATCCGCTTCGTAATCCCCTATGCGCCCGGCGGCAACACGGACATGATCGGCCGCGTGTTGGGCGCGAAGGTCACTGAAAGCATCGGGCAGACAGTCGTTGTCGAGAACCGCGGCGGGGCGGCGACGTTGATAGGCGCGGAGAACGTGGCGAAGTCGCCGCCGGATGGTTATTCGATGCTGCTCGCGACCAGCACGACGCTCGCGATCAATCCGCATCTGTATAAGACGCTGCCGTACGATCCGCTAAAGGATTTCACACCGGTGATTCTGGTAGCGCGCATTCCGATGGTGCTCGTCGTGCATCCATCGCTGCCGGTAAAGACCGCGCTGGATTTGATCTCGCTGGCGAAAGCGAAGCCCGATCAACTGACTTACGCGACGCAGGGCCTCGGCAGTCCGGCGGATATGGCGATGCTGCTGTTCGCTGAGGCTGGCGGCATCAAGGCGATACCGGTTCCGTATAAGGGCGGGGCGCCGGGCATGATCGATCTGCTGGCAGGCAACGTGACGATGATGTTCGACAACGGCACTGCAGCTTATGTGAAGTCCGGCAAGTTGCGCGCGCTGGTGCAGACGGGCGAGAAGCGCATGTCGAACGCGCCGGATATCCCGACAGCGGTCGAACTGGGATTAAAGAACTGCGTGTTTTATCCGTGGCAGGGCGTGGTGGTGCCGGCGAAGACGCCGCCGGAGATCGTTGCCAAACTGAATGCAGAATTGCGCAAGGCATTGCAGTCGCCCGACGTGCGCGAGCGCATTACGTTTGACGGGGCGGAAGTGATTGGCGGGACTTCGGCGGAGTTTGGGGAATACATCAAGTCGGAGATGAATCGCTTCGGGAAGATCATTCGGACAACTGGGGCGCCGCCTCAATAACCAAGACATTGGAGCCGCAGATAAACGCGGTGATCTGTGGCTAAAGAATGATGGAATTTAAAGGAGCCTCTTTGCAAAAAGCCATCGACGTTCATTCGCACATGCTGTGTCAGGAGTGGCTGGATCTTTTCAAGGCGAACTGCGGGCCGCGCTTTACGATACAACAAGTCGTTGGCGGCGCCGAAGTAATTCACTACGACGGTGTCGCCTTCATGACGCCGCAGCCAACGATGTTCGATTATCCGGCGCGTCTCGCGGCGATGGACAAGGCGGGGGTGGGCATGGCGATCTTGTCGCTGACCGGGCCCAACGTCTATTGGGGCGATGCGAAAGCAAGCTCGCGCGCCGCAAGCGCGATCAACGACAGCTTTGCCGAGGCGAGCGCCAAATATCCGACGCGCATCCAATGGATGGCGTCGCTGCCGATGCAGTATCCCGATCACGCATTGGAAGAGCTCGATCGCGCGACGAAAAAGGGCGCGGTCGGCGTTGTCGTGCTCGCCAACGTCGGGGGCGCGTCTTTGACCGATCCGAAGTTCGAGCCGATCTGGAAAGAGATCGACAAGCGCGCGCTGCCGGTGTTCGTGCATCCGACCGTACCGTGTGGCTGCGGCGATATGGATATGCAGGTGTTTCAATTGAGCGCGTCGGTCGGCTTCACGTTCGACACGACGCTCGCGGTATCGCGCATGATTTACGACGGCTTCTTCGACCGCTATCAGCAGCTCAAGCTCATCACAGCGCACGGCGGCGGCACGCTGCCTTTCCTCGCGCCGCGTCTCGACCGCTGCCATGAAGTCGTAGCGGCATGCCGCACAAAGATCAAGAACGCGCCCAGCACTTATCTCAAGCGGATCTACGCCGACACATGCATTTATTCGAGCGAGGCGCTGCGCAGCACTATCGAGGCCTTCGGCGAAAAGCATGTGCTGTACGGCACCGATTTCCCGCACAACATTTCCGACATGGAAGGCACGCTCGCCATCATCGAGAAATTGCCGGCGACGGCGCGCGACAATGTACGCGGCGGCAATGCGCAGCGGGTTTTTAAGATCTGAATGTAGGATGTCTGTTCTCCTGCCCAGGTGTGTTGTTCATTAATTGTTATATGGGTCAGGTAGTTAGTGTCATTTCTGGGTCGCGGAGAACTCACTTTTAATCAGACTGCAATCTGGTCAAATGTGATTAAAAACCAGTTTATAATATGGGTTAATAGATATTAAACCAGATTGTAGACTTGTTTTTAAGCGAGGTTGATATGAAAGATAAGCACTCACTCCAGCTCCAGCAGACCGAGGAATCCATACGGCCCTTCCGAGGCCTGATTGATAGAGATATCCCCCGTCGCGGATGGGTCCGCGCCATTCAGGAAGCATTGGGGGTAACAAACGTGCAGCTGGCCAAGCGGCTAAAACTGAGGCCGCAGACCATCGAAGCTATGCAGCACAACGAAGTGAATGGAACAATCAAACTACAAACTTTGCACAGGCTTGCCGAAGCTCTCGGCTGCCGTGTCGTGTACGCGGTCGTCCCGCTCAAGCCTCTCGACGAACTGCGACATGAACGGGCTCGCGCAATCGCGAGTCAGCAGCTTAAACATGTCGCTCATTCCATGAAGCTGGAAGACCAGGGCATTGGCGACGTGGAGGAACGAAGGGCGCTGGATCGTTTGGTTAAAGAGCTGCTGCAGGGCAATCCCAAAAAACTGTGGGAATAAGTCGTGGCGATAAAGTTCGACTATGCGCCAGGAGCGACTCCACTTGATCCTGATGAGGCGGCGGAACTGATCCCATCTCACATCACTACCCAGGGGCAACTCAACGAATGGGAAGCCGCCAATATTCTGGACGGGGAGGAATGGGCGTTCTCGAAGAAGCGCAGTGAGCTTCTAACGCTCCCTTTCATTAGTCGTTTGCACAAAAAACTATTTGGAGACACCTGGAAGTGGGCGGGAAAGTTTCGAACGACTGCAAAGAATATTGGTATCGAAGCCGGGAAAATCGGGCCAGAGCTGAAAATACTTTGTGACGACGTGGCTTATCAGATCGAGCACAAAAGCTACACGGTGAATGAGATGGCCGCCCGGTTTCATCACCGGCTTACGTGGATACATCCGTTCCCGAATGGAAATGGTCGATTCTCGCGGACAATGGCGGATCTTTTGCTCGTGCAAAATGATGCGCCGCGCTTTAGATGGGGTGCGGGCAATCTTATTGCTATGGGAGATGTGCGTCGCCGCTACATCGACGCGTTACATGCCGCAGACGCGAAGGACTATCGGCCCCTGCTGGACTTCATTCGATCCGGCCAATAAAGTCGCAACAAAGGTGATAAGTCGTTGCGCATTTAAAGTGAAGTAAATCCTGCTAGACTTTCACGTTGATGCTCGCGCTCAATGCGCGATCCAAATTCAACAATGAAACACAGGTTCCAACTCTGTAGCGCACTGCTTTTCACCATCGCGTTCAACCTCGCTGCGGCACAGGCATATCCCGTCAAGCCCGTGCGCTTGATCATACCGTTGAACCCCGGGTCGTCCAGCAATGACATTCTCAGCCGTGCGCTCGCGCAGCGATTATCGGATGCGCTCGGCCAGTCTTTCGTCACGGATTACCGGCCGGGGGCGGCGGGTACGGTTGGCGCGGCAATCGCGGCAAAGGCGGCGCCTGACGGGTACACGCTGCTGATCGGCTACACCAGCTCGATCATGATCGGCCCGGTGCTGCTCAAAAGCGCCGGCTTCAATCCGGTCACCGACCTCGCGCCTATCGCGCGCTTTGCGGTCATTCCCTATGTAATAGTAATACACCCGTCGCTGCCGGCCACCAATCTGCAGGCGCTCGTTGCCCTCGCGAAAGCGCGCCCGGGGCAGATCACTTACGCGTCCGGCGGCACCGGGGGCCTGCCGCACCTCGCGGTTGAATTATTCAAGCAGGCCGCCAACATCGATATGCTGCATGTTCCGTACAAAAGCTCGGCGATCGCGCATATCGACCTGCTCGGCGGCCATGTGCAGATGGAGTTCAGCGGCATCAGCGGCGTTGCGCAATCAATCAAGGCGGGAAAACTGCGCGCGCTGGCGATTGCCGCGCCGAAGCGATCGGAGCTTCTGCCTGATGTGGTGACGACCGCCGAAGCGGGATACCCGGCGCTTGAAGTGACTTCCAGCGTCGGCATCGTCGCGCCTGCAAACACGCCGGCTTTCATCGTGCGCCGCTTGAACGACGAGATCGTGAAAAGCGTCAAAGGCGCGGACATGAGAAACTTCATCATCAGCCAGGGTGCGGAGCCCGCGCTGATGGATCCCGCGGAATTCGCAGCGCACATCAAGGCTGAGACTGAGAAATGGGCGCGCGTGATCAAGGCGGCCAATATCAAGCCGGATTAAAGCGTTTCAAGGAGAGTAGAGCAATGTCCAAATTCGAAGTCGTGTTTCCGTTGGGCCGGCGCGCGCGCAAGACGCAGGAGCGGGCAGCACGTCCGCGCACGCTCGAAGGCGTAACCATAGGCGAGCTGTCCAACGACAAGTTCGACAGCGAATTCGTATTCGAAGCGGTCGAGAGGGCGATATTGAAGCGCATCCCGACAGCGAAGTTCGTCTCGTTTGCGAAGTTCGGCAACGTCTACGGCGCCAGCGAAGCGCAAGTGATCCGCGATCTGCCCGACAATCTGAAGCGTCATGGAGTCGACGTCGTCATTTCCGGCATGGCCGGGTGAGGGAGCTGCACCGCCGCGAGTTCGCGCGCAAGCATAGCTGCTGAAAACGCCGGGGTCCCGAGCGTGACGATCGCTATCGACCAGGGTTTCACAAAATCCGCCAAGGCAATCGGCAGGCAGGCCGGGCTCGACCTGCGCATCGCTACGTATCCAGGAGTCATCTCGACCCACGAACGCACGACTATCGTCAGGAATATTGAAGACGTTCTCGCCGATCAGATCGTCAAGCAGCTCACCGCGGAAGGAAGCCCGGACGAAACGCCGGACGCCGCGCGCGATCCCGGCATCCGCGACATCGTGTTCGCCGGCACGTTCGAAGAAGTCAACGAGCACTTTCTGCGCAATCAATGGAGCGACGGACTGCCCATCGTTCCACCGACGCTGAAGAAGATCGAAGAATTCCTGCAGTTCACCGACCGCGCGCCGGATGAAGTGCTGGGCATCATGCATCCCAGCCTCGCCGCGGCAACCGTGTGGAATGTCGCGGTGAATGGCGTGATGGCCGGATGCCGCCCTGAATACATGCCGCTGCTGCTCGCGATCGCGGACGTCATCGCTGATCCGGACTACGGTTTGCGGCACGGCGGCAGCACGCCGGGCTGGGAAGCGCTGATCATCGTCAACGGCCCGATCCGCGACCAGCTCGGCTTGAGCGACGGGCAGGGTGCACAGCGGCCGGGCAATCAGGCGAATACCAGCGTCGGGCGTTTCTATCGCCTGTTCGCGCGCAATGTGCCGCGCTTCCTGCCGGGGTCGACCGATATGGCGACGTTCGGTCAGATGTTCAGGGCCGCTCTCGCGGAGAACGAACGCGCCTGCGCTGAGATGGGCTGGAAGCCGCTGCACGTCACGCGCGGCTTCGAATCCGGCGACAGCGTGGTGACCATCACGTCCGTGAGGACGACGAGCGATCCGTTCACGACCGGCGGCGAGAATGCCGAGCGCCACCTCGATTACATCGTCGACTGGGTCAAGCGGATGATAGAGCCGTATCAAAGCTCGCGCGGCTACGTCGAGACGCATGTGCTGCAGCTCACGCCCGTCATCGCGTCGCTGCTCGCGAAAGCCGGATATTCGAAAGAGGACGTGGCGGGCTACCTGATGAAGAACGCGGTGGTGACGGCGCGTTACTACGAATGGAGCATGATGCAGGGCGACCATCACCCGCCCGGCACGACAATCGCGAGCCTCGTTGAAAAAGGCGATCTGCCAAAGGAATGGCGCCTGTCCGACGACCCCGAACGCCTGGTGCCGCTGATGTTGCCGCAGACGCAGTGGCTGATCGTCGTCGCCGGCGATCCGCTAAGAAACCGGTCGTGCATCTACCGGCAGAATTTCAGCCAGGGCTATGCTACGAGCAAGAAGGTGCGGCTGCCGGCGAAGTGGGAAGAACTGAGAAAGCAAAACGCCGCTTGATAGGATGGAGTAACCCATAGCAGAGGCGGCGGGAGGAGAGTATGCAAAAAAAACTGGATTTGTTATGCCGCAACGCGACTGCATTCGCGCCGGACGGCAGCTTCGATGAGGATGCGTATCGCAAGCTGCTGCAGCGTTTGATCGACCAGAATATCGGCCTCTATCTCGCGAGCGCGGGCTCGGGGGAGAGCTGCGCGATGACGGACGACGAGCTGCGGCGCGTCTACCGGATCGGCGTGGAGATGGGCAAAGGCAAGGTGCAGGTCAACGGCAATCCGCCCGAACAGCCGACAGTGCGCGAATCGCTGCATCACATCAAGCTCGCGATAGAGGGCGGCGTCGAGATCGTCAACATCTATGGTCCGGCGGGCTGGCATTCTTATCGGCCCACGGACGACGAATTCCGCGGCTTCTTCGACGAGCTGCTGCCGCAAGTCAGGCATCCTGTCGCGCTCGCACCCAATACGACGGTGGGCTATGCGCCCAGCGCGGAGATGATCGCGAGCCTGTGCCACAAGTACACGCAAGTGGCCGCGGTGCATCTTGTGAGTCAGGGCGAGGATTACTTCATCGAGTTGAAAGACCGGCTGAAGCGCGATGTGCCGCTCTACGCACCGCTGGTGGGCTCGCTCAATATGCTGCTGCTCGGCGCGAACGGTGTGATCGGCGGCGAACAAAACATGCTGCCGAAAACATTCCGGCGCTATATGGATCTCTACGAGAGCGGTAAAGTCGTCGAAGCGGCGCAGATATATGCGGACATGAAGCGGTTCATGCGCTACATCGCGAAGTGGCGCGGTGCGTTTCCGCGCCCGATCAAGATGATGATGAAAGTCTTCAAGCAACCGGGCTGGACGTTGCGCGGCCCGTACATGATGCCGCCGGACGATGAGCTGCAGCGTTTTACCGGGGGACTGCTCAAGCTGCGCATTCCCGAGATCGACGAGATGGCGCGCGCGGCAGGCATCGCGGTTCCTGCCTGAGCGTAATGCGTCACCTTATTGCACAAGCGGCCGCAATCGCGCTGATGGCAGCGTCCGCCTGCGCGCAAGAATTCCCGACGCGCTCGATACGCATGATCGTGCCGATCGGGGCGGGCGGGTCAGCCGATACCATCGCACGTATCCTCGCGCGCCAGATGAGCGAAAAGCTCGGCCAGCAGATTGTCATCGACAACCGCGCGGGCGGCGCCAGCAATCTGGGCACCAGCCTCGCTGCCAAGTCGCCGGCGGACGGCTACACCGTGCTGTTTGCGAGCACGACGTTCGCGATCAACGTCAGCCTCTACAAGGCAGCGCTGCCGTACAACGCGATACAGGATTTCGCGCCGATATCCCTGATAGCGAAAACCACCCAGGTCATCACGGCGCATCCATCCGTGCCAGCGCGCAGCCTCAAAGAACTCATTGCGCTGGCGAAAGCGCATCCAGGCAAGCTCACGTACGGCACGGGTGGCAGCGGCACACCCAACCATCTCGTAGCCGAACTCATCAAGACGGAAGCGAGGATAGACATCCTGCACGTCCCGTTCAAAGGCGGGTCCGCGCCCGTAGTCGCCCTGCTGGCGGGGCAGATCGATCTGTTCCTGTCGGCGCCGACGTCCGTGCTGGTTTATATCAAGGACAAGCGGCTGCGCGCGCTCGCGGTATCCACAGCGAAGCGCGTACCTGTCCTGCCCGATACGCCGACCCTCAGTGAATCCGGCTTGCCGGGATTCGACATTGCAACCTGGTATTGCCTGCTGGCGCCTTCCGGTACGCCGCCGGGCATCGTCGAGAAACTGCGCGCGGCGCTCGTGCAATCCATCGCCGCGCCCGAAGTGCAGCAGCGGCTGCAGGACGAAGGTGCGAACCTCGAATCGTCGACGCCGGGGGAGCTGGCGGTGTTTCTGCGCGCCGAGATCGATAAATGGGGCAAGGCCGTTAAGGTTTCGGGCGCGAAGCTCGATTGAGCTGTCATTCCGGCGTACGCCGGAATCCATTGCGTCCGGGGTGGCAGACCCGGGGCTGGTCTAATTCTTTAATCGCGCCTTGTCATTCCCGCGTACGCGGGAATCCAGGGTCGCCGGGGGCAGCCCGGCAGCTGGTTACTTTCTCTTGCGTCGCCAAGAGAAGAGTAACCAAAGAGAAGGCGACCCTGGTGAGACGCTCCCTAACGGGAGTTCCCTGTGCTGCTCGACGTGAAAAGCGGCTCCAAAAACTCGCTCGCAGTTAGAGAAGACACATAGGGATTGCGAGCTCAGACAGTTTCTCGCCGACTGCCCTTTTCACGCCTGCGACTGCTCGGCGTCTCACAAGGGGGAAACGACACGCTGAGTCACGGATTCGATGGCAGTGAAACTGCGAGCAGCGCGATCTTTAGCCCGAGAACTCGATTCTCAATCACTGCGCACTGTTCGCCTCATAACGCAGCCCGGACTTACCAGAGCGGCCTTTTCTTTGGCTACTGTTCTTTTGGTCGCGCAAAAGAAAGTAGCCAACTGCCGGGCCGCCCCCGGCGATCCGCGTGCGCGGAAGCGACAGAGCGAGGAGGGTGAGCACTGCACGCGCCAAGGATGCCTGCTAGACTCGCAACCCTATGAATCTCTCCTCCCGCATCGTCGAAGCCGCGGATCTCGAGGCGGCGGTGGAAATCTGCTTTCAGAACAAATGGACCGACGGCTTGCCCGTCGTGCCGCCGACGCGCGGTGCGATCGAAAAAATCCTCGCGTACCTGAAGCGTGATCCATCCGAAATCGTCGGCATAGTGCCGCCACGCAGCGGTGTCGCGACGATAGAGAAGATTGCAATCAATTGCGTGATGGCGGGGTGCAGGCCCGAATACGTGCCCATTGTGATCGCCGCGGTCGAAGCCGTGCTCGAAGAAGGTTTCAATCTCAATGGCGTGCAGACGACAACGCATGCTTGCGCGCCGCTCGTCATGGTCAGCGGGCCCGCGGTGAAGGCGCTTGGCTTCAACGTTAAAGAAGGCTCGCTCGGTCATGGCTGCCGCGCGTCGGCAACCATAGGGCGCGCGCTGCGTCTCGTGCTGTGGAACATCGGCGGCGGATTTCCCGGCGAGCCGTGCAAGACCACCATCGGGCACCCGGGTTACTTCAGTTTTTGCATGGCCGAAGACCAGGACGCGAATCCGTGGGAGCCGCTGCATGTCGGGCGCGGCTTCAGCGCAGACGATACTGTCGTCACCGTGAGCGGAGTAACGGCGCCGATGTCCGTCGCGACCGGCTCGGGCTACAGCCCGATCGACGACGTGATTTATCTTCTCGCAGATTCTATCGTCACGCTGGGCAGCAACAACTTCACCGGCGGCGACATGGGGGTGGTGCTCGGGCCGATGACCGCGAAAGCGTTTGGTGACGCGCGCTTCAGCAAGCAGCAGGTAAAAGAGGCCATCACCAGACGCGCGACGCGTCCCGTGCGCGAAGTAAAGTCCCGGCGCTCGATCTCACCTACGCACCCGATGCATTGGAGCAAAGTGGCCGACGAAAACGACGACGAGGCGCGTGTGCCGTGGGTGCGCGAGCCCGGCAATATCACTATTGTCGTTAGCGGCGGCTGGGGATCTGGCGCGGGGTTTTGCGCGCTGTGCGCAGGTTGGGGGACGCTTGGGGGATATACACAGAGTAAGCGCGTCGAGTTTCCAATCTGACTTCATGTTTTCCCTGCGCCGCTGGCTTTGCTGCTTGACCGCCCTGTGCACGGCAATGAGCGCAGTCGCCGCCGGGCAGATCCCGCCGCTCTCGAACGACCAGGTCGTGATGATCGTCAGCCCGAGCGGCCCCGGCAGCAGCATAGACACGATGGCGCGCACTTACGCGGGCATCGCCGCCCGTTATACGAAACAGAAATTTGTCTTCGACAGCCGGCCGGGTGCGGCCGGTTTCATCGCAACCAACTATGTGCTTGAGCAGCCGGCGAACGGCTACATGCTGCAGGCGTTCACCCGCGCGACGACGCTCAATTTTCTGACGCAACCGCACGCCGAAAGTCCGCTCGATAAGTATTATTACGTCGGCACGACGATGTTCACGCCCGTGATCATCTACACCTATAAAGACGGCCCGTACGCGGACGCGAAGCAGCTTATCGCGGAAGCGAAAGCGCATCCCGCAGCGCAGGTCTGGGGCGGCGCTTCGGCCGGCGGCACCGAGTGGCTGATGGTCAACCTGGTCTGGCAGAAGCTCGGCGCGAAAGGCCGCTATGCCGCGTTCAAGGACGGCGGCACGCTGCGGCTCGCGGTGCTCGGCAAGCATCTGCCGCTGGGCTCGGGCGACATGACGGACATCATCGGCTACGGCGACACGCTGATGCCGCTTGTGATCGGCGCGGAGAAGCGGCTCGCCGATCTGCCGAACGTGCCGACATTCCGCGAGCTCGGCTACGATCTCGTCGAAGGAAATTATCGCGGCATCGTCGCGCGCAGAGACATCCCCCTCGCCGCGAAAAATTTTCATGATCGAGTGTATGATGCAGTGATGTCCGATCCGGCCTGGGCCGCGTATCTGAAAGACACCAAGGCCGAGAAATTCGAAGTCAAAGGCGCGGCGATGGAAAAAATCGCCAAAGAGAGTTCGCAGCGGGCGGTCTTTTTCATGAAAGAAGCCGGCTACATGAAATAGATGGAAGAAACCCCGCGTATGCAACCGTTCAAAGACAAGGAAATCCGCGTCCTCGCGGGGACCGCCGTGATGGGGTCCGGGTTCCTCGAAAAGTCCCTCGAAGAAGGCCTGCGCAGGCAGCCGCATTTCATCGGCTGCGACGCCGGTTCGACCGATCCCGGCCCCCATTATCTGGGCGCGGGCGAAGCAGCGTTCTCGCGCGGCGCGGTCAAGCGCGACATGCGCCTGCTGCTGCTGGGTGCGCGGCGCCTTAAAGTGCCGCTGCTCATCGGCTCGGCCGGCACGTCGGGCGGCGATGTCCACCTCGACTGGGCGTACGGCATCCTCAAGGAGATCGCCGCCGAAGAGTCGCTGCAATTCAACCTCGCGCTGATCCACGCGGAGCAGAAAAAAGATTATCTGAAGAAGCGCCTGGCGGAGGGCCGCATCAAGCCGCTGCTCAACGCGCCGCCATTCGATGCCGCGACTATCGATCGCAGCGCGCGCATCGTCGGCATGATGGGTGCGGAGCCGTTCGTGCGCGCGCTCGACGCCGGCGCCGACGTGGTGCTCGCAGGGCGCGCGAGCGACACCGCGATCTACGCCGCGATACCCGTGCACTGCGGATTCCCCGAAGGCCTGGCGTGGCATGCCGCCAAGATCCTCGAGTGCGGCACCGGCGCGGTGGTTTCGCGCAAGACGCCGGACTGCATGATGGCGACGATACGCCATGACCATTGCATCATCGAGCCGCTCGATCCGACGCTCGACTGCACTCCGCAAAGCGTCGCCGCGCATGCGCTGTACGAAAACGGCGACCCTTTCAAGCTGACGGAATGCACGGGCACGCTCGACATCACCAACGCTAAATACGAGATCGAGGGCGACCGCTCGGTGCGCATCACGCGCAGCGCCTTCATTCACGCGGAGAAATACACCGTCAAGCTGGAAGGCGCCGAGTTCGCCGGCTATCAGAATGTGATCATCGGCGGCGTGCGCGACCCGTACATCATCGGCCAGATCGACGATTGGACAGAGCGGCTGCGCGAGAAGATCCAGACGCGGGTGAGCAATGTCCACGGCAAGGAGCTGCAGCCCGGCGATTACGTCATAGGCATCCGCATCTACGGCAAGAACGGCGTCATGGGCGCGCTGGAGCCGGTGAAGCAGATAACGTCGCACGAGATCTGCCTCGTCATCGAGATCACCGCGCCCACGCAGGAGTTTGCCAATTCCATCGCATCGATGACGCGTCACCAGGCGCTGCATCTGCCGATCGAGCAATGGAGCGGCATGATGACGACCATGGCGTGCCCGTACAATCCGGCGTACCTGAAGCGCGGGCCGATCTACCGGTTCAACGTGAATCACGTGGTCGAGCCCGACGACCCGTACGAGATGTTTCCGATGGACATGATCAAAATCGGCGCCTGACGGTCGCCGCAACCGACTATGACGAAACTCGCCGAACTCGCCAGCCTCATCCGGAGCAAGAACGCAGGACCGTTCGAGCTCACTATCGACATCATGTTCGACGACGCGAAGGTGTACGAGCGCGTCAAGCGCTCGGGCGCGCTGTCGCGCGAAGTCATCTCGCGGTTGTACGGCGTCGGCGTCGACGCGGTGCGGTACTTCGAATCGGACAGCGCGCTGGCGATCAAGGCATCGATTCCGCGCCCGACCATACAAGGCGACGTCGGCGACAGCGACGGGCACGGCGGGCAGCAGTACGCGCCGCTGATGGATATCGAGATACTTTAATTATATGCGCAGCACATTTCTCATCCTCCCCTTGTCCCCCAAGGGGACTTCCTTCGGGGCGAGGGGAGGATGAGATTGGCCGCAAAACGCTAAACTTAGGAGGCGATATGACGATCGAATTATTCGACCCCGTCGGCGAAGTGGAGGCGATCGCGGCCAAGCCGCAGCGCATCCTCGAGACGCTGAATGGAAAGCGCCTCGGCTGCATCTTCAACCAGCACGTATCGGCGCTGTCGTTCTGGAAAGCGCTCGAAGAAGAAATCGGCAAGACGTTGAAGCCCGCCAGCGTGATGCGCGTCTACAAGACGAATACGTGGGCGCCGGCGCCGCGCGTGGACGCGAACAAGCTGCTCGCGGAAACGGATTACGCGCTGGTCGGCGTCGGCGCTTGAGGCTCCTGCACCTCCGGCGCCGTGCGCGACGGAATCTACCTCACGAAAGCAGGGCATCCGACAGTTGTCTTCGTGAACGACTTCTTCGAGAAGGCGGCGCGCGCGCAGGCAAAAGCAATGGGCCTGCCCGAGCTTAAAATTTTCGTCTATCCGCAGCACAAGGCGGGCGATTTTGAAGAGGACGAAGCATTGAAAGGCGCCAGTGCCGCACACGAGCTGCGGAAGTGGCTGGAAGGCGCCGGCTGAAAATTAAACTGCCTAAGCAAGAAAGCTGATCCGCCAAAGGCGCTATGTAAACCGGCAACCCGATGCATGCCCCGGGTCGTCACCGGGACTGGAAGTCAGCGGATCTGAGTGTATAAGACCCGCTTTCAGCTTATCTTCGGTCCGGGTTGTCGCGCGTCGCTGTGGCAACAGGTATGAAAGGACTCTGCGACTGCAAAGCGCCGGGCAATCCAAAGAGCAGGGCCTGCAACGTGTCATGCCTGGCGACCAGCCTGCTTACGCGATTCGCTTCACGCAGTACTCCCTGAATCACGGGCACCGATTCGGCAAGGCGCATTTCCACGATGTCGCCGCGCTCGATGGCGGTGTCCGGGCCGATGCGCGCCAGTTCGGTGCTGGCGCCACCCTGGGGTTGCTCTCCAAAGCGAACCTCAGCCCACAAGTCTTTGCCGGCGGTGTTCCGCAGCAGCTTTTTTTCAATGAAGCATCCTGGATATTCGCGCGCATAAACCGTCTCGACGCGGCCGGTGGTCGTGTTGCTGCCGACATTGGTTGGCTCAGCCGGCGCCGACGCCGAGGCGGCAGCCGCCAGAAGTCCCAGCACAATTTGATTGATACGCATGGCGATATCTCCCAAGCGAGAACGAATCTGTTAGTCGTTTCTGACTCTTGTCTCCTGATGAGAGGGAAGAGTCGGACGCAAGCATGAGTGCAGCCTGAATTTAAAGCGGCGAAGGTGTGTTTCGCTATAGGGAGTTTCCGACAACAAACGTCAGGGATTTCCTGACCGGTATTCTTTACAAAGAGTGATTTAGCGGTTGGCCTTCAACCTTTGTAGGACGGCGGCCCGCAATCGCGTAAGCAAAACGCTTACACCGCATTAGTAAGCGCATCCGCACAATTCCTGACGCGGTTTATCGATGAGAAATGAATTCTGACTCCGGCAACAGGATTCTGCATGCAGGGTTGCAGACGAAGCATTGAAAGGCGCCCAGTGCCGCACGCGAGTCGCGGAAGTGGCTGGAAGGCGCCGGCTAAGCGCCAGACGCGGTGCGGGTTAATTTACAACTCCAGCATCTGCTACCGCCCGCGTGCACGTCGATATGCATCATGCAGCGGCCCAGCGCAGAGCAGATGTGAGGAGCGGGGGTGTCCCGGGCCGTTCCGGCTCACAGCGGTCACCGTGCGATAATTCCACCGGAACAACCATCATCGCGAGGAGCCATGGACACCAAAACCAGCGCGCGTTACGTTTTATTCACCCAGCCGGGATGAAGTAGCTGCCTCCGGGCGAAAGAGTTTCTTTCGCGACAGGGAATCGATTTCGAAGCGGTCGACGTGATCAACACGCCCGGCGGGCGCGATCGTTTGCTGGCGCTCGGCGTGCGCAATCTGCCCGTCGTCGCGCGCGGCACCGAGTACGTGATGGGGCAGAGCCTCGAAGACGTTGCGAAGTTTGTCGGCGTCAGCACCGGGCACTCGCGGCTGCCACCGCAGGAAATCCTCGAGAAGTGGATAGTCGCGCTCAAAGCGGCACAGCGCTACATGCGCCAGTTCCCGACCGCCCGCATCAACGAGTCGGCTGTCGAAAATCGCCACCGCCCGATTCGCACTCTCGGCCAGCACGTGTTTTACATCGCCGAGGCCTACATGCAAGCGGTGACCGAGAAGATCGAGTATTCGCCGTCGAACACCAACGTGCCTGCGGCCGACGAAAATAAATATCAGACTGGCGCCGAAATCGCGCAGTACGGCGAAAGCGTGATTGCGCATTTGCAAAAGTGGTGGGACGGCTCTAAAAACATTTCGTTCGCGCAGATCGTGCCGACTTCTTACGGGCAGCAGGAGCTGCATGAGGTGTTCGAGCGCTCGGCGTGGCACGGGGCGCAGCACGTGCGCCAGCTCGGCGCGGTGCTGGAGCGTTTCGGCATCGAGCCTGACGGCAAGCTTACTTCCGAAGATCTCCGCGGGCTGCCGCTACCGGAGCGAATCTGGGAATGACGCTGCGCATGCGCCTGGCGATGCTGGCGATGCTGGCGTGCGCGTGGTGTGCCGCGGGCAATGCGGGCGCGCAAAACTATCCGCTGAAGCCGATCCGTCTCGTTGTCGTGTCCGCGCCGGGCGGCACGACCGATGCGCTGGCGCGCGTGTTCGCGCAGCGTCTCGCCGAGAGCCTGGGCCAGCCCGTGGTCGATGACAACAAGCCCGGCGGCGGCGGCGTGATTGCGGCCGAGACCGTCGCGCGCGCGGCGCCCGATGGCTACACTTTGCTGTTCGCGAATCTCAGCCACTCGCTGATGAGCAGCCTGCATCCGCAGCTCAGTTTCGATCCGCAGCTCGATTTCACGCCGGTCGCGTTTGTCGGCTACACCAACAGCGTGCTGGTGACCAACCCGGCCGTGCCGGTGAGGACGGTGCAGGAGCTCATCGCCTATGCCAAAACGCGCCCCGGTGGAATCAACTACGCGGGCGGCACCACCGGCGCTTCCGCGCATCTCGCCGGCGAGCTGTTCAAGCTGACGACCGGCGCCAACATCACGCACGTTCCGTATAAAGGCACCGGCGCGGCAATTACCGCGCTGATCGCCGGCGAAGCGCAGATGGGATTTCTCTCCCTGCCGCCGTGCGTGCCGCACATCCAGAGCGGACGCATGCGCGCGATCGCTATCGGCAGCGGCAAGCGCTCGGCCGCGCTGCCTGACCTGCCCACTGTTGCCGAGTCGGGACTGCCGGGCTTCGACGTGACGGCGTGGAACGGCATACTCGCGCCGCGCGGCCTGCCGCGCCCGCTCGTCATGCGTCTCAACCGCGAGATGAACGTCATCGCCGACAGTTCCGAAGTGAAAGCAAAGGCGCTGACGCAGGGCACCGAGATCGGGGGCAAGACGCCGGAGCAGTTCGAAGCGTTTTTGCTTGCGCAGCATGCGAAATGGGCCAAAGTTGCGAAAGCCGCCAACATGCGCGCCGATTGAATTTTCAGCGTCAGCGCTGACTTCACCTTTCCCTTGAAGGGGAGGAAGAGAAATGACCTGTCGCAGGCAGCATGCTCGCGATATAGAATGTTCCCGGTCAAGCCAATTAAAAACGAAGGGGGAGATCCACATGACACTCAAGCTGAAAGCGGCTGTATCGGCGCTTGCGCTCTTGCTCGTCGCGGCATGTGCCGGGACTTACGAAGAGAAGCCGCGCCAGGGATATTTCTTCGTGGGCGGCCGCTATATCGAGACCGACAAAGGCCCGATGATGGCGCGGCAGATGTACGTCGAGTACTACTACCCCGAGCGCATTACGCAGCTCTATCCGATTGTGATGATCCACGGCGCGGCGCAGACGGGCACCAACTTCACGGGCACGCCGGACGGCCGCAAGGGGTGGGCGCAGTTTTTCGTCGAGCGCGGCTACGCGGTGTACGTGATCGATCAGCCGGCGCGCGGACGCTCCGCTTATCTCGATTCGCTTGGCCCCAACATCCGGTTTTCGGCGGCGCAGCTTGAGCAGCGCTTCACCGCGCACGAAAAACACAATCTGTGGCCGCAGGCGAAGCTGCACACGCAATGGCCGGGCACCGGTCAGCGCGGCGACCCGGTCTTCGACCAGTTCTACGCATCGCAGGTGCAATACATAGGCACCAATGCCGTGACGCAGGAACTCAACCGCGATGCGGGCGCTGCATTGCTCGACAAAATCGGCCCCGCCATCATCATGACGCATTCGCAGTCGGGCGCCATCGGCTGGCCGATCGCGGACGCGCGGCCCAAACTCGTCAAAGGCATCATCGCGAACGAGCCCAGCGGCCCGCCGTTTGCCGACGCGGTATTCAGCACGGCGCCATCGCGCCTGTGGGGCGTCACCGATATTCCGATGACGTACGATCCGCCCATTACCGAAGCGAAACAGTTGTCAGTCGTGCAGCAGGCGACTGCCGACGGGCCGAATCTCGAGCGGTGCCGCCTGCAGGCCGCGCCCGCGCGCCGCATGCCGACGCTCGCCGGCATTCCCATTCTCATCATCGCGACCGAATCGTCGTACCACGCGGTTTACGACCACTGCACGTCGAAATATCTCGCGCAGGCAGGTGTGCCGAATACCTTCGTGCGGCTCGAAGACGTCGGTATTCGCGGCAACGGCCACATGCTGATGATCGAGAAGAACAACCTCGAGATCGCCGACTTCATCGAGAAGTGGGTTGTGAAGAGCGTTAAATAGTTTTGACCGCGCCAGCGCTGACTTCACCTTCTCCTTCAAGAGGGGGGGAAGCACAGCGGCGAGGGGCATCCGCGATGGGGATGGGGGTCAATTCAATCAACGCGATCAATCAACCCCCCATCCCCACCCCGGTCCTCCCTTTGTCCCCCAAGGGGACTTCCTTCGGGGCGAGGGGAAGGTGAGCAATGCGCTGCTCAACGCGCGGGCGCGCGCCGCATCGTAAACAGGAAGAGTCCCGCGATCATCGCGAACAGCCCGATCGCGCAGAAT
Organism: Betaproteobacteria bacterium; assembly: GCA_025363575.1. The sequence goes on along the minus strand of JANYDM010000007.1, from coordinate 4,730 downwards.
GCGAGCGACCAGTGGATGCCTATCAGGCCGCCGACCACGCCGACGGTGATGCCCGAGAACGCGCGCATGCCGAGTCCCGCCATGCTGTAGAGGCCGATCACGCGGCCGCGGATCTGCGTCGGCGCGTTGACCTGCACCAGTGCCTGCGCCATCGAGCTGAAGGAGAGCTGCAGAAAGCCGGCGACGAACAGCAGCCCGAAGGCAAGCGGGTAGACGCTGGAAGCGGCGAAGCCGCCGATGGCGCAGCACCACAGCATCGCCAGAATGAAAGCGGTCTTCGGCCGCGCTTTCAGCAGGCCGCGGCTCTCGAGCACGAGCCCGGCGATCAGCGAGCCCGCGGCATCGGCGGCGAGCAGCATGCTGTACGCGATGTCGGCATGACCATGACCGAGGTCGGACGCGAACTCCGGCATTTGCGCCTGGTACGCGTTGCCGATGAACAGCGAAGCGCCGGCTGCGAGCAAAGTCATCGACACGATCGTTCGATGGTGGGCGATGGCGCGCATCACTGCGATGATGTCGGCCAGGCCGCGCGCGGCGGCGGCATGCGCGGCGCGCGGCTTGAACGGCGCTTTCCACAGCCAGAATATCAGCGGCAAATAGATTAGCGCATTGATAAGGATACCGTGCGCGGGGCCGACGGCAAGCATGATGCCGCCGCCGACCGCGGGGCCCATCAGGATGCCCAGCATGCGCGCCGTCGCGGACAGGCGCACCGCGCTCTGCAACTGCCCGTGGCCGACGACTTCGTAGATGAATATCTGGCTCGCGGGCCCCCACAGCACGCCGGCCAGCCCATGAATGACGAGCAGCGCCATCGCATGCCACATTTGCAGCGTGTCGGAAAAGAACAGATAGCCCCAGGTGAGCGAAACGATCATGAACAGCAGCATGCCGGTCTGGATGATGCGGCGCGGGTCGAAGCGGTCGGCGAGCGCGCCGGTATAGACCGAGAACATGAGGTACGGCAGCCAGTGCGAGATCACCGCGAAGCCGCCGAGCGACTGCGAATGGAATTTTTCCCACAGCATCCAGTAGCTGATGACGTGCTCGATATTGTCGGCCATCATCGCGAGCGCGGAGGTGATGAAGTAGGCGCGGAACGCGGGATGGCGCAGAGCGGCGAACGATTTCTCGGACGGCGCGGAAGGCGGGCTGCTGACGGTGCTCAATGCAGACTTTCGGAGCGGCGGCGCCGGAGCGCGCCACGCGGGTCGATAAGGTCTGCGATAATAGAACAGCACCGGCGAAATTGGAAACTAGCCCGTCCGCGCTGATGTATAGAAGCGCGAACACAATGAGGTAAAAAAGTTCGTATTACCTTCGATACCTCAGGGCGAGCGAAAATCAACGCACTTGATTGAGGAGCAGCATGCAGGCATATCCGAATCACGCCAAACTCCAGCTCGAGGCCGGCAAGGTCTCGCTCGGCATGGGGTTGCGGCAGGCACGCACCGTCGACATCGCCGCCATCGCCAAAACCTGCGGCTTCAACTGGCTCTTCATCGACATGGAGCACAACTCCATGGACGTCGATACCGCCGCACAGATCGCGAACGGCGCACTTGCTGTCGGCGTCACGCCGATAGTGCGCGTGCCCGGCAAGGAGCATTACCACGCGACGCGGCTGCTCGATGCCGGCGCGCAGGGTGTGGTGGTGCCGCACGTCGATACCGCCGAAGAAGCGCGGCGCGCGGTCGCCAACTGCAAATATCCGCCGGTCGGCCATCGTTCGGTCGCGGGCGCGCAGCCGCAGTTCGCATTCCAGAGCGTGTCGATGGGCGAAGCAAGCAGCGTCGTCAACGCGCAGACAATGGTCGTCGTTATGGTCGAAACGCCCGAAGCGATTGCCAACGTCGAAGCGATAGCGGCCGTGCCCGGCATCGATTCCATCCTCATCGGCACGAACGATCTGTGCGCCGAGATGGGCATCCCTTCGCAATTCGGGCATGCCGACGTCGAAGCGGCCTATGTGAAAACCATTGCGGCGTGCAAAAAGCACGGCGTGCATCCGGGCATGGGCGGCGTTTACGATCCCAAGCTGATGGAAAAGTACATCAAGCTCGGCATGCGCTTCATCCTGAGCGGCAGCGACCTGTCGTTCATCATGGCGGGCGGACGCGAGCGCGCGAGCTTTCTGCACGGCATCAAGCTTTGAGTTTGTTCATGCGTTTGCAACGCGTCGGCCCGGCAATCTTCACCGTGCTGCTTGCATGCAGCGCCCAGGCACAAAACTATCCCGCCAAGCCGGTGCGCATCATCGTGCCGCTGGCAGCGGGGGGTAACGTCGACATCGTCGCGCGCTCGCTCGCGCAGCAGTTGACGGACAGCATGGGCCAGCAGGTCATCGTCGAAAACCGGCCGAGCGCCAGCAGCTTGGTGGGCACGCAGCTCGTCGCCAAAGCGCCGGCCGACGGTTATACGCTGCTTGCGGTCGCCAATACGTTCGCGATGGTGCCTTCCATCATTACCAATCCCGGCTACGATCCACTGAAGGATTTTTCCGCGATCACGCTGACGTGCCTCGTGCCGCAGGTACTCGTGGTGAATCCCGCGCTCCCGGTGAAAACGGTCAGAGAGCTGATCGCGCTGGCGAAAGCGCGGCCGGGAGAGCTCACGTACGCCACGTCGGGCCCGGGCGGCACCGGGCACATGGCGACTGAGCTTTTCAGCCGGCAGGTCGGCGTGAAGATGCTGCACGTGCCGTATAAAGGCAATGCGCAGGCGCTCATCGACGTCATCGGCGGGCAGGTCATGCTGATGTTCGACCAGGTGAGTACATCGGAGGCCTATATCAAGGCGGGCAAGCTGCGGCCGCTGGCGGTTTCGAGTCTCGCACGCTCGCCGCTGTTTCCCGACCTGCCGACGATAGACGAGTCGGGCGCCAAAGGTTTCGAAGACATCACGTTCAACGGGCTGGTCGCGCCCGCAGGCACGCCGCGCGAGGTAGTCTTGAAACTGAACCAGGAAGTCGCGAAGGTCGTCCGCGCGCCGGCAATTCACACTCGCTTCATCGAGCGCGGCATCGAATTGAAAGCGAGCGCGTCGCCGGAAGAGTTCACTGCGTACATCAGGGCCGAGTACGACAAGAAGGCGAAACTCGCGAAGGACGCGGGCATCCGGCTCGAGTAAATCGCCATGCGGCATCTAATTTCGCGATTGTTCTTGCTCACGGTTGCCAGCATTCTTACAGGCACCGCGAACGCGCAGGTTTATCCAAGCAAGCCCATCCGAGTTATCGTCGCAACGACGGCGGGCGGCGGCTCGGACTTCGTCGGACGTCTGATCGCAGGCAAGCTCACCGAGCCGCTCGGCCAGCAGGTGATCGTCGACAACCGCGCGGGGGCCGGCAGCACGCTCGGCTACGATCTTGCCATGCGCGCTGCTCCCGACGGCTATACGCTCGCGGTAATCACGCCGAGCTACGCGATTAACCCCAGCCTTTATCCGCTCAAGTTCGATGCGGCCACCGACTACACGCCCATCATCAAGCTCGCGAGCGGGCCGTACGTCGTGGTCGTGCATCCCTCGCTGCCGGCGAAGAACATTCGCGAACTTATCGCGCTGGCGAAAGCGCTGCCGGGCCAGATCGTCTATGGCAGCAGCGGGCAGGGCGCGATTGTGCACCTGACGACCGAGCTGTTCCTCTATATGGCGGGCATCAAGATGACGCATGTGCCGTACAAGGGCGGCGGCGTCGCGCTGACTGACGTCATCGCCGGCCAGATCCAGGTCGTATTCGCGACTTCGCAAACCGGCCTGCCGCAGGCGAAAGCGGGACGAGTCCGCGCGCTGGCGGTGACAACGCCTGAACGCATTCCCGCCGAGCCCAATCTGCCGACCATCGCGGAATCCGGTGTGCCGGGCTACGAGGTGACCAACTGGCACGCGCTGATCGGCCCGAAAGGACTGCCGCGCGCGATAGTCGACCGCCTGAATGCCGATACGACGAAGGTGCTGAAGACGAAGGATATGGAGGAGCGCATGCTGACAGACGGCATCGCGCCCGCGGGCGGCACGCCCGAGCAGCTGCATGAGCACATCAGGAAAGAGATCGAGCAGTGGCGCGGCGTGGTGCAGCGCGCGGGGATCAAGATTAATTGAGGATTGCGGATTGTGAATTCGATCCTCAATCCTGCCCTTAATGTATACTGGTGTATACATAGGAATTCGCGCGGCGCCGCCGCTCTTTTGAAGCGCCCGTTTCGATGAATAAATCCAGCCCAGCCGTCAGCGTCGCGAGCCCGTCCGTCAGCGGCGAGGGCGCGACGCGCGCGCTGGCGGCGTACGCGGTGAATCTGACGTACGAAGCGCTGCCGGCGGCGCTGGTCGAGTTGCTCAAGCAGTGCGTGCTCGATACGCTGGGCGTCGCGATAGGCGCGAGCGGTCTCGCGCCTGAAGCAAAGATTGTCGCGGACTACGTGCGCGAGATGGGCGGCAAACCCGAGAGCACGTTGTGGGGCTTCGGCGACAAGGCGCCTGCGGCATGGGCGGCGTTCGTCAACGGCGGCCAAGGTCATATGCTCGACTACGACGACGTTGGCGCCGGCGGGCACGTGAGCATCGCGACCATACCAGTCGCGTTCGCGGCCGCTGAAAAACTGGGCGGCGTGAGCGGACGCGACCTGCTAGCTGCGGTCGCCGCGGGCACCGATCTGCATACGCGAATGAGCCTCGGCGTCACGCTGCCGGACTGGACGATCACCGAAGGATGGTTTCCGACGCAGCTC
>JANYDM010000005.1 GCA_025363575.1 Betaproteobacteria bacterium | reverse complement strand
CCCAATCGACCTGGTGGGCCGCGAGGTCATCCATCGTCATCGCGCCGCCGTGTTGTTTTGCATGCGCGACAATTTTTTCGGCGAGGTCGCCCTTGTAAAACGCTGCGCCCTTGGTTTCCGCTATGCGTTGCAGCGTGCGCGCCTGATCCGGAAACATGAATAATTCGCCGGGCAGCGGCGCGCGTCCGTTGGGCATGAAGGCTTCTTTGTAACCGGGTTGCGACTTCAGTTCGGGCAATTGCTTGGCCCACAGCCGCGCGATGGTCGGCGAGACCATGTAGCCTTTCGCCGCGTATTCGATCGCCGGCTCGAACAAATCGGCGAACGGCAGCTTGCCGTACTTGCTTGAGAGCTCGACCCAGGCCGCGACCGCGCCGGGCACGGTGACCGAATCCCAGCCGCGCTGCGGCATTGCATCGAGACCCTTGAAGCGGTCGGGCGTCCATGCCGCAGGCGAACGTCCCGATGCATTGAGGCCTTGCAGCTTTTTGCCGTCCCACAGAATCGCGAATGCGTCGGAGCCGATGCCGTTGCTCGTGGGCTCCAACACGGTGAGCGAGATCGCGGTTGCGAGTATCGCATCGACGGCGCTGCCGCCTTTCATCAGCATGCGCAATCCTGCCTGGGCTGCAAGCGGCTGCGAGGTCGCGACGCAATTGCGTGCGAGGATCGGCATGCGCTGCGAGGGATAGGGGAACTGCCAATCGAAGGGTTTCATGCGCGAAGATCCTGCGGGGAGATTGGGAAAGGCGAAATGATACCAGAGGGGTGAGGCGGACTTCAGGCATCAAGCGCTATTCCTGTCAATAAGTTACTGGCGCCGGAGTGCGCCAACCGCCAAGTCATGGCGCATGGTTAAGGTAAACTGAGCGCCGTTATCCGCACGCGGTGTGGGATCAGGGAGGCCATTCTTGTTGAAACGTCGTCGGTTTGTTATTGCGCTCGGCGCCGGTGCGCTTTTTGCACCGGTCATTGCGCGCGGGCAGGCTTTGCCGCAGCGCCTGGTCGGCGTGTTGATGTCTTTTGACATAGCCACACTGCCGGTATTCATCGAGGGACTGCGCCAGCTCGGTTACGAAGACGGTAAAAACGTAAAACTCCTGATTCGTTCCGCGAAATCGGATTACGGCCTGCTGCCTGCGCTGGCGCGTGAGCTCGTCGACGCCAAGGTAGAAGTGATTGTGACGATCAACACGCCGGCTGCGCGCGCTGCTGTGGAGGCGACCAAAACAGTCCCGGTCGTAGCGTCCGGTGTGGGAGACCCCATCGGCTCGGGCCTGGTCAGCAATCTGTCGCGGCCCGGCGGTAATGTTACGGGATTGTCGAATATGGTCGGCGAACTGGGTCCCAAGCGTCTGGCCCTCTTCAATGAGCTGGTGCCGTCGGCAAAACGCATCGCTGTGCTGTACAACCCTATCGATCCGGTTACCGAGCCGCAGATTCGTGACATCAGGCGCGTTGCGCCAAAGCTCGGCGTGGAAGTGCGCTTCTTCCCGGTGAAGTCGCCGAAAAATCTGCCGGAGAGTTTTCAGGAGATTCTGGCCTGGCGCGCGCAATCAGCGCTCTGGCTTGCGGGCCAGTCTGTGGATTACGAGCCGCCTACGACAGAGTGGGCCGCCAGGCACCGGTTGCCTGTCATGGCGAGCGCGCGGAATTTTGTGGAGGCAGGCGGCCTGCTTTCTTATTCGGCCGACGGGGCCGAAATAATGGCGCGAACCGCAGTCTACGTCGACAAGATTCTGAAGGGCGCCAAGCCTGGAGATTTGCCAGTCGAGCAGCCGACCAAATTTGAATTGGTCATCAACCGCAAAACTGCGAAGGCGCTCGGCCTGAAGATTCCAAACTCGATACTGGTTCAGGCGACCAAAGTGATCGAGTAGTTATTCGGAATCCGGCGCCTGTCTTTGACGTTCCTGTTATTTCGCGAGACCGACTTCCGCGAGTATCGAATGAAAGCGCACGTTTTCCGCAGCCAGAAATTCCGCAAGCGCGCGACTCCCCATGTAATGCGCAACGCCCCCGGTCGCTGCCAGTTCTTCTTTCCACTCGGGTGTTTGCGTAAAGCGCTGAATGATTTGTTCCCAGTACGCAATCTGTCCGGAGCTCAACCCGCGCGGCCCCAGGACCGGACGCCAGTTGGCAACGACGACGTCGTAGCCCAGCTCGCGCCACGTCGGCACCTGGGCGAGCGCGCCTTCAAGCCGTCTGGGCGCTGCGACCGCCAGCAGGCGCAGCGCGCCGCTTTGCATTTGCGGCAGTGCGGTTGCGGCCGGCGCCGTCACGAGTCCAACATGACCGCCAAGCAGGGCGGTCGTCGATTCGCCGCCGGAACTGAACACGACAACCCTGAGTTTTCTAACGTCGCCACCGGTCTGCTTGGTCAGCACGGCAAGGGCGATGTGATTGGTATTGCCGGCGCTGGTGGCAATCCCCACGGGGAGTGCGCTGGAATCCTTGCGCAATAGTTCGGCAAGGTCGCGGCCGCTCTTGAGCGGCGAATCCGCTTTCACGGCAAAGCCGATGAATTCGTCATAGAGCATGGCGATGGGCGTGAAGTCGCTCCACGCGTTGGCCGTCTTGCCGATGATGTTGTTCGTCAGCACAGAAGTTGCCGACACTTCGAGGAAGTGCGCGTCGCCGGCGTGCTGGTTCAGGTAGGCCTGCGCCAGCGTGCCGCCGCCGCCCGCTTTGTTGACGACACTAGAATTGACCTCGATCAGGCGGCGGTCTTGCAGGACTTTCTGCAGGGTGCGCGCGGTGCGGTCGACGCCGCCGCCGGGACTCACGCCAACGACGATTTCGACGTTTTTTGTTGGCTTCCAGGCAGGTTGGGCGAAGCATGCAGTCGGCGGAAGCAGGGCGCAGAGCAGGGCCGCGCCCATCCTGCTGGCATAGCCCGTTTGGCTCTCAGACATTTTAATCCTTGTTTCAACGAAATTTTCGCCCTGTTTGCGGTTGTAATCCATCATTCGAGTGTGGATAATCGACAGCTCAGGGGTTCCTCTCAAAAAACGACAATAGCATTTCCCCGTTATGGCTAAGCTGCTGATGGTAAAAAAGACCGAATGGCCGCGGCTTGGCTATTTCTTCTGTCTTTTCCTCGTCATCAGCGCAGGGCTCGCGATCGGCCGCGGCACCGCCGACGCGCTGTTCCTGAAACGCTTCGGCATCCAGTATCTGCCTTTCATGTACCTCGGGCTGGGCGTGCTGATGTGTATCGTCAGCACTGTCTACGCGGCCTATGCCGACCGGCTGGCGCCTGAACGCACGTTTTATATATTGCTGACCGCACTCGCGGTCATGTTGTGCGGCAACTGGTACTTGATGACGAGCAACGTCGATAGCGTCGCCTATCCGCTTTACTACCTGCTGTTCGAAATCAGCTCCGAGCTGCTGATCATGCACGCGTCGCTTTATTTCAGCGCGAATTTCGACAACGAGCAGAGCAAGCGTCTGTTGCCGATGACGATGGCCGGTCTGCAATTGGGTGAGGTCGCGGGCGGCATCATACTCACGATGTCGACGCTGATCGGCGTGCAGGGACTCGTGCTCGTGTGGAGCGGCCTCGCCGCCACCGCGGTCATCATCGTGCTGACGCGCCATCGCAGCGTGGGCGTATCGCCGTTTTTCGCGCCAGGGCGCCGCGGCGGCGGCATGAAGCGCACTATTGAGCAGGTAACGCAGGGGCTTAAATTCGCGCGGCGCTCGAAACTGCTCATGCATTCGTCGCTCGCCGTATTCTTCATGGTGGTAGCGCTGAACTGCCTCGGCTACGCGGCATTCGCCGTCTACAACGCCAATTTCAAGAGCGAGGCGGAATTGAGCGTGCTGTTCGGCGTGCTGACCATTGTGTCGAGCGCGGTGACGGTGCTGGTGCAGATCTTCTTCACCAGCAAGGTCATCAATCTTTTTGGCGTGCGCGCGATCAACCTGGTTTTTCCCTCGACTACGCTGATGTGCTTCGCGGGCATGATCGGTTTCTTCAACGTTCCCGCGGCGCTGACCAGCACCATGAACCGGCGCGTGCTGCTGCCGGCGATGCGCAATCCCTCGCGTTCGCTGCTCTTCGATGCGTTGCCCGACTACATGCAGGGCAGGGCGCGCGCGCTGTCGCTCATGCTCGTTCTGCCATGCGGCTATATTTTTGTCGGCCTCGTGCTGCAGACACTGAAGAAATGGCACGCGCCTTATTCTTATCTCACGGCCGGCGTGATCGCGGGCATGTTGTATCTGGTCTTCAGCATCAAGACGAACCGCGCGTACGTTGAAGCTCTCCTGTCGACGCTGAAGGAGCGCCTGTTTCTGCCGAGCGAAGGCCTGGGTACGATAGGCGCCGCCGGCGATCCGGAGCTTTTCGCGCGGCTGATTGACGGCGTCAAGCATCAGGACGAGCAGATCTGCCTGACTTATGCGCGCATGCTGTCGAACGCGTTTCCCGACAAGGCGCCGGAAATTATTTTTGAGCGCATGCAGCACGCCAGCGCGCCCGTCTGCGATCAGCTGGTGCGCCTAATAGGCCCGGCGCTGCCGGAAGAGCTGCTGCACCGGCTGGAGTCGTCCCGGGAACTGGGCGATGCGCACGAGCGCGCCACCGTGCTCGCGACGCGCTTCGAAGCGAAAGACCCCCGCATGCAGTCACACGTTGACGAATGTTTTGCTTCCGGGAATCCGCGGCTCGTTGCATGCGGCGTGCTAGGGGCCGCTACTTACGGCATGGAAGACCGGCAGGCGATGGCGACCGGCCGGTGGCAGGAGCTGCTCGCGGATACGCGAACTTCGTCGATCTACGCAGCGCTTCATCTCGGGCAGAAGTTGCCGATGCCGCCGGCGTTCATGCCGCTGCTGTGTGGGTTGCTCGAGCACGTCGACAACGGCGTGAAAAAGGCGACGCTGGAGGCCTTGCGCTACAGCGGACTGACTGCGGATCAGCGGCTCACCGGATTGCTCGAGAGCCTGGGAAAATCGCCCGACCAGCAGATACGCGTGGCGACCGTCGAATGTTACCGCTTGCTGCCCGCAGTTGATCGCGAGCGCCTGGCGTTTGTTGCGCTGACAGACCGGCATCCCAATGTGGTCGATGCGACGCTGGGCGTGCTGGAGCAAGGCATCGAAGACCTGCCGGCGCGCCTGTTCGCCTGGCTCAACGAAGAATGCGCGCCACCGCGCCAGCAGCAGCAGGTGCTCGCCTATCTGTCGCGGCAGGGCGTGCCGCGCCAGCCCTTCGAGGATTTCGCGGCGCGCAAGCTTAGCGACGCGGCGGCGATGGCGCGCGCCTCGCGCATTATCGAAACAGAGACGGCGCGTGATGACGCGGGCTGGCAGCTGATGAGCATCGTGCTGGCCGAGCGATTCACGCAGACATTGGAGGTGGCTTTGCTGGCGATGGAGAATCTGGGTGACAGTCACAGCATCCGCATCGTCTATGTTGCGCTCAAGAGCAAGGACCGGCGCCAGGTCGCGCGCGCGCGCGAGGCATTGACGAATATCGCCAACAGCGCGCTTGGGGCCCAGCTTAGCCAGCTGCTCGTCGTCGCGAGCGATCGGGCGGCGGTGCTGGACTCGGTGCCGGGCACTGTTAGCTTCAAGCATGCGACCGACGCGCTCGAATGGTGCAGCAATCATGTAGACTGCTGGCTTCAGGAGTGCGCAAAGCACGCACTCGCAGCGGACCGCGCTAGCAAGACATACGCGGCAGCGTAAGGCAAGGGGGCTCAGGGAGAGCATGGCCGATTTCTTCGACCGCATCGTCATCTTGAAGCGCACGCCGATATTCGCGGAGGTCGCCACGGATGATCTGCGGGTGGTCGTCGAGGAAATGCAGGAGGAGGCTTACTTCAAGGGCGAGCGCGTGTTCGAGATCAACGATCCGAGCGACCGCATGTACATCGTGCTGACCGGCAAGATCGGCATCTCGATCAACCCGGACCCGAAAGTCGAGGATTACGTCAGCATCGTCGCGGCGGGCGGGTGCTTCGGCGAAATGGGGCCGCTTGATGGCTCGCCGCGCTCGGGCACCGCGCACGTGATCGAGGACTCGCAGCTCCTGTACCTCGATAAATTGAAGCTGCACGGCCTGATCGCGAGCTACCCCGAGCTGTCGTTCGGCCTGCTGCACGGCATGAGCACGCGCGTGCGCGAGACGAGCGAGAAATTGCTCAATGCAAGAAACGGCGAGGTGAGAAAAAAGAACTAGGCCCCGCGACCCGCGGTCCGGTTCATTCGTTCTTGATGCCCGCGGTTTTCGCGACCTCGCGCCACTTCAGAATCTCGCGCTTGATGTGCGTCCCAAGCGCAGCCGCCGAGCCGGGCGCCGGCTCGAGTCCCTGTGCGATGAGCCCGGCGTGGATTTCCGGTTTGCGCACGCTGGCAACGACGTCGCGATTGAGCAGCGAGACGAGAGCCGACGGCGTGGCCGCGGGCGCGAGAACGGCCATCCACAGCGCGACATCATAATTTTCGACGCCCGATTCAATCGCAGTCGGTACTTCGGGCAGCGCAGTCACCCGTTTGGCGCCCGTCGTCGCGAGCGCGCGCAACCGGCCGCTGCGCAGATGCTGAAGCGTGGGTGCGATGCTGCCCCATTGCAACTCGATGCGTCCGCTTAAAAGGTCGATTACGGCAAGCGCCGAGCTTTTATAGGGAACGTGATTGAAGCGCGCGCCCGTGGTGGCGGTAAAGAGCTCGCCCGCAAGATGGGCAAGGCTGGCATTACCGGCGGACGCATAACTGATGCGGCCCGGTTGCGAGCGGGCGAGCGCAATTAATTCGCGCAGCGAGTTCGCGGGCACCGCCGGATGAACAGTCAGCACGTAGGGCGAACTGCCGATCATCGAGATCGGCGCAAAGTCCTTCTGCGGGTCATATCCGAGATTGGAGTTAACAACAACCGCGACTGCGAGCGTGCTGGCAGTGCCGAGCACGAGCGTCTGGCCGTCAGGCGCGGCACGCGCCGCGATTTCGGTGCCGATGTTGCCGCTGGCGCCCGCGCGGTTGTCGATCACGACCTGCTGGCGCAGCACTGTCGCGAGCTCCTGCGCGACCAGGCGGGCCACTGAATCGGTCGAACTGCCCGCGGGGAACGGCACGATGAACCGTACAGGGCGCGCCGGGTACGTCTGCCCGTAGATCGGCAGCGCGGCGATAAAAGCTGTGGCCGCGAAGAATCTCACGCCATTTCGCGCCTCGAAACGCTTCGACCGCGCTGGCAAAAGCCGTCGCAGCACGGCCAGGAAATCAATGCGGTGCATCTTCGCTGGCTGTCGACTATTCAATGACTTTGTCGGCGCGCAGCATGACGACCTCCGGGATCCTGATGCCGAGCGCCTTCGCGGTTTTCAGATTGACGGTCATCTCGAACCGGGTGGCCTGCTCGATCGGAATTTCGCCGGGCTTGGCGCCCTTCAATATCTTGTCCACATAGTAAGCCGCGCGACGCCATAAGCCGAGCAGGTCCGCTCCATAGCTCATCAGGCCGCCGGCTTCTATAAATTCCGCGCTTCCAAACAAAGGCAGTTTGCGCGCGGACGCGAATCCGGCAAGTGCCGTGGGGTTGGCAAGAAACATTGGGTCGTCATAAAGCACTACGGCGCCAACCCGCCGCTTGGCCATTGCGGCAAAGGCGCTGTCGAAGTCTTGCGGCCCGCGCACCGGGAATTCGTGCAGCGTTACCTTCAATGACCGCGCCGCGGTCTGCATCGCTTGCACGGCCTGCCGGGTGCTGGGGTTGCCCGGATTCAACAGCGCGGCAACCTGGGTGGTGCGGGGTAAAGCTTCCTTAAGCAGTTCGATGCGTTTGGCCGCAAGTTCCGGAGCGAAAAATATCGATCCGGTCATATTCCCGCCGGGCCGCGCGAGGCTGGCAACCAAACCCATCGCTATCACGTCACCGTTGGTCGCGAAGACGATGGGTATCGTCGTCGTTGCATTCTTCGCCGCACTGCTGGTGAGGCCCCCATGGGTGACAATCAAATCAACTTTAAGGCGCACCAGTTCGGCAGCGAGTTCGGGTAGACGATCGAGTTTCCCTTCCGCCCAACGGAACTCGATGACGAGGTTCCTGCCCTCTGCATAACCAAGTTCGCGCAGGCCTGCGCGCAATTCATCAATGCGAGTCCGGTAGCTGGCTGGGGACTCGGAACTCAGAAGTCCAATTCGATACGTCTTTGCCGGTTGTTGAGAAAACGAACTTATCGGCACCGCGAGTGCCCCGGCGCCCAGCGCGAGCAGGATGATTCTACGTGTTGTCAATGCATCGTCCCCTATTTGTGCTTCCCCAACCCCAACCCCAATGCGCAGGAAGGGGATTTATTTGAATCCCGTGACGTTAAAGGCCGCCACGGGATGCGAGATTCCTTTGAGCGTCACCTCACCTAGCGCCTCCGAGTCGACGATGTCCTCGACGCGCGTGAGCGTTTTCTGATTGGTCAGGACCTGTCCGCCCTTCGCTTCGCTGCACAGCCGCGCGGCGAGGTTGGTGACGCTGCCGATGCAGGCATAGTCCCACCGGCCTTCGTAGCCGATGGCGCCCAGCGTCGCGTAGCCTTGAACGAAACCGATGCCGAGATCGAGATCGTGCCCGCGTTTCTTCCACGCGGCGCGCAGCGGGGAGAAGTGTTCCTGCATAGCCAGCGCCATCCTGATCGCATTCAATGCCGGATTGTCGAGCTTGATCGGATCGTTGAAGAAAATCATCATGCCATCGCCGACAAAGCGTTCGAGCGTGCCTTCGTGCCTGAGAATGAGCGGCCCCATCACTTTGTGATATTCCGCGAGCACGCTCATGACTTCTTCGGGTTCGGAAGTGTCGGTGAACGCGGTAAACCCGCGCATGTCGAGAAATACGACCACCACTTCGCGGCGGTGCGTCTTCAACATGTCTTCGCCGCCGCCGCTGACGATCGATTCGGCGAGTTGCGGCGAGAAGAAATTTTTCAGCCGGCCGAGCCGATCGAGCTGGCTGACCTGCTCCTGCACGCGCTCTTCCAGCTTCTTGTTCCATTCGGCGAGCTGGGTGGCTTGCTCATGCACGGTGTCGTTGAGTGCCTTTACTCTCAGCAGCGACTTCACGCGTGCCAGCAGTTCCGGCTGGTTGATCGGTTTGGTCAGAAAATCGTCGGCGCCGGCCTCGATTCCCTTCACGCGCTCCTTGCCGGGATCGAGCGCCGTCACCATCACGACCGGCAGCATCTGCGTGGCAGGGTTGGCGCGGATTTTCTCGCAGGTCTCGTAGCCGTTCATGCCGGGCATCATGACGTCGAGGAGTACAAGGTCGGGTTTTTCGGATTCGACTTTCTGCAGCGCCTCGGCCCCTGATGCCGCGGTCACGACCGTATAGCCTTTATAGGTCAAGACATCGAGCAGCATCTTCACGTTGAGCGGCGTGTCGTCGACCACCAGGATTTTGGCGCTGTCGGTCACGAGGGCCTCGCGTGCTTCTTCAGCGTGGCGGCGACCGTTTCGAGGAATTCCTTGACGTTGATCGGCTTGGTCTGCAGGCCGTCGAATCCGGCGTCGATGATTCTCTTGCGGTCTTCGGTCATGGCCGACGCGGTGACGGCAATGATGGGGATGGCGCTCGTCTGCGGATCGGCGCGCAGCACCTTGAATGCTTCGATGCCGTTCATGCCCGGCAGATGAAAATCCATCAGGATCAACGCGGGATTTTTCTCTTTCGCAAGCCGGATGCCTTCTTCGGCGGTCTCGGATTCGATGAGCGGATAGCCCTTGAACTGCAGGATATCGCGCACCAGCTTGCGGTTTTTATCGTTGTCTTCGACGATCAGAATCAGTTCATTGGCCATATGTTTCCCCAGACATTATTCAGTTCGCTGCGACCGCAGCCGTTTGCTTTGCGGTGACAGGCAAAGTGAAAGCAAAGGTCGAGCCTTTGTCGAGTTCGCTCTTGACCCAAATCCTGCCGCCGTGCAGTTCGACGAATTTTTTCGTGAGCGCCAGGCCAAGCCCGGTACCTTCGGCTTTTTTCGTGTAATCGGTGCCGACCTGCCGGAATTCCTCGAACACCGCCTCGCAGTCTTCGGCTGCGATGCCGATGCCGGTGTCGGTGACGCTGATTTCTATCATATGGTCGACCGGGCGCGTCGCCACGGTGATGCGGCCGCCCTCTGGCGTGAACTTTACGGCATTCGAGAGCAGGTTGAGCAGGATCTGCTTGACCTTGCGCTCGTCGCCCTTGATCTCCGTCACCTCAGAAGCGACCGTCGCCTGCAGCTCGATGTTGTGGCGCCCGGCGCGTTCCCGGATCAGC
>JANYDM010000206.1 GCA_025363575.1 Betaproteobacteria bacterium | reverse complement strand
GCGGCTCGCCGACGCGAATGTCTTGATGTCGTTGCCGTAAAGCAGGTCGGGCGCGTACTGCATGGCGAGATAGCGCACGATAGAATTCGATTCCCACAGCACGAAGCCGTCGTCGTCTATCGTCGGCACGCGGCCGTTGGGGTTCTTCGCGCGGTACTCTGCAGAGTCGACCACGCCGAACGGCTGGTTGCCCTTCGACACGTGCCCGCCCGGGCCCATCACGCCGCTGGCCCTGATGAATTCGAATTCGATGCCGGTCTCGGCCAGCGTCCACAGCACTTTTTGTGTGCGTCCCGACGATTCGCGGCCCCATAGTTTCAGCATGCGCGTTGTCCTTTTTAGTCCGCCGTCGCGCCCGAGGCCCTGATGACTTTCGCCCATTTCGCGATTTCGGATTTCAGCAGTGCGGCGGTGGAGTCGGGCGTGTTCGGCAGGAAGTCGGTGCCGTCGCTCGCGATGCGCTCCTGCACGTCGGGCAGTTTCAGAATGCTGTTCAATTCGGCGTTGAGCTTGGTGACGATGGCTTTCGACGCGCCGGCCGGCGCGAACATGCCGGTCCATGCGGTCGCGTTGAAGCCGGGCACGCCGGCTTCCGCCAGCGTCGGCGTGTTCGGCAGTTTGGGCAGTCGCTTGGCGGTCGCCGCCGCGATCGCTTTGATGCGTCCGGACTGGATGAACGCGAGGCCGGCGATCATGTCGGTGAAAATCATGCTCGCCTGGCCGGCGACGACGTCGGCGAGTGCGGGACCGGTGCCCTTGTACGGCACGTGCACGAAATCGATGCCGGCCATCATCTTCAGCATCTCGCCGGTCAGATGGCCGGGGCTGCCGATGCCGGCGGAGGCGAGCGTCAGTTTATAAGTCTTCGCCTTGGCGACCTGGATGACGTCGGCGAGCGAGTTCACCGGCACCGACGGGTGCGTGACTAGCACGTAGTAGGTCGGCGCCACCATGCCGACCGCGGTAAAGTCCTTGACCGGATCGAACGCGAGCTTCGCATAGAGCGTCGGGTTGATCGCCATCGGGCCGGTCGAGCCGAACAGCAGCGTATAGCCGTCGGGCACCGCGTGCGCCGCGAGCTCCGCGCCGATGTTGCCGTTGGCGCCGCCGCGATTGTCGACGATCACCTGCTGGCCCCAGCGTTCCGTCAGTTTCTGGCCGACCGAGCGCGTCGCGATGTCGACGCCGCCGCCCGCCGCGAACGGCACGATCGCGCGGATCGGCTTGGTCGGATAATTCTGCGCGAACGCGGTTGCCGTGATCGTGAACGACGCGCAGCCCGCAAGGAGGCAAAACCGCTTCGACTTCATGATTTGTCCCGATGAGTTATGAAAGCGCGCGCTGTACCCAGCGTGCATGCGCGAAGAGTTCGCGGTCCTGCGAGCGCTTGCCGGCGACATAGACTGGAATCGGCATGCCCGCCGGGCCTTTGAGTACGGGCACCGACATCGCGGGCACGTGCATCGTCGTCCAGATCAGCGCGAGCTTGGCGATGCCCGTCGTCGCGAAGCCGACGGGCGCTTCGCCGGTGGCGCACGCGGTCAGCAGAATGTCGTAATCCGCCTGGATGCGCGTCATTGTCGCGCGGCAGCTTTCGGCGAGCGCGCGCTGCTGCAAATAAGTCTCGTAACTGCAATTGAGGCCGTCGTCAATGCGGCCCGCACGCAGCGTCGCGCTGATTTCTTCCCAGTGGTTCTCGACCTCCCACGTGAAATTGCGCGCGAACTCGAATCCGGAGATGAGGCGGTGCGCTTCCGGTATGCCGTCGAACTCGCGCGGCAGAGTCACATCGGTCACGGTCGCGCCCTTCTTCGCGAGCGCTTTCGCGGCGTCCTCGAACAATTGCTGAGTCGTCGGCTCGAGAAGCGGCCACAAGTGAGTCCGGCAGAAGCCGATGCGCGGCGGCGGCAGATCTTTGACCGGCACCGGCGCCTCACCGAGCAACACGTCGCGATACAGCGCGATGTCGTCGACCGAGCGCGCGATGAGCCCGACGGTGTCGAGCGAACCGGCGGATTCCATCATGCCCGCACAGCGCAGCTCACCGTACGTCGGCCGGAACCCGATGACGCCGCAGTAGCCGGCAGGGCGCACGGTCGAGCCGCTCGTTTGCGAGCCGACCGACAGCGCGCACATGAAATCGGCGACCGACGCGGCCGAGCCCGCCGACGAGCCGCCGGGCGTGCGCGTGAGATCGAGCGGGTTTTTGGTGCGCGACGGATGGAAGTTCGCGAACTCGGTCGTCACCGCCTTGCCGAGCAGCACGGCGCCGGCCTTGCGGCTCATCGCGACGCACGACGCGTCGGCGCGCGGCCGGAAGTCTTTGTATATAGGCGAGCCGTACTCGGTGGGCATGTCGCCCGTGTCTATGATGTCCTTGACGTTGAACGGCACGCCGGTCAGCGGCCCGCTTTTGTCGCCGCGGTCGCGCGCGCGCGCTTCGGCGATCGCCTGATCCGGATCGATGTACTGCCACGCCTGGACGTCGCGATCGCGCGCTTCGATGCGCTCGAGGCAGGCGCGCGTGACGTCTTCACACGTCGCGCGGCCCGCCTTGATCGCGGCGACGACTTCGGTCGCCGTCAACTCATTGAGGCGCGCGGGCGACTTGGGTGCGGGGGGCGGCATCGGAAGTGTCTAACGGTCACGCAGAAAATGCGAGCAGGCATTGTGCCATAGCGCGCACAACGCTGCCGTGCCCCGGTCCTGCAAACGGTCCTACAGAGATCAGGCGCCGCGTATCGACTTATCAAGACCGCGCAAAAGCGGGACGATAACGTCGATCGCCGGCACCGGCACTTTTAATTCGCGCGCGAACGCCTGGATCTGGCCGAGCAATGCGTCAGCTTCGATCGCGCGGCCGGCGGTCACGTCCTGCAGCATTGACGGGCGCTGGCCCGGCTTGCCGCGGCGCGCGAGTTTTTCGACGTCCATTTCGGCCGTAAGGTCCCAGCCCTGTTTGGCGGCGACGGCAATCGCTTCGCGCATGACTTTGATCGACAGCTCGCATAAGCCCGGGTCGGTGCCGAGACCGCCGAGGTCGATGCGCGTCAGCGCGGCCAGCGTGTTGCCTGATGCGTTGAGCGCGAGCTTCTGCCATACGTCGCGGCGGATGTCGTTCGAAACTTTTATCTCGATGCCGGCGCGCGTGAACATGTCAGTCACTGCCTTGAGCCGCGCGCTGCTCGAGTTGTCCGGTTCGCCGAGCACCAGGTGGTCGGGTCCTGTATGCACGATCACGCCGGGCTCCACGACTTCGTTCGGCATATGCACGACGCAGCCGAGCGTGCGCTCCGGCTTCACGTGGTTCCACAGCGCGCTTTGCGGGTCGAGCAGGGGCAGCGTGCCGGTTTCGCCTTTGATGCCGTGGCGCCACCACCACGGGATGCCGTTAATCATGAAAATCGCGCAGCCGTCGGGCGCAAGCAGTTGGCCTACCGCGGCCGCGGCGGCGGGCAGCGCGCCGGTCGCCTTGATGCCGACGGCGACGATATCCTGCGGCGGCAGTGTAGAAGGGTCGTCGGTGGCAAGCGCAGGTTTGGCGTGTATTTCCTTGCCGCCCGTGCGCAGCGTGAGACCGCGCGTGCGGATCGCCTGCAATTGCGGGCCGCGCGCGACCACTGAAATTTCGTCCGCCTTCGCTGCGAGCAGCCGCGTTGCGATATGCCCGCCCACGGCGCCGGCGCCGAATATGCAAACCTTCATGAAATCTCCCGGGTGAATAATGTGGAATCCATCTCAAAAACAACTACCCCACAAGCAACCGCCGATAAACGCCGATCAACGCCGATATAATTCCAGACCTTGCCCCGAACCAACCACAAGTGACTCGAGCGTATCTGCGTTCATCCGCGTTCATCGGCGGTTCCAAATTGTTTTCGAGATTGTTCTAAAAACGCCACGCATCATATCGCTTTTATCAGTCGACGTTCGCGAGCGGTGTCGTCCATGCATCGTAGCCATAGACCCATGTCGGATCGGTTTCCTTGCGCATCCAGGTATTCGTGCGCGATGAGCCCTGGATTTCCGAAGTGCGCGGCTTGCGCGTCGCTTCGAAGCGGCGCAGGGCGTGCGCGACGTTATCGGTAGCGACGCCGGCGAGGCAGCGCGATAGCACCGCGGCATCTTCGAGCGCGGATGCCGCGCCCTGCGCCATGTACGGCGTCATCGGATGGCAGGCATCGCCCAGCAGCGTCACGCGGCCATCGGTCCAGCGCGGCAGCGGATCGCGCTCGAGCAGCGCCCACTTATGCACGTCGGGGCACGCGCGCAATATCGCCTGCACTTCCGGATGAAAGCCGGCATACGCTTCCCGCAGGGCCCGCAGGTCGCCTTTGGCCGACCACGATTCGGGCGTCATCCATTCGACGGCTTCCGGCTGGCTGGTCACGAAATAAATCTCGTCCTGACTGCGCGTCACGTAGTACACGACCATGTGGCGGTCCGGGCCCCACCACTTGGTGCGCACGGGCGTGATGCGTTCGCTGCCCATCAGCGCCGCGGGAAAAGTCGTGCGATAGGCGACGCGCCCGGTAAAGCGCGGCTGTTCGGGTCCCAGCATGGCGGTACGCACGGTCGAATGCACGCCATCCGCGGCGATCACCGCGTCAGCCTGCTCGCGCGTTCCGTCGGCAAAAACGAGGGTGGCGGCGTGCACATTCTGCTCGATCCCGGTCAGCTTGCGATTCAGCGCCACGACGCCGGCCGGCACCACAGACTGGATTGCCGAATGCAGGTCGGCGCGGTGCAGGAAAAGATAAGGCGCACCGAAACGCGTCTCTATTTCATCGCCCATGCGCAATTCGTTGGTAACTGTGCCGGTGTCCCATTCGCGGCTCACGCCCGCCGGCGACTGAAACGCGGTGGCGCGCAAGGCGGCTTCGAGGCCGAGACCGCGCAGCACTTTCATCGCGTTCGGCGTCATCTGAATGCCGGCGCCCACGCGCGCGAAACGCGTGGCCTGCTCGAACACGCGCACACGGTGGCCGCTCCGGGCGAGCAGCGTCGCGGCGGCAAGACCGCCGATACCGGCGCCGATGATCGCGATGGACAGTGGCTTTGTTTTCACGCTGCCGGCGGATGGGTGAACTGCTGTATTCATTCGATCGTGATGTTCGCCGTCTCGATCACTTTGCGCCATTTTGGAATTTCAGCCGCGATGTACGCACCGAACGCTTCCGGCGTGCCGGGCGCGATGTCGAGCGCGGGCAGGCGCTCGCGAAACTGCGGCTGATTGAGCGTTTTGCCGATGTCCGTTGAGAGCCGCGAAATGGCGGCGCGCGGCGTCACAGCGGGCGCAACGATACCGAACCAGATTGCCGCTTCGTAGCCGGCCACGCCCGCTTCCTGCATCGTCGGCATGCCGGGCGCGTTCACGGTGCGCTTTGCGCTCGTGACAGCGAGGCCGCGCACTTTGCCGTCGCGTATGTAGTTGATGCCGCCGCCCTCGAACATGAAGTCGACGTGGCCCGCCATCACGTCCGTCATGGCCGGCGCCGAACCTTTGTACGGCACGTGCACGAGATTCACGCCGGCGAGCGAGCGAAACAATTCCGCGGCGAGATGCGTCGATGAGCCCGCGCCGCCCGAAGCAAACGTGAGGCCGCCGGGCCTGGCTTTCGCAAGCGCGATGAGTTCCTTGACCGAGGCTGCCGGCAGCGCCTGGGTGACGACCAGGTACAGCGGTGTGGAAAAGCAGAATGTCACCGGCGTGAAATCGCGCAGAGGATCGTAAGGCAGATTTTTCTGCGCGCTCACATTGATGGCGAGGCTGGTCACGCTGCCGAAAAAAAGCGTGTAGCCGTCGGGCGCCGCTTTCGCCGCGAGCTGCGCGCCTATTATCTGGCTGGCGCCCGGGCGGTTGTCGATGATGACCGGCTGGCCGTACAGCACCGCAAGCCCGTTGCCCAGCGCGCGTGGAAATATGTCGCCAAGTCCGCCCGGCGGATAGGGCACGATGATGCGCACGGGCTTTGCCGGAAAATCGCGGGCAGCGCCGGGTTTCTGCGCGTTCGCGATCGAGACGGCGCAGATGCACGCATAGGCAGCGGCGATGCGCAGACGGTCGGGCGGAACCAGCATGGAGTGACAGCGGCGCGGAAAAGGATCGAATTATAACCGCGGCTGCGAACGGCCATTGCACAGCTTGCCCGCCGGCAGGCGGCCTGACTATACTGCGCGACGCATCGCCACCGGAAATTTCCCGTGTCAAAATATTTTCTGATTGTATGCGCAGCCATCGCGTGCATAGAGTGCCCGGCTCAGGGCTATCCCGCGCATCCCGTGCGCATCGTCGTCGGCTTCGGCGCGGGCGGGCCCGACACGACGGCGCGCATCGTCGCAGCGCAACTGACAGCGCAGACCGGCCGGCAATTCGTCGTCGACAATCGTGCCGGCGCCAACGGCATCATAGGCGCTGATATCGTCGCGAAAGCCGCACCTGACGGCTACACGCTGCTTGTGACGTCTGCTTCGTTCGCGGTCAATCCTGCCATCTACAAGAAGCTGCCGTTCGATGCAGTAAGCGACTTCACGCCGGTGTCGCATCTGTGCTCCTCCGACGGGCACATCCTCGTCGTCTATCCGGGCGTGCCGGTGCAGAACGCGCGCGAGCTTGTAGCGCTCGCGAAAAAACCCGAAGCCAAAATATCATACGGCTCGCCGGGCATCGGCAATACGGTTCATCTGGCGAGCGCATTGTTCAACGCGCGCGCCGGCACCAGCATGGTGCACATTCCATATAAAGGCGCGGGCGCGGCGATCACCGCGCTGATGGCGGGCGAAGTGCAGGTCATGTTCGTGACGCCTACGCTGGGTCTGCCGCAGATCAAGGCGGGCAAGATACGCGCGCTGGGTTACGACGCGCCGGCCCGCGCATCGTTTCTGCCGGATGTGCCGACGCTCGCCGAAGCGGGCGTGCCGCCGACGCAACTCGACGCAAGCTGGCATGGCATGTTCGCGCCGGCAAAAATTCCGCGCGATGTCTTGACGAAACTAGCCACCGAAGTACGTGCCGCGATGGCGAACCCCGCCGTGCGGGAGCGTTTTATGAAGCTCGGCCTCAATCCGGTCGGCGACTCACCGGCGGAATTCGCGCCCTTCGTGGCGACTTCGATCAAGCGCATGAGCGAGGCCGCGCGCATCGCGGGCATCGAGCCCGAGTAAGCAACAGAAAAACCAGGGCAAGCCACAGAGGACACAGAGCGCACAGAGGAAAGCCAAATCAGCACGACTAACGAGAATTTTCTCCAACATTTCTCTGTGTTCTCTGTGACTTCCGTGGCGAATGCTTTTTAATCTTATGTGTAACCAGGAAAAAACCATGACAGGATTTATCAGACGCGTGGTCACGGGCCACGACAAAGACGGCAAAGCCATCGTGCTGTCCGACGGCATCGCGCCGAACGTGAAAAGTAATCCGCTGCGTCCGGGCCATCGCTCGAGCGACATCTGGAAAACGCCGGATGCGCCGGCGCCGATTACGGCCGCCGAAGCCGATCCGACACTGGGCCCGCGCACGCTGCATCCCGCCCCGCGCGGCACGATTTTGCGTATCGCGGAGCTCGAACCCGAGTCGCCGGAAATCCGCAATATGACAGCGGAGCAATCGTGCGCGGTATTTGCCGCAATGGGCAATCAAGGCGCGTCGATGGCCGGCCGCGGCGGCCGCCATCCGTTAATGCACCGCACGGAAACGATCGACTACGCGGTGGTGCTCGAAGGCGAGCTCACGCTGCTGCTCGATGAGGAAGACGTCACGCTGAAAGCCGGCGACGTGGTGATACAACGCGGCACCAGCCATGCCTGGAGCAATCGTTCGGACAAGCGCTGCCGCATTCTCTACGTGCTCATCGACGGCGCATTCGACGAGGAGCTCGGCGCGCGGTTCAAAACTAGCGACGGACACTAAAGAGTCGCGGCGCTTACATCGAGCGCGGTCGCAACGCCGCGCACGATGTCGTCCAGCGTCATTGGCTCGACTTCGTCCGCGGCCCGATTTTCGCGCCACGCCGGCACATGCAGAAACCCGCCGGTGATTTTTGCCGGCGCCGTGGCTGCAAAGTGCATCAGCGTGTAGAACACGTGGTTGCACACGAAAGTGCCGGCGCTATTCGACAGCGTTGCCGGCAGGTGCGCGGCGGTCAGCGCACTGTGAATTGCGCGCACCGGCAATGTCGCCAGGTAGGCGGCTGGCGCACCCGCGATGATCGGGGCATCGACCGGCTGCGCACCGTCGTTGTCGGCGATACGCGCGTCCTGCACGTTGATTGCGATGCGCTCGACATTGAGCTCGCGGCGCTCGCCGGCTTCGCCGACGCATAGTACGAGCGCGGGATTCGTGCGCCCGATTTCGCGGATTAGGGTCGCGCCTGCGCGCGCATATGATGTCGGCAGCAGTGCCGTGACTATGTCGAGCGTGCCGAGGCGCGCGGGCAGGCGGGTGATCGCCGCATAAGACGCATTCGCGCCGGCGCCGCCGAACGCTTCGAATGCGGTGACGAGCGCGCGCATGGCGATTGCGGTCTAGGGGTTTGTTGAAATTCGATTCATTTCGATCGGAAGTGAGTAGGCACGCAAATGTCGGCCTCGTAGAACGGCCTATAAGCGATTATTTCTTAAGCGGAGTGCTAAAACACCCCGAGATCCAATTGTATTTGCCACCA
>JANYDM010000203.1 GCA_025363575.1 Betaproteobacteria bacterium | reverse complement strand
CGCACCCAGTGATTCGGCGGCGTGCGCTGCGCCTGCTCGCGCAGCATGAACATGGCGTCCGCCAGCGACGGCACGCCGTCCCAGCGCAGCTCGAGGTTGTAGTAAAGACCGCCGCGTATCGGGTGCGCGTGCGAGTCGATCAACCCGGGAATAACGGTGCGTCCGTTGAGCTCGACCACGGGCGTTGCGGCGCCGCGGTAGGCCATGACGGTTTCATTGCTGCCGGTCGCCAGCACCCGGCCGTCCTTGATGGCCAGCGCGGAAACCAGCGTGCGCCGCTCGTTCTGGGTCGCGATCTTGCCGTTGAGCAATATCGTGTCGGCCGTGGCGGACCCGGGCGCCGGATTGACGTCGGATGCCGCGCAACCTGCGACCAGGCCGCTCACGCCCAGTGCCGCTCCCGCCTTCATGAAATCGCGCCGCGTGTAGTTTCCGCTGCCTTCGCTGTGCATGGCGATGCCCCTTCGCAAAATATAACACCGGTTAAATTCATGACTGCTGCGCTGCAATCTGCTCTATCGCGTATCCGGCGTCGCTCCATGCATCGAGGCCGCCTTCCAGCGGGCGCACGCGCGTGAAGCCCCGGTCCATCAGCATGCGGGCGACACGCGCCGCGCTGGCTTCGTTCGGTCACGTACAGTAAACGATAATGTCGCGGTCGGGCGGCAACTGCGCGATATGCGCGTCAATGTTGCGGATATCCACGGGAATGGCGCCGGGCACGCGGCGCGGGTCGATCTCGCGCGCCGACGGCGAACGCACGTCGACGACGACGGGCGCGGCGCCCTCCTGCATCATGCGGTAAAGATCGTCGACGGAGATGCGCGCCATGCGCAGCACTTCGAAAAACCTGCGCCGCTCGCGCCACTTCATCGCGATGAACAACGCCAGCGCGATCCCGATGACGATCAGCGCATAAATGCCCATCTGGGCGAGCTCGTCGAGCACCCAGTCGATCTGGCGATAGAACAGCACGCCCGCCCCGGCGGCGAGCCCAGCCCACAGCGCGGCGCCGATTGCGCTATAGCCTAAAAACGGCCCGAGCTTGATCCGCAATGCACCCGCAAGCGGCGGCGCGACGGTCGAGAATCCCGGGATGAACTTGGCAAACACGAGCGAAGGCGCGCCCCACTGCATGAAGCGGGTCTCGGTCTGGCGCACGCACGAATCGGGCGATATCGAGATGCGGCACAGCAACTGCAGCACGCGCATGCCGTAGATACGCCCGGCTGCGTACCAGATGAGATCGCCGAGCATGGAGCCGAGGATGGCGACGCCGACCGTCATCCAGGCCGGCGAACCCCCGCTCACCGCCAGCGCGCCCGCGACCATCATCATCGGCACGGCCGGCACCGGCGCGCCTGCCTGCTCGAGGAATACGTTGAGAAACACCACGAACAGCCCGTACTGCACCAGCAGGCTTGTCAGCTGCTCCATCATGACGTGAGATCCCGCACAGGCATCGTTGTCGGTTCGCTATCGACGATCTAGTCTTTAATCGATTCCACCTGGATGTGCAGCGTGACTTCGTCGCCCAACGCGGGCACATAAGTTTTCATGCCGAAGTCGGAACGCTTGAGCACGCCACTCACTTCTGCGCCGCAGGCATCTTTTTTCAGCATCGGATGCGGCGCGCATTTGACTCGTGAAATCGTCAGAGTCAGCGGCTTGGTCACGCCGAGCAGGGTCAGCTCACCCTCAGCGCTCGCCGGCACGTCGCCATTGAATTTGACTGATTTGGATTTGAACACCATGGTCGGAAACTTCGCGACATTGAAGAAATCCTCCGATTTGAGATGTTTCTCGAGCGCCGGATCGCCGGTACTTATCGACGCGGTATCGACGGTGATCTCGATGGTGCCGGTTTTCGCCGCGCGGTCGAGCACGATTTTGCCTGACGTCTTGTTGAACTGCCCGTGATGCGTCGAAAAGCCGAAATGGCTGATCTCGAAACGCGGGAACGTGTGGCCGGGATCGAGCGTGTAACTATCCGCGGCCATCGCGGCCACGTTCAGGCCCAGCGCCGTGATAGCCGCCAGCAGCGTGTTACGCGCAACGCGTCTTGGGGAAGTCATGAGTGGATATCCTTATAGTGAATTAAAAAATCAAATCAGATCGAACAAGAGTAGTTCCGCGGATTTTCCGTTTTTCAGGGAGATCGCTGCTTCACCGCCGATTTTCGCGGCATCGCCGGCAGCCAGCGTCTCGCCGTTGACGTCGACGCTGCCGCGCGCTACGTGCACGTAAGCCTGGCGACCCCTCGCCAGCGCGTGCGTGACCTGTTCTGCGCCGTCGATGAGGGCGGCGTACACCGCGGCGTCCTGGTGGATGGTGACGGAGCCGTCGCGGCCGTCGCTTGACGCGACCAGGCGCAGACGTCCGCGCTTGCTTGCGGCATCGAAATGCTTCTCTTCATAGCCGGGCGCAATGCCCTTGACGCCCGGCAGGATCCAGATCTGCAGCAGGTGGACGAGCTCTTTGGCCGACGGATTGAATTCGCTGTGCCGCACGCCGGTGCCCGCGCTCATGCGCTGGACATCACCCGGGCGGATGACGGAGCCATTGCCCATGCTGTCCTTATGCTCGAGCGCGCCTTCGAGGATATAGGTAATGATTTCCATATCGCTGTGGCCGTGCGTGCCGAAACCCTTGCCAGGCTGGACCACATCCTCGTTGATCACGCGCAGGCTCGCATAACCCATATGGCGCGGGTCGTGATAATCCGCGAAAGAAAAACTGTGATAGCTGTCGAGCCAGCCATGATTGGCGTGGCCGCGTTCGCCGCTTTTGCGTAATTCAATCATAAGCGTCCTAAATGAATCTTAAATTCATCAGCCGCAGATAAACGCAGATACACGCAGATGAAACCCAAGGGCTATTTCCCTGTACGTCCTGGCTTTTGACCTATCTGCGTTCATCTGCGTTTATCTGCGGCTCGATCCGTTCTTAAAAGTCAGTCGGCGCGCGCGCCGGATGCTTTGACGACTTTCGTCCACTTGGCCGTTTCGCTGCGTATGAACGCGCCGAACTCCGCCGGCGTGCTCGACGTCACTTCGAAATCGCTCGCCGCTATCTTGTCGCGCTGACCGCGCTCCCGCAGAATTTTGGTGATCTCGGCATTCAGTTTCGTGACAATGTCCGGCGGCGTTTTGGCCGGCACGACGACGCCATACCAAACACTCGCCTCATAGCCGGGCACGCCCGATTCGGCAACCGTCGGCACTTCGGGCAGCGCGCCGATGCGCTTCGCGCTGGTGACCGCGATGGATTTCAGCTTGCCGGACTTCAGCAGCGAAACCGAACCCGGCGTCGACGCGAAGCTCAGCTGGATCTGGCCGGCAATCACATCGGTAGTGGCCTGCGCGGCGCCTTTGTACGGGACCAGCGTCATCTTGATGCCCGCCATGTAATTAAAAAGCTCGGTGGCCAGGTGCGACGCGTTGCCGGTCACCGAGCCGTAATTAATCTGGCCGGGTTTGGCGGTCGCCAGCGCGATGAGTTCCTTCACGTTGTTCGCCGCCAGCGATGGATGCGCGACAATCACGAACGGCGCCGAGGCAGCGAGTATCACCGGCGCGAAATCCCGCAGCGGGTCGAACCCTATCGTCTTATAGAGGCTCGCGTTGATCGCGAGCGGGCCCGACGTTCCCATGAATAGTGTATAGCCGTCCGCCGGCGATTTTGCGACCAGCTCCGCCCCTATGTTGCCGCCGGCGCCGGGCCGGTTATCGACCACGACCGGCTGGCCGAGGCTCGCAGACAACGGTTGCGCGATGAGGCGCGCGAGGATATCGGTGGGCCCGCCGGCCGGCAGCGCGACCACGAACCGCAGCGGCTTCGCCGGATAAGCAGCGGCCGCGGCTTGCGCCGGTGCGCCGGTCATGCACGCCACGCCGAGCAGGCCAAGCATTGCGGGATGCGAATTCATTTTCATTCCATCGTCCTGGTGGCCTTCGTTATCCCGATACCAGCTCGAAAATCACGATCTCGTGGTCATCGAGCGCCGGCACCGTGACGCAGATCCATGCCCCATCCTGAATGTAAGGGATGACGCTTTCGTTCGAGGCCGTGCGCACTTCCCGCACGCGCTCGTGGGCCGCGAGCTTCACGCGCACCGCAATATCACGCTGCGGCACTATCGTGCGCCCGGCGTGCCGCCAGCCCGTGTTCAGGTGCTTGCCGACGGGGAAGTTGATCAAGTGCACGAGTTTACGCCCGGGCTGCACGCGCAGCGCAATGTCGACGAATTCCGGCGCATCAACCGCAAAATCATCGGCCTCCCCGAGCGCATGGCGGACGGCATTGGCGAGCACGCGCCCGAGATCGGGAAATCCGTAGCGGTAGAACAGCGCGTCCATTGCATTGGCGAAATACACAGTGCGGCCCTTGCCGTTGGTGCCATGCACGGCGACCGGCACGTCCGTCGTCGCGCGGATCGCGCTGTACTCGGGAATACTGATCGTCGCTCCCGAGTGCGCGATCACGGGCGGAATCAGCGTCAGCGGCACAACGCGGCCCGCCGCTGCTGCGACTTCCACCAGCGCGCCTTCGTTCGGGATGAGGTCGGTATCGCCGATGCCGGCGACGAGCGGGTCGTCCGCATGCTCGATGCGCGCGTAGGAGGATTTGAGGTCCGTGCGCCGGCCGCGCACCGTAACGCCGAGCATTTTCGCGAAAGCCGGCTCCGCGCGAACGCCGCCTTCGCGCGTGCGCATCCCGGTGTCGAACGTCGCGACCACCGCACCGCCTGCCGCGACGAAGCTTTCGATCGCCGCCGCGCCCGCATCATCGACGCATGCCATGTTGGGCAATACCAGCACGTCGTAGCGTGCCAGCCGCGCCGCGTCCATAAACTTGTCGGAAATGACATCGAATGGCACGTGCGCCTCGAGCAGCGCGAGATAGTAACCGCGCACCGCATCGAGATATCCGGTCTGCGCCTGCGCGCCGGCGTAGTTGTCCTGGGTGTAGCGCGAGTAGACAAGCGCGACTTTGGCGCCGGATTGCGCACCGTCGAAGTACGGCTCCCAGCGCGCGAGCCGCGCGAAGACTTCGCGCATGGGCGCGAGACCGCGCCGGTCGAAAAGCTCGGAATAGCCGCCATTGATATGCAGCCAGGTGTTGACGCCGTTGGCAAATTGTTGCGCGATCCACGAGCGGTTCTCGGCCTCGGGCGTCGCATACAGCCGCCACCATGGATAGAAATAGCTGGCTGTCATCCAGCGCTGCTTGTCGGGTGCCACCGAAGACAGGTACTTCGCCTGTATGCCCGGCCACCACGGCGCGGTGTTGCGGCGCTGGCACTCGAAACTCGGCACGTCCTGGTGCTCGAGCCAGTAGTCGATGTCCCAGCCGCCGGGACGTATGGTCTCGAGCGATTCCATCAGCTGCACGGCCGAAATGAAAATCGCCGCGGGCTTGGCCGCGTGGATTGCGCCATGCATGTGCGCGATCCACGCGGCGATACGGCGGTAGCGCCATTCGTTAAAGGCGAGCCACGCCGGATCTTTCCAGTCTTCGTCGAGCGGCAGGTCGAAGCCGCTGTCGGCCTTGAACATCGTCTTGCAGGTATCGCAATAGCAGCCGTCCGTATCCCAGGCGGCGAACTTGCCCTGGTTGTTCCAGATGCCGTCGACGTCGTACTGCGTGAGCATCTCGCGCACGACTTCCGCCATGCGGTCACGGTAATAGCCCGCGTTGGGGCACGTCACATAAAACTCATTGACCGGGTAGTAATCGCCATTGCGGTCGCGGGCGAACCAGTCGGGATGCCCCGCCGCCAGTTCCTTGGGCGCGCAGCTCGGATCGATGCGCGCCAGCACGTGCAGGCCCTGCGCGTGCGCGCGCGGGACGATCTCGGCGAGCAGATCGCGGCCGTTGAGTCCGCTGCTTTTCGGATGGTCCTCGATGCGCGTTTGATAAAACGCGACGATGCCGCCGCCATTGATGCAGAACGCGGTAGCGGAAAAGTCCTTGACGCCTTCGATCAACCGGTCGGGATCGATGCGCGGCTCGTCGCCCTCGCGCAGATTGATCAGCAGCACGCGATTCGGGCGCTGCCACCATGCGCGCTGTGCGGATTCCGCCATGACCGGTTGCCCGCTGACGCTGCGCGTCAGCGCGCGGAATTCGCGGAGGGCACAGCGGACGGCTGGGCGCCGCCTGATGCCGCGGGTGCATTGCCGTCAGTGCCCGCCTGCCAGCCGCCGCCCAGCGCTTTATACAACTGCACGAGTGAGGTCAGCGTATTGCGATAGACCTGCACGCGCGACAGCTCCGCGTTGAACAGCGCGGTGTCGGCATCTATCACCTCGAAATAAGACGAGAAGCCGATGTTGTAGCGTTTGAGGACCTGCTCGCGCGCGGCGCGCAATGCCGCGACCTGATCGTCCTGCGCGCGCAGCGCTTCGGCATAGCCCTGGCGAGCGGCCAGCGCATCGGACACCTCACGGAAGGCTTGCGCCACGGTTTGCTGATATTGCAGCATCACCTGCTTTTCGCGCGCCGTGTAAATCTGCACTTGATAGACGTTGCGGTTGGCGTCAATGATGGGCTGCAGCAGGCCGAGCCCGAACGACCAGATCCCGGCCGGGCCGGAGAAAAGGTTACTGAGCGCGGCGCTCTGCGAGCCCAGGCTGCCGGTCAGCGAGATGGTCGGAAACAGCGATGCCTTGACCGATTTCAGGCGCGCATTGGCGCCGACGAGATTGTTTTCTGCCTGGCGCAGGTCGGGCCGCCGCTCGAGCAGCGCCGACGGCAATCCGGTGGGCACCTCAACCGGCGCCGGGAAATAAGCGCCATCGCCCGGCACTTCGCGCAATATCGGCGCCGCGTTCTCGCCGAGCAGCACCTGCAGCAGGTTTTCCGTTTGCGTAATCTGGCTTTTCAAATCCGGGACCGTGGCGCGCGCAGTCGCGAGGTTGGCCTCAGCGCGATTGACATCGAGGCCCGACACTACGCCGCGGTTGAACTGGGCGCGCGTAAGCTCGACGAATTTCTCGCGGGTGCCGACGGTACGCTCGGCCACGATCAGCTGCTGATCGAGGGCACGCAGGTTGAAATACGCCGTCGCCACGCTGGATATCACCGTGACGCGCGCGGCATCGCGCGCGAACTCGGAAGCATAAAGATCCGCGCGCGCCGCCGCCTGCAGGTTAGCTATGCGCCGCCACAAATCGATCTCATACGAAACATCGATCTCCGCGTTGTACGTGGAGCGCACGGGCGCTACGCTCGAGGGCAAAGGCGTCGGGCCGACGGTGGAGACGCGCGAACGCGTGCCACCCGCGGCCGCCGACACCTGCGGTATCGAGCCGAATCCGGCGATGCCCGCGGCAGCACGAAATTCTTCGACGCGCGCGAGTGCGATTCGCACATCGTAATTCTGCTGCAGGGCGGTCCTGATGAGTTTTTCGAGCACCGGGTCGCGATACACGTCCCACCACGCGAGATCGGCGAGCGATTTACTGTCCAGCGCCGCGGGCTGCCCGCGAAATTCCGCCGGCGCCTTCACGTCGGGCCGCTTGTAACGCGGTCCCATCGCGCACGCCGCCAGCGACAAGGCGAGCACAACTATCAGCAGCCGTTTCATGCGCCGGTTTCCGGTTCGCGCGGCGGCGTGCCGGCCGACGGTAAAGGTGGATCCGCCGAGAACGGCCAGCGGCGCTCGCTGATGCGCTGTATCACGACATAGAAGACCGGGATCACGAAGATGCCGATCAGGGTCGCGAACAGCATGCCGAACACGACAGTGGTGCCCAGCGACTGGCGTGCACCGGCGCCGGCGCCGGTCGCTATCGCCAGCGGTATGGTGCCGAGAATGAACGCAAATGAGGTCATCAGGATGGGGCGCAGCCGCAGCCGCGCGCCCTGCAGCGCGCCGTCGATAATCGACTGGCCGCGGTCGTGCGCGAGCTTCGCGAACTCGACGATCAGAATGGCGTTCTTCGCCGCCAGCCCGATCAGCATGATGAGGCCGATCTGCGCGTACACGTTATTGGCGAACGCGCGCATCCACAAGCCGGAGAACGCGCCGAGCACGCCGAACGGTATGACGAGCAGGATGGCGACGGGCATCGCCCACGATTCGTAAAGCGCCGCGAGCACGAGGAACACGAACAAGAGCGACAACGCGAAGATGAAGCCGGTCTGGCCGCCGGTTTTCTTCTCCTGGAAAGTGGCGCCGGTCCATTCGTAGCCATACCCTGCCGGCAGCGTCTTCGCGAGCTCCTCCATCGCCTGCGCGGCCTGCCCGGAGCTGTAGCCCGGGGCCGCCGAACCGTTGATGCTCGCCGAGCGGTAGATGTTGTAGCGCTGAAAGTATTCCGGCGCGTTGATCGAGCGCGGTTTCAGCACCGTGTTGAGCGGGATCATGTCGCCGGCCGCGCTCTTCACGTAATAGCGCCGGACGTCTTCCGGATAGGCGCGCGCGTAGCCTTCCGCCTGCGCCTGCACGCGGAAAGTGCGCCCGTACAGGTTGAAATCGTTCACGTAATAGCCGCCCAAAAAGGTTTGCAGCGCGAAGAACACGTCGGACAGCGAAATACCGTAGGATTTCACCTTGTCGCGGTCGACCTCGTACTCGATCTGCGGCACGCGGTCGTCGAAGTTGGCGAACACGAAACCCAACTCGGGGCGCTTGCGCGCTTCGGCGAGAAATCCCTGCAGCACCTTCGAGAATTCGGCGACGCTGCCGCCGCCGCGGCTTTGCAGGATGAATTCGAAACCGCCGGTCGTGCCGAGGCCGCGGATCGGCGGCGGATTCAGCACGAGGACGTTGGCGTCCTTGATTTCAGCGTTGAGGCGCCCCGTCAGCGCGCGCACGATTGCGGTCGCGGACTGCGCCGCATCATGCCGCTCGTCCCATGGCTTCGTGCGGATAAACGCTGTGGCGTTATAAGAAGTCGACAAGCCGGTCAGCAGGTTGAAGCCAGAAATCGAGGCGATGCCTTCAATGCCCGGCTGCTCGTTGACGATTTTGGTGACCTTGTCCACCGCCGCGTTGGTGCGCTCGAGCGATGCTCCCGCGGGCAACTGCACCACGGCGAACATATAGCCCTGGTCCTCGTCGGGCACCAGGCCCGTGGGACGCGTCACGAGCATTCCGTAGAGCGCGCCCAGCATCACTGCGAACGTCACCGCTACCAGCACCGAGCGCCGGATCAGCGTAGCGACGGTCGTCGAATAGCGGCGGGTAAAGGCGGCGAACCCGCGGTTGAACCAGTCGAAGAAGCGGGCCAGCATGCCGTCATGCCTGCCGTCTTTCGCGGGATGCAGCAGCAGCGCGCACAGCGCCGGGGTCAGCGTCAAAGCGACAACCGCCGAGAGGATCACCGAGGTGGCGAGCGTCAGTGCGAACTGCTTATACAGTTGGCCGGTCAGCCCGCCGAGAAAGCCCGCCGGAATAAACACAGCGGACAACACCAGCGCGATCGCGACGACCGGCCCGCCGACTTCGGCCAGCGCCGCCTTGGTCGCATCCGAGGCGGACAGGTTTTCGGTATCAAGCTTGTGCTGCACCGCTTCGACGACCACGATGGCGTCGTCGACGACGATGCCGATCGCGAGCACCAGCCCGAACAGCGTGAGCGTGTTGATCGTGAAACCAAGCGCCGTAAAGACCGCGAAGGTGCCGAGCAGAGACACGGGCACGGCGAGCATCGGAATCAGCGTCGCGCGCCAGCTTTGCAGGAACACGAAGACCACGATCAGCACCAGTACGATGGCGGCAAAGAGCGTCTTCATCACCTCTTTCATCGATTCGGTAACGAACGGCGTCGTCGTATAGGGCACCGAGTACTGCATGCCGGGCGGAAACGATTTCGCCAGCGTCTCCATCGTGCTGTTCACGCCTTTCGCGACGTCGAGCGCGTTGGCATCCGGCTGCAGGAAGATCGCGATAAATACGCCGGGCAGGCCTTTTTCGCGCACGTTGATCGAGT
Source organism: Betaproteobacteria bacterium (assembly GCA_025363575.1). Next base: position 8,293 of record JANYDM010000203.1, on the reverse strand, counting down.
AATCGGCGCCGCCGAGCTCGATGCGCGCGACGTCCTTCAGGCGCACGATCTGACCGTTGGTCGCGGCGCTGACGACGATATTTTCGTATTGACTCACGTCGACAAGGCGGCCCTGCACGGTGACTGAATACTGCATCTGCAGCCCGGCGGGCACCGGCGCGACGCCGACGCGACCGGCCGGGGCGACAACGTTCTGCTCCTGCACGATGCGCACGACGTCGTTGGCGGTCACGCCCAGCCGCGCCATCTTGTCCGGATCGAGCCAGATGCGCATGCTGTAATCGCGCGCGCCGAACAGGCGCACGAAGCCCACGCCGGGAATCCGCGCCATCGCGTCCTGGATGTTCAGCAGCGCGTAGTTGCTGAGAAAAATGGAGTCATAGCGCTGGTCGGGCGAAGTGAGCGCGATGACGCTCAAAAAATCCGTCGACTGCTTGCGCACCTGGATGCCCTGCCGGATCACGTCCGCCGGCAGCACGCTTTGCGCGACAGCCACGCGGTTCTGCACGTCGACCGCCGCCAGGTCTTGATTGGTGCCGACGTCGAAGGTGACGGTCAGCGTGTACGTGCCGTCGTTGGCGCTCTTCGAATCCATGTAAATCATGTTCTTCGAGCCGTTCACCTGCTGCTCGATGGGCGCAGCGATCGACTGCGCGACCACTGTTGCGTTGGCGCCCGGGAACGCGGTCGACACCAGCACTTGCGGCGGCACGATCTGCGGATACTGCGTGATCGGCAGGCCGAGCACGGCAACGGCGCCAGCGAGCGAGATGATGAGCGAGATGACCGCAGAAAAGACCGGCCGGTCTATGAAGAAATTAAACATGCTTATTTAGCCGCGTCGGTCTTCTTCGGCGCGTCCTTGCCGTCGGCGACAGGCGGCGCGGGGGATTTCGCCGTATCGTCCTTGCCGTCTTTTTTTGCGTCGCCGGCTTTGTCGCCAGGCTTCGCGGCGTCGCCTTTTTTCGCATCGGGTGCGCCAGTCACCGCCTTGACCGGCGAGCCCGGCCGCACCTTCTGCATACCTTCGACGATCACCATTTCGCCCGGGGTGATGCCGCTTTCAACCACCCAGTCATTGCCGAGCCGCGTATTGGCGGTAATTTCGCGGTACTGCGCCTTGCCTTCCGCGTCGACCACGAACACCGAGCGCTTGCCCTGCAGCTCCTGCACCGCTGCCTGCGGAACACGAATCGCGTTCAGCTCCTGCAGCGACGGAAAGATGACGCGCACGAGCTGTCCCGCGCGCAAGCTGCGGTCGGGATTCGGCACCTGCACGCGCACCTGCAGGGTGCCGCTTTTGGCGTCGACCGCTGCATCGACGAAATTCAGCTTGCCGCTCGACTTGTATTCGGTGCCATCGGCAAGCTTCAGCCGGAACGACGGCAGGCGGCCCTTGTCCTCGCCGGGGTTGCGTTTCAGCTGCCGCTGCATTTCCAGCAGCTTTTGCTCGCTCACCGTAAAGTTGACGTAGATCGGATCGACGGAATACAGCGTGGTGAGCAGCGTCGTCGACGCGTTGACGAGGCCGCCCGGCTTGATCAGCGCCTTGCTCATCACGCCGTCACGCGACGCGCGTATCGTTGCGTAATCAAGATTGAGCTCCGCCGTCCTGACCTGGGCTTTCGTCGCATCCTCATTGGCCGCGTCGGTCGCCTCGCGTGCGATCGCCGTATCCAGATCCGCCTGGCTGATGGCCTTGTCGGCGACCAGCGGCCGGATGCGCTCGAGGTTCTGCTTCGAATTCAGGTGTGTCGCCTGCGTCTGCGCCAGCGCCGCCTTGGTTTGCGCCAGCGCGGCCTGAAACGGTTGTTGATCGATGATGAACAACAGGTCGCCGCGCTTGACGCGCGCGCCGTCTTCAAATCCCTGGCGCTCGAGGAGCCCGCTCACGCGCGCGCGAATTTCAACGGTGTCGACCGCCTCGGTTTGCCCGACATACTCTTCGTATACGGTGACCGGTTGCGTGACCCCCTTGATCACGTTGACTTCCGGGGGCGGCGGCGCCTGGGGGGCCGGCTTGCCGCTGCAACCGGCCATGAGCAATGCGGCAAACGCCCACGCGCCGGGCATTCCGCCGTGACGCACGGTAAAAATATTTTTTAGATGCACAACATTTCTCCCAGACTAAGGCCGGTGCCGAAAGCACCCGGGCCGGACTTCGGCCAACGCGCGCAACGCAGTGGTGTTTGACGCCGCCTGCGCGACAGAATTCCATCGATAGACAACTAATACTCCTTGCTCGCGGCAGTCGATAAGACGCGAAAAAATTACAAAAGCGCCGTCAGCACGCGCTCGAGCGCGGTGTGATCGTGCCCGGCGACAATTTTGTCGAGTGCTTTCAGAACCTTCTGCACTTCGCGCTCACCTGCCGCCTGGCGCTGTTCGCCGAGCGTGGTTATCGCCGCCCGCTTGCCGCGGCGGTCGCTGGGATCGTCGACGCGACGGACCAGCTTGTCGGCCGCGAGCCGATCCACCAACTGCGTTATGTTCGACCTCACGCAGGTAAGTTTGGCGGCGAGATCGCCCAGGCTCAAGGGTTCGCCCGCCTCTACCAGCACGGTCAATGCGACGAATTTGGGGCCCGACAGGTCAACTTGCGCCAGGGCTTCCTCCCAGCGGTCTTCGACCGCATGCGAGGCACGCACGAGCGTACGCATCAACTGCCGGGTACTGGAGGGAGCGGCCGGCGCAAGTTTGCGCACCGTCGCGGACTTTCCATTCATATATGAATAATACAGGGATGATATGTCATTGTCAACGACGCGCCGGCGCCGCGATTGGTTACTGCTGCTATAAAGACCGGCGACGGTGCCGTCAGGCCAGCACGCGCGCAAACATCTCGCGGTCTACGTTGCCGCCCGATAGCACCACCGCGATGCGGCGTCCGCGGTTTTTGGCGCGTTCCTGCAGCGCCCCCGCCAGTGGGGCCGCACCCGCGCCTTCGGCAGTGCTGTGAATGGTGCTGAAATACATGCGCATCGCCGCGGCCACCTCGTCGTCGGTTACTGCAAGCACGCGCGCAGCGCCGCGCCAGATAATTTCGAGCGCGGCCGCATCCGGCACGCGGCATGCCATGCCGTCGGCCAGCTCAGTAGTAACCGCGTGCTCGACCGGCTTTCGCGATTCGAACGACAACTTGTATGCAGGCGCGTGCGCCGACACGACCCCGACGATTTCGGTTTTAAGGCCAAGCGCATCGCGCGCCAAAATCATGCCCGAGATGCCCGATCCCTGGCCGATCGGCACGTATACGGTCGCGAGATCCGGTACGCCGCGCAGGAGCTCGAGTGCATACGTCGCCACGCCGCGCACAATATGCGGATGAAACGCGGGAATCATATGCAAGTCACGCTCGGCCGCAAGGCGCGCCGCGTGCTCGCGCGATTCCTGGAAATCGCTGCCATGCTCGATGAGATCGACGCCCAGCGCGCGCATCGCTGCGTTTTTTTCCAGGCTGTTGCCGTGCGGCACGACGATGGTCGCGGCGATCTTGTTTTTGCGCGCGGCGTAACCGACGGACTGACCATGGTTGCCGCGCGTCGCGCTGATCACGCCCGCCGGTGGCGCACCGGCGGCGACGAGCTCGTGAAAATAAACCAGGCCGCCGCGCACCTTGAACGCGCCGGTGGGCGTGAAGTTTTCGTGCTTGACCCACACTTCGGCGCCGAGCTCGCTGCATAGCAGCGGCCACGCGAACTGCGGCGTCGGCGCCATCGTCCGATAAACTACTGCCGCCGCGCGTTCGAGATCGTCGAGCGTAAATTTAAATTCGTTCATGCGCTGAATCCGCCGGGTAGCCGCGCAGTTTAGCAAATCCGCCGGCATACCACGGTCATGACAGTGCGAGGTAGCGCGGCATCGCACGCGTAAGGCGGCATGCTAGGATGCGCGTGACGCATTTCCGGGAGACCCCTCATGAAGTTTGCGCTTTTTGCCCTCGCTGCCCTGTTCAGCCTGCCCGCCATCGCGCAGCCCGACCGCTTCGACAAGGTGCAGATCAAGACCACTCAGCTGACGCCGAACGTTTATATGCTGGAAGGCGAAGGCGGCAACATCGGCGTGTCGGCCGGCGAGGACGGCGTATTCGTGATCGACGATCAGTTCGCGCCGCTGACACCGCGCATACTCGCCGCGATCAAGGCGATTACCGACAAACCTGTGCGCTTTCTGATCAACACGCACTGGCACTTCGACCATACCGGCGGCAATGAAAACCTCGGCAAAGCCGGCGTTGTCATCGTCGCGCAGGACAACGTCAGAAAACGCTTGTCCACGAAAACCCCGATCGAGTTCTTCAAGTCGGATTACGGCCCCTCGCCGTCCGCCGCGCTGCCGGTGATCACGTTCAAGGAAACGCTCACGTTTCACCTGAATGGCGACGAGGCGACGGCAATCCACGTCGCGAACGCGCATACCGACGGCGACGCCATCATCCGCTTTCGCAACGCCAACGTCGTGCACATGGGCGACACGTACTTCAACGGACTTTATCCGTTCATCGATACCGGCACCGGCGGCTCAGTCAAAGGCGTGATAGCGGCGGCCGACCGCACGCTGGCGATCACCGACGACACGACGAAAATCATTCCCGGCCACGGGCCTTTGTCGAGCAAAGCTGAACTCAGGGCCTACCGCGAAATGCTGGTCAAAGTGAATGCCAGAATCACGACGATGGTTAAGGCGAAGAAAACGCTCGCGCAGGTGATCGCCGCGAAACCCACCGCCGAATTTGACGCTGCGTGGGGCAAAGGTTTCCTTAAACCCGAGCAGTTCGTCGAAATCGCCTATACGAGCGCTACGAAGGCAAAGTAGCGCTGCGAAGCAGCAGTCGCGCAGATTCGCGTCGCGCGCTTGCACGAGCGCGGCTATGCTATCGTAATAAAAATTCCATCACGGGAGGAGACAGCATGAAATACGCCTATGCAATCGTTGCCGCATTGTTGAGCCTGAACGCGGTTGCGCAGCCGCGCAACTTGGATGCGGTGCAGATCAAGGTCCACCAGGTTGCGCCGAACATTTACATGCTGGAAGGCGAAGGCGGCAACATCGGCGTGTCGGTCGGCGACGACGGCGTGCTGCTGATCGACGACCAGTTTGCGCCGCTGACGCAGAAAATCGTCGATGCCGTCAAAACCATTACCGACAAGCCGATCCGCTTTCTGCTCAACACGCACTGGCACGGCGACCACACGGGCGGCAACGAGAACCTCGGCAAAATGGGCGTCATCATCATCGCGCACGACAACGTCTACAAGCGGCTGTCCGTCGACCAGACCAACCTGCTCGGCAAAACCGCCGCCCTGTCAAAAGCCGGACTGCCAGTCATCACTTACAACGATCGCATCGTCTATCACATCAACGGCGAGGAGATCACCGCTTATCACGTGCCGCCTGCGCATACCGACACCGACTCATTCGTGCGGTTCCGCAATGCCAACGTCGTGCATACCGGCGACGTCTTCGCGTCGGGCCGTTATCCATTCATCGACAGCACCAACGGCGGTTCAGTTAAAGGCATCATTGCGGCGATCGACAAGCTGCTGCCCACGCTCGATGACACCACCAAAGTGATCCCCGGCCACGGCCCGCTGTCGACCAAGAAAGACGTGATCGCTTATCGCAAGATGATCTCCACCGTCGCGGCACGGGTCGAAAAAATGGTTAAGCAGGGCAAAACGCTCGAGCAGGTCATCGCCGCCAAGCCGCTCAAGGAATTCGACGAAGAGTGGGGCAAGTTCCGCAAGACCGATGCGTTCATTCCATTCGTCTACTACGGCTTTGCGCCGTACAAGCCGAAATAACACGAATCAAGAGGAGGGAAACCTATGAAAACTATTTTTGCGATTGCCGCGCTGTTTCTGAGTCTGCCTGTTGCCGCGCAGACCATCGACTTTTCCAAGGTCGAGGTCAAGACCACCGACCTCGGCAATAAAACGTACATGCTGGAAGGCGCAGGCGGCAATGTGATCATCGCGGTCGGCAGCGACGGCATCATCATGGTGGACGGCCAGTACGCGCCAATGCACGACAAGCTCAAGGCCGCGATCGAGAAGATCTCGCCGCTGCCCGTCAAATATCTCATCAATACGCATTACCACGGCGATCATACCGGCGGCAACGGGCCCTTTCACAAGGACGGCGCCACTATCGTGGCGCAGGACAATATCCGGGTGCGTCTTGCGGCCGGCACGGCGAACGGGATCACCGGCAATAAGTCGCCGCCTGTCGCAGCCGACGCGCTGCCGACGGACACTTATTTCGGCGGCACAAGGACCATCGAAGTCGGCGGCCGCAAGGCAATACTCACCCACGTCAACAACGCGCACACCGACGGCGACACCTACGTCTACTTTCCCGATGCCAACGTGCTGTGCACCGGCGATACGTTCAACAACCGCAAACGCTATCAATCCGTCGATTTCGCCAACGGCGGAGACGTGCGCGGCATGATCCAGGCCAACACCGCCTATATGAAGCTCGCGAACGACGATACTAAGGTCGTGCCCGGACACGGCGGGCTCGCGAAAAAATCCGACGTCGCGAATTTCCTCGCCATGCTGACAACCGCGCGCGAGCGCATTCAGAAGCTGGTTGACGAAGGCAAGAGCGAAGCCGAGGTGGTGGCCGCGAAGCCGCTGGCGGATCTCGACGCGAGCTGGGCCGACAATGAAAAAGCCGCCCAGGATTACACCCGGATGGTCTACAACTCGTTTAAGCGATCGTAGCGGCGGCACGACGGACAGATCGGACGTCAGTTACAACCAGGCGGATAATTTTCGCTCGCGAATATGTCCTGAATAATTTTTACTGACGAATTCTAGTTAGGAGCTACCGCTTGCGCGTATTACGGTTCGTTGCCTTGACCCTTGGTTCATTGCTTTTTTTCCCTGTGAGTTGCACCACTGGCTTGTTCGTTGGCACGAAATACTTCTCGCATGCGGATGCGCGCGATACGGAAAGAGGCGACATTCCGCACAAGCAAGCATATTTGATTGCGTTCCTTCCCCAAAACCAGGCCAACATTCTATTTGATGGAAACCCGCCTAGGCCTAATCAATACCTATTTACCGCAATTCCTAATACTCTAGGCCAATTTGTTGCGTTTCCACTTCACAGCTTGGCTGAATTTCAGAAAATAAATCAACCTTATACCTTTATTCTTCCAATAGGTTCAGGGGCGTTCACGATTGGATCATCGAGGCCCAGCGTTTCATTCGTGGCAACATCATCGAGTACAACCGAGCAAATTGTTGAAGTGAGCATGAAAGACGATACCGGAACATTTTTTCGCTATGCAGCTTCACAACATACTATACGGCCGCTTTACACTAGGCTTTGGTACCACGGCTACATGTTTGGGGCAATTCCATACGCGCTCGCTTTTGCAATTGCAATCGCGCTTCTTGGTCAATTTCTTCTTCGGATATCAAAGAACTGTCCTCGACCAATGGCAACTCCTAACTCAACGGCCGAACTCGACGCGCCGAATGAAACGGCGCGCGGTTCGCCATAGGCGTTAGATGTGAAAATGACTTCGGCACGTGTCTTAGCGATGGTTCTGATCTTTGCGGTCGGATTGGCGACCGGCGGTGGGCTAAGTGTTTATTGGTTTGAACGTGCTCATCCCAATTTCGACGACGTTTTTCTGACTGCGGAAGCCGGGAAACTGGAAGCCGCTCTTCTGTCGTTGCGTGAAGTGCGCGCCGGGCACATTCAGGAAGCTACGGAAATTCTTGAGGCAAAGATAGACGCGGCATTGATATCTCTTTCGATTGGCCCTGGTAAGGCTTCGGAAGCCGCACAAAATGACAAGAACAAAATGATCGAACGTGCGAGACAATACCGCTTGGAATTTCCTCGGAAGACTACCAATCCTGGAATAGATGCGTCGGTTGCAAAGGTGCTCGCACAACCGGAGTCGAAATGAAAGTCACATCTAACCGCACGATCGACTGCGACGCCGGAAACCGCTGCGCGCTTTCGGGCGCGCGTCATCGCGGACGTTAGGAGGCAAGATGGGGAAACGGCTCCTTCGCGTCCCGACTGGGTTCAAGCATCCGGGTATTGAGCGTGACGGTCCGATTCCTGGCGCTCATCTTGAAATTCTGTACCAACTCGAGGCAGCCGTCTGTACTTCGTTCCAAATTTAGGCTCTTCAGGAAATCGAGTGGGTAAAAAGAGCATTAAAAACGCCTGAAAGCCTTATGAACACTGGCTTGCAGGGGTTTCGTAAGGGCTTTGAAATGGGCATCATGTGTGGATGGCCAATTCAACGAAGCGACAGCGGCGG
>JANYDM010000197.1 GCA_025363575.1 Betaproteobacteria bacterium | reverse complement strand
ACTCTCATGACATCGACACTTTTCAAACTGGCAGGCGGTCTCGCGCTGCTCGCCGCGACCACACTCGTTCAGGCCCAGGAGCGGACCATCCGGTTCGGGCATCTGAACAACACGGACCACCCGACCAGCTGGGGCGTCAAGAAGTTCGCCGAGATCGTGGCGGCCAAGAGTGGCGGCAAGATCGTGGTGAAGGAATTCCCCAGCAGCCAGCTGGGCAACGAACTGCAGCAGCAATCCGCGCTGCAGGGCGGCGTGCAGGAGATGCTCGTGGCGTCCACCACGTCGCTGACGGGCGTCGTCAAGGAACTGGGGCTCTTCGACTTCCCGTTCCTCTTCAGCAACGGCAAGCAGGCCGATGCGATGGTCGACGGCCCGCTGGGCAAGATGCTTGGCGCCAAGCTGGCGGAAAAGGGCATCGTGATTCTGGGTTTCTTCGATCTTGGATTCCGCAACGTCACCAACAGCAAGCGGCCCATCACCAAGGGTGAGGATCTGGATGGATTGAAGCTGCGCGTGATCCCGAATCCGGTGTTCCTGGATACCTTCAGGGCCTTCAAGGCCAACACGCTGCCGATGCCATTTGCCGAGCTGTACAACGCGCTCGAGAGCAAGGCCGTGGATGGCCAGGAAAACCCCTATTCGGTGATCCTGTCCAGCAAGTTCTACGAGGTGCAGAAGTACGTCAGCGGCACCAACCACGTGTACGCGACCAACCCCGTGCAGTTCAGCAAGCGCATCTGGGACAAGCTTTCGCCGGCGGAGCAAAAGCTCCTCCAGGACGCCGCCATCGAAGCGCAGATCTGGCAGCGCGCGGCAAGCCGCGAGGCAGCCGGCAAGGCGCTGACTGAACTCCAATCCAAGGGCATGGTGTACAACGACATCTCACCTGCTGAGTTGGCCCGCATGCGCGCCGCAGTCGTTCCGGTCTACGATAAATTCACGGCGTCGTACGAGGCGGACGTGGTGAAACTGTTCAAGGCCGAACTGGAGCGCGTCTCCAAGCTCTGATCGGTTCAAGGGGGAGCAAGGCGTGCTGCGGATTGCCGATGCGTTCTGCCGAGGCGTCACGGCCCTCATGGCCGTGGCGCTCGCGGTCATGGTGGCGCTGGTCTTCGGCAACGTCGTGCTGCGCTATATCTTCAATTCATCGATCACGGTGTCCGAGGAGGTCTCGCGCTGGCTGTTCGTGTGGATCACGTTCATGGGCGCCGTGGTCGCGCTGCGCGAACATACCCACCTCGGCACCGATGCCCTGGTGTCGCGGCTGCCGCCGCTGGGCAAGAAAATCTGCTTCGCGCTTGCCCACCTGACCATGCTGTACGTCTGCTACCTGGTGTTCAAGGGCAGCCTGGAACAGACCAAGATCAACATGGACGTGCTGGCGCCGACAACCCAGCTGCCGATGGCGATAGTGCACGCCGCGGGCGTGGCGTTCTCGTCGACTGCGGCGCTGATGCTGCTGCTGGACTTGTGGCTGCTGGTCAGCGGCCAGGTCAAGGATGAAGAGCTGGTGATGACCCAGGAATCGGAAGACCTGGCCGCGCTGAATCGGCGGCATGGTGACGCCGCCAGCCATCGCTGAGCCTGGCGACTCGTTATGACGCTCACCATCTTCATCGGTTCCTTGCTGCTTGCGATGGCGATCGGCATTCCGATCTCGATGGCGTTGCTGGTGAGCGGCGTGGCGCTGATGTGGCACCTCGATATTTTCGACGCGCAGATCCTGGCGCAGAACCTGCTGGGCGGCGCCGACAACTACCCGCTGCTGGCCGTGCCCTTCTTCCTGCTGGCCGGCGAGATCATGAACGAAGGCGGGCTGTCCAAGCGCATCGTGGAATTCGCGATGGCGCTGGTCGGCCACATCCGCGGTGGCCTCGGCTACGTGACCATCGTTGCTTCGATACTGCTTTCGGCTCTTTCCGGCAGCGCGGTGGCCGACGCAGCGGCGCTGACCGCCATCCTGCTGCCGATGATGATCGCCGCCGGTCACGCTCCGCAGCGTGCTGCCGGGCTGATTGCCGCATCCGGCGTGATCGCACCGGTGCTGCCGCCGTCGATCGGCCTGATCATTTTCGGCGTCACGGCCAATGTGTCGATTTCCAAGCTGTTCATGGCCGGCATCGTGCCCGGCCTGCTGCTGGGCCTGGCGCTGTGGATCACCTGGGCCATCGTCGCCCGCAATGAAGGCGTCGTGCCGCCGGCGCGCAAGCCGGTGCGCGAAGTGCTTGTCGCGGTGCGACGCTGCGGCTGGGCCCTGATGCTGCCGGTGATCATCCTGGTCGGCCTGCGCATGGGCGTGTACACGCCGACCGAAGCTGGCGTGGTGGCCGCAGTCTATGCGCTGTTTGTCTCCGCGGTGGTCTACCGCAGCCTGAAGCTGTCGCAGCTGTATGGCGTATTCAAGGCTGCAGCCAAAACCACTGCGGTGGTGATGTTCCTGATCGCGGCGGCCATGGTTTCGTCCTGGCTTATTACCGTCGCCGACCTGCCCGGCAAGGTGGTCAGCATGCTCGAACCCTTCTTGAGCAGCCCGATCCTGCTGATGGTGATGATCATGGTGCTGGTGATGATCGTCGGCACCGCGATGGACATGACGCCGACGATTCTCATCCTCACGCCGGTGCTGATGCCGGTCGTGAAGGCGGCCGGCATCGACCCCGTCTACTTCGGCGTGATGTTCATCATGAACAACGCCATCGGCCTCGTCACGCCGCCGGTGGGGGTGGTGCTGAACGTCGTCGCCGGGGTCGGGAAAATGTCGATGGACTCCGTGACCAAGGGGGTTGTGCCCTTCATGATCGCCCAGTTCCTTATCATGTTTTTGATGGTCGTGTTTCCGTGGCTCGTCACGGGTCCGGCGAAGTTCTTCCACTGAGCCGATGCTGGGCAAGGCCGCCATCGCCATGTGGTGGGACATCGCTCCCGATGTCCGCGCCGAGTGGGAGGACTGGCACACCCACGAGCATTTTCCCGAGCGCCTCGCCATTCCGGGTTTCCTGCGTGGCTCGCGCTGGGTTTCCGGCGAGCACTACTTCGTGCTCTATGAAGCGGCGTCGCTCGACGTGATCACCTCGGGGCCGTATCTCGCCCGGCTGAACGATCCCACGCCGTGGTCGCGCAAGATGATGCCGCACCATCGCAACATGGTGCGCAGCCTGTGCGTACTGCGGGCAGGCTGGGGCGGCGGTTTGCCGCAGGCGCTGGCGACCGTCCGGTTCACGCCCACATCAGCCGCGCTGCCCGCGCTGCCGCAGCGCAAGGGCCTGACTGGCGCGCATCTGCTCGAATCGCAGCCGATGGCCGGCGCGCCGCAGACTGCCGAGCAGAAAATCCGCGGCGGCGACCGCACCGCCGACTGGGTGCTCCTCATCGGCGGCTACGATGTCGAGGCCGTGAAGAATGTTGTGACCGGCGAACTCGACGCACAGCCTGCGTGCATCGCCGGCCTCTATCGCCCCGCTTATTCCCTTACTGCGAAAGACAAGCCATGACCAAAGCGATCTACGTTCTCAACGGCCCCAACCTGAACCGGCTCGGCAAGCGCGAGCCGGAAATCTACGGAACGACGACGCTCGTGCAGATCGAAGCCATGTGCCGTGAGGCGGCGGGCGGCCATCCGCTGGAGTTCCGGCAATCGAACGCGGAGCACGAGCTCATCGACTGGATACACGAGGCGATCGACCGCGGTGCGGGCATCATCATCAATGCGGCAGGCCTTACCTTCAGGTCGATTCCCATTCTTGACGCCCTGAAAATGTTTCCGGGACCGATATTCGAGCTGCACATCACGAATGTCCATCGCCGCGAGAAGATATATCACGACTCTCTGATTTCGAAAGTTGCGACTGCAGTGATGATGGGGCTTGGGGCGGACGGCTATCCGACGGCGGTCGCGGCGATGGTGCGCCGGTTGGGCGCGAAGGTACCAAAAAAAGCCCGTAAATGAAAACGCATGGCTTCAGCGTGGTGCCGGTCAACTAGCCATGGCGGCCTCGATTCTTTGCGGGCTTATCGGGGCGGGCATTCAGGGTTCACGCACCCCGCGCATGCACGAGCAGGAAGCAGCTGCTCATGGTCTGCACTATGTCTACAAGAAGTTCGACCTCGACGAGTTGAAGGTCGGTGTGGAAGCGTTGCCGAAACTGTTGGCTGACGCGGAGCGCATGGGATACACCGGACTTAATATTACCTACCCCTGCAAGCAGGCGATTCTGCCGCTCTTGCACGAGCTTTCCGACGACGCCCGCGCGATCGGCGCCGTGAATACCGTACTGCTGAAGCACGGCAGGCGCATCGGCTAAAACACCGATTTCACAGGCTTCACCGCAGGGTTCCGGCGCACGCTCACAGGTGTGAAGATAGAGCGGGCAGTGCAGCTCGGCGCCGGCGGTGCGGGTGCCGCGGTCGCGCGCGCCGCCATCGTCGAGCTCGGTATCGGGCAATTGACGATTTTCGATGTCGACCTTGCGAAGTCGATACAACTCGCGGCAACGCTTGGGCCGCACGCAAAACACGGCGAGAACCTGCCCGCGGCAATGGCAGCAGCAGATGGGCTGATCCATTGCACTCCTACCGGCATGGCCAAGGTTCCCGGTTTGCCGCTGACGGCGACGCTGTTGCGTTCCGCGCACTGGGTGGCAGAAATAGTGTACGTACCTCTGGAGACCGAACTTCTGAAGATAGCGCGGAGCAAAAGCTGTCGTACAGTGGATGGCAGTGGAATGGCGGTGTTTCAGGCGGCGGGCGCGTTCAAGTTGTTTACCGGAATCGAACCCGATGTTGATCGCATGTTTCGCCACTTCGCATCCATGGGACACTGACGCGTTGGCGGTAGACCTAGGCGACACCCTGCACGTGCCAGCCGCGCGTAAGGCCCGCCCTGGCGAGGCCGCATTCCCAGTCCCTTGACCGCCCACGGCAAAGCCGCAATACTCGCGACCATGCTATTGCGTACCCCGGGTCCTTCGAAAGCGCGCGCGATGATTTCGATCGCGTCCGTGCCCGCGCGGTCGCAGTCGCTGGGGCAAGTGGTGGAGAGACTCCTTCCGCAAGTCGACCGCATGAACATTTACCTGAATCAGTACCCGGAAATTCCAGCTTACTTGCAACACCCGAAAGTCGTGGTAGCGCGAAGTCAGGACCACGGCGATGCGGGCGATGCCGGAAAGTTTTTCTGGCTGAATTGCGGTGCAGAGTATTACCTTACTTGCGACGACGACATTCTGTATCCCCATGACTATGCGACGCGCACAATTGCAGCCATCGAACGCTACGGCCGCAAAGCGGTAGTAGGTTGGCATGGCTCCATTCTCGGCGATCCATTCCGCGACTATTACGAGACGAGAACCATCTTTTCGTTCTACAACAAGTGCAAAACCGACGTGCCCGTTCACATATTGGGAACAGGCACGGTCGGCTTGCATGCGTCTACACTAGAGCTGACGATTTCTGATTTTTCTGTGCCCAACATGGCCGACGTGTGGCTCGGAATAAAGGGACAGCAGGCCCGCGTGCCGTTCATCGTCTGCGCTCATAATGCCGGCGAGCTTCAACCCATTGACCAGTCTGAGAATGACGAAGCCATATGGGAGGCTTGCGTCAATAGCGCCGGCAACCGCCGGGACACCCGCGCACGACAAAACGAAGTGGTGCGGGAAAACTGGCCCTGGTCTATCCATCAAGCGACAGTCGCGTCGCGGCTCTCCCGCCTTTCACTAATGGCTGGACTCAGCCGCTGAGCCATATGAGGATTCCGGGCGTCGGGATATCGCAATGCTGAAGAATCTGGTCAAGCAGTTTGCACGCCGTGCCTTGGGGCGGCCCAATGCAATCCACGATTTCGCCGACGTAACCTACTACGACGAATCCGATCTTTCCCGCTGGATCACACAAAAAGCCGTGTTCCTGCAAAAAGATTACATGGACTATCCTGCGCTCGTCCATATCGAATCTCTCGCGCAGTGCAATGCCTCATGCTCGTTCTGCCCTTATCCGACGATGGATCGCAAGGGCACCCGCATGTCCGACGCTTTGATCGAAAAGATTATCGACGACCTGACTGCAATTCCGCCCTCGTTGTCTTTCCAGGTTTCGCCGTACAAGATCAGCGACCCTTTTCTCGAACCGCGGCTTTTTGACATCCTGGCACGGGTCAATGAGCGGCTGCCCAGCGCCGCGGTTAGCCTGATCACGAATGGTGCCGCCCTTACCGAAGCCAACCTGCTCAAGCTGGCCAAAGTCAGAAACGTCACTTACCTTACGGTATCGCTTAACTTTCACGATCCGGTGGAATACCAGGAAGTCATGGGCATGCCGCAAGCCCGCACGCTCAGCCGGCTGGAAGTCCTGAAGACACTGCACGCACAGGGAAAATTCGACTTCCCCATTCGCATTACCCGTGTCTCGGTATCGCGCGCGGAGGATCAGGGCTTCGTGCGATGGACGAAGGCGAACTATCCCAATTTCGAAGTTTATATCCTGCCGCGCAACGACTGGCTCGGCGCCGTCGATACCGGAAATTTCGCGCGCGGTGTGCCGGACGTCCCCTGTCATCGCTGGTTCGATTTTTCCATCACGGCCACCGGCAAGGTAGCCATGTGCTGCATGGACGGCAAGGCCGAGTATCTCAAGGGCGACGTCAACCAGCACCACGTGCTGGAAATCTACAACCAGCCGTTTTTGCGCAAGCTTCGCGAAACCCTGGTCAGCCGCCGCACCGCCGGCGCACCTTGCGACCGCTGCACTTATCTCAGCTATTAGCCGGCGTTATCTCTTTCGCGCGGTCTCGATTGCCGCGCTTATATGTTCAATGCCGGCAGGGTCGTCGAGCGTGGTCAATCCGATCCATGCATCGCGCATCGCAACCGCTTATTTTCCGGCACACGCCCGCCACATCGTCTCGAGGCAGCGCCAGACCTCGCCGTCAAGACGTTCGTCATAAACCGAGACATTGCGCACATAGTCGAAGCGAAACTTCTCGAGCTCCGTAAATGCCACGAACGCAGGGCGGATGTGCACTGGCAAAGAATCGATGCCGCACGCCAGTTTCGACGGCGTATTCGCATGCTCGGTATTGGTCGACACGCCATGCGCATGCAGCAATGCGTTGCCCAGGTGGTAACCCGCGACCATGGCGCCGTCGACAATCGCAAGGTAGTCGCCGGGCATGGTCAGTTTGCGCATGCCCGCCAGTACGATCGCGGCTTGCGCGAGATGTTTGGCGCTGTTCACGGTGCTTGTCGTGTCAACAATGGCGTAGTGTCGTCGCAGATGCCGCGATAAGCCCCATTGCAGGCATCGAGCATCGCGGCGTCCAGGAATTTTTCGCCCCGTACATAATCCGTGCGCATTTCTTCGATCAGGGCAAGATGAGTGAACGCCGCGCGCAATTCATCAGGGACCGGCACGTTGAGTTTTGGCTTGTAAGTGTGGTTGAGATCGCCCAGTTTCTCGTCCGTGGATTTGCCGTCGGTAGTCGTCTTCAATACATGCAGGGCTGCATTGACGCGGTTGGTGCCGGCCCGCAGCAAATACACCACGTAGAGCGCAGAGTCGGTTTGCGGCGCGAGCTTCGC
Organism: Betaproteobacteria bacterium; assembly: GCA_025363575.1. The sequence continues at coordinate 8,636 of JANYDM010000197.1, read as the reverse complement.
AGCCGCACGCTCGAAAGCCTCCGCCTTCAATAGATGTTCTTCAATTTTCATGGCCTGTCATTGCGCAGAAGCGATCGGTTATTTAACAAAACCGAGTTCGCGCAGAATCTGCTTTAGATCCGCATACTGCGTCTTCAGATAGGCGGACGCACGCGCGCTGTCGGTATAAGCGTTTTCCCACAAGTTCCGAGCGAGTTCGCGGTCCCATTCGTCGCTTTTCGCCAGCTGGCTCAATGTCGCGTCCCAGAATGCGACCTGGGACGCACTCAGTCCCCGGGCGCCAAGCACGCCACGCCAGTTGATCACCACGGCGTCGATACCCTGTTCGCGCCAGGTCGCCTGCCCGGCCAGCACGCCGCGCAGACGCTGCGGCGAGGTCACGCCTATCATCCGCAGTTTGCCTGCCTCGATATGACTGCCCGAAATGCTGGGTGGTCCCGCGACCACGTCGATGTGTCCTCCAAGCACCGCCGTAATCGAGGACGCCGACGAGTCGAACACCACGACCTTAAGGCGCCGCGGGTCTATGCCGGCGGCCCGTGCCACCACGGCTACAGCAATGTGATTGATATTGCCGAGCGAGGTCGAGATGCCGAACGCGACTGAACGCGGGTCGGCTTTCAATTTCGCGATCAGATCGACGCCACTCTTCAGCGGCGAATTCGGCTTGACGACGAAGCCGATGTATTCGTTGATCATGATGGCGAGCGGCGTAAAGTCGGTGTAATTGAGCGCGCCAATTCCGGTGATATGCCCGGTCAGCAGCGTATTCGAGGCGATCGCGACGCATGCGGGGTTGCCGCTGCGCTGGTTGAGATAGCCATATGCGATCGCCCCACCGCCACCCGCCTTGTTGACGACCGTCGAAGCGTCCAGCAAATGCTTGTCCTGCAGTATCCTCTGCACCAATCGCGCCACGTTGTCGTTGCCCCCGCCGGGCCCGGCGCCGACGATGATTTCGACGTTGTCCTGCGGTTTCCACGCCGGCGCTGCCGCATACGCGAGCCCCGCCACCAGTGACGACAGCAGCAGCGCGTATTGGAGTATCCGTTCAACCACGTCGCGGCCCTTTAGCGGTAAGGCTTGAACTCGATCGGCACTTCGATCAGCGTGGCACGGTCGCGCGCAAGACCTTCCCCGATCGCCGGCGCGAGTTGCGCAAGGTCGTCGATGCGCGCGGTGGCAAAGCCGAAAGCGTCGCCGAGCTTCATGAAATCGGGATTGGTCAAGTCGGTGCCGATGTGGCGGCCGAAGCGCTTCTTCTGCGTATTCTGGAGGATCTTGAACCCGCCGTTGTTGAATATCACCAGCACGATCGGCAACTTGTAATGCGCGATGGTGGCCAGTTCGCCGCAACCGAACATGAAGCCGCCGTCGCCGCATAATGCAACGACCGGCCGTTCGGGACAAGCGATCTTGGCGCCGATTGCCGCGTGAAACGCGTAGCCCATCGAACCGAACGTGTTGGCGAATAGGAATTTCCCCGGCTCATACATGTCCAGTGCGTAGCGCGCCCAGTGACCGAGGATCGATTGCGCCGCGACGATGCCATTTCGCGGCAGCACCTTGCGCAAATCGGCCAGCAACTGCATCTCGACCGGCACGCGCTCCCGCAGTCCGGCGTGCGCGCGATCCTTGATCATCGCAATGCGCTCGACGCGCGGTTCGGGCGGTTTGTATTTGCGCGCTTTCAGTTCGGCGATCAGCTTCTGCAGGAAATCTCGCGCATCGGCGTGCACCGCGTGCGCAGCGGACACGTTGTGATTGAATTCGCCGGGATCGATGTCGACGTGAATGAGATGTTCGGGAATTTTGATCGTCCAGCCTTTTGCCGAGCGGCCGGTCACGTCGAGTGCGGCCTTCTTGTCGGTCGAGCGTGTCGCGCGCTCGGAAAAACGAGTACCCAACGCCAGCATCACGTCGGCCGTATTGAGGATTTCGCTCTCGATAATCGGACTCATCGTCATGATGTTGTCGATCATCAGCGGATTCTCGTCAGACACGATCCCGCGCGAGCCATTGGTGCTGAGTATGGGCGCGCCGAGCATTTCAGCCAGCGCAGCAAGCTCCCCGCCTGCGCCCGCGCCCACCGCACCCCCGCCGGCCCACAACAACGGCGCCCTGGCCGCAGCCAGCGCGTCAGCCGCGCGGGAGACGTCCTGCGCTTTGACCTCCGGTTTCGTGCCCTGCGCCCGCGGCGGAATAACCACGTCGGCTTCCATTTTCAGCACGTCGGCAGGGATTTCGAGCATCACCGGGCGCGGCCGGCCGCTGCGCATGCGTTTGAACGCCTCGTCGATCGCCGGCGCCATTTCTGCCGCTGTGGTAATTCGATGGCACCACCCCGTGACCGGCCGGAAGAACCCCATCTGGTCTTTGCATTCGTGATAGATGCCTTTCTCCTGATCGAGATAAGGCGTCGGTACCTGGGTCACGATATTCAGCACCGGGATCGATTCTGCATACGCCTCGCCCATCGCCGACACGCTGTAGGCGGCGCCTGCTCCGACCGTGATCATCCCCACGCCGACCTTACCGGTGACGCGCGCATAAGCGTCCGCCATGTGCAACGCGCCATCTTCGCCGCGCGGCGTTATCAGCCGTATTTGGGGATGCTCGAACAGCTCGTTATAGGCCTCGAATAAAGTACTGCCGAGCACACCAAACACAGTGTCGACGCCGTTGACGGCCAGCGTTTCGATCATGGCCTTGGCTGCAGTCATGCGGGGCATAGCGAACTCCTCCAGACAAAATCCGCCGCCCGCACCGGGTGGCGCTCCCGGAATATCGGTTAATTATTCTGCGGTGGACCGAATTCATTATAAAACCGGCGGTGCGGCCTGACATGAACACTTTTCACGCTGCGGTTGAACCGGTTTCACGCACGCAGGAACCTCCGCTACGGCTTTAATGTTTCGAGAAACCAGGCGGCCGGCAGCGATCGCCCGATGTTCCGCTGGAGAGCGGTCTCATAGACCCGTCCAGCGACCGCGGCGAATTGCAATCCCAGCCCGACATTATTCTTGAACACGGTGATTTCGTCGGCGTGCGTGCGTCCGCGCGCACGGCCCGCCACCAGCTCGCTCAAGTCGTGAATTGCCTCCCACGTGAGGATGCCCCGGGCAACGGGCTCGCTCAGATCGCCCTGGTTCTGATTCTGCGCGACCTCCCTGGAGTTTACGAACACGACCGCCGCCCGCCGTATTGTTTCGTCGTCGAGTTCGCGCCGCTGCTGCCTGTCGTCGCCGCTCACGATCGATACGACATGCGCGCCGGGCGCCAGCCAGCCGCCTTCGATGATGGGTGCGCTCGTGTTGGTCGCCAGCACCACGAGATCGGCATCGACCACCGCGTCGCGCGCGCTGGTCACGGCAGCCGCGTCGAGTTGCAGTTCTGCGCTGGCACGCTGCGCAAATTCTTCGCGGTGCTTGGGGTTCGGGCTGTAAACGCGTACCCGCCGCAATTTGCGTACCGCGCGCATCGCCAGCAAATGCGCCCATGCCTGCCCGCTACTGCCGAGCAACCCAAGGTCTCCTGCGTCGGCGCGCGCGAGTAGCTGCGCGCTCAGCGCACTGGTGCACGCGACGCGCGACACCTGTATGTAACCGTCGTGAATGATGGCGACCGGCGCCAGAGACGTCACGCTGAAAAGCATGATCAGCCCGCAATAGGTGCCGCCCGGGCCGCGCGCCAACTTCTCCCGGCGCGTCATTCCGTCGGTCACGCTTTCGGAAACGATATCGGAAGTCAGCCGCAACGCGATCAGCCCTGTGCCGGGGATCGCTCCCTCCATTGTTTTCAGGCAATATGAAACGCCGGGTTCGGGCAGCCCGACATAGGTTTGGGTGCGCTTGCGATCGACCGCGGTGCCCTCCGCCAACGCGCAATAGGCGGGTATCAGAGCATCGAGGCAGGCGGCGACGTCAAATAATTTCTCGACGTCGTGATTGTCCAGCAGCAGCACGCTTGCGCCGCTCGCCGGTGTCACTATCGAAGTATTTTGCATGGAAATACCACCGGATTATTTTGTCAGTCCAAGTTCGCTCAGCAACGCCTTGTCGACTGCGAACTCGCTCTCGAGGAAGGCTCTCAACTCACGGCCTACCATGAAGGTGTCGGTCCAGTATTCCTTTTCCAAGGCCTCGCGCCAGGCGGCGCTCCTGCTCATGCGCCGCAGCGCCCCTTCCCAATACGCAATTTCCGGCGTGCCCAGCTTTTTTGCCCCAACGACGACGCGCCAATTTGCTTTGGTCACGTCGATGCCCTGCTCGCGCAACGTCGGCGTGCTCGCGAGCAATCCGCCGAAGCGTTGCGGCGAACCCACCGCGATGAATCGTGCAGTACCGAAAGTAACTTGATCTATTGAAGCGGCCACCGTCGATACCACCAGCTGGATATGCCCGCCGAGTAAAGCCGTCATCGATTCGCCGTTGGACTTGAACGACACAATCTTGAGTTTTCTCACATCGACGCCGATGGCCCGGGCGGCGAGACACAGTACCAGATGGTTGGCGCCGCCGCGCGTCGTGATGCCGATCGCGATCGATTCCGGGGTCTTCTTCAGGATCGCCGCTAGATCGGCAAAGCGCTTGACCGGCGAAGCCGCCGGAACGGTGAACACGGTGTACTCGCTCGACAGCAGCGCCAGCGCAGTAACATCCAGATAGCGGCTGTCGGAAATTCCGGTAAGAAAATTCGAATTCAGGCTCGGATTGGCGATCGCGACATAATGGGCATCGCCCGCGTGCTGATTCAAATACGCAATTGCCACGGCCTGATTCCCGCCCGCCTTGTTGACGACGGTGAGCGGCACCATGCCGCGATCCTCCTGCTGCATTAATCTCTGCATCGTGCGCGCGGTCGTATCGGTGCTGCCGCCCGGCGACGACGGCGAAATGATCTCAATCGCCTTGTTCGGGCGCCAGTTCGGCGCTTGGCCATGCGCGCCGGCGACCGCGAGCAACGCGGCGCACATCCCGAAGCGCGGGAACCTCTGAAGAACCGTAGCGGGCGGCGTGAGTGCGAGGCGCACGGCGCGCAGGAGCCGAGACATATCGGGCAGATAGGCGAGGTTCCGAGCACCGCGCAACGAAGCAATCGCGCCGCGCAGTAGGTTATTCAGAGGTTCCCTAAATTTGCGCGACGAATTCACGGTATACCTGCGGCAGCAGTCCGCCCTGACGGTAGGCGGCGAGTTCTTCGTTGGTGTCGATGCGCAAATCGACCGCGACGTTTTGCGTGCCACCGTCTTTGCGGTGAATCGTTAACGTCAGTTCGGCGCGCGGCGCCAGCCCTGCGGAAATCCCGGTGAGGTCGAAGGTCTCGCTGCCGTCTAGCTTCAAGTCGGCGAGTCGCGCCGCTTTGAAGGTCAGCGGCAGCACGCCCATGCCGACGAGATTGGAGCGGTGTATGTGCTCGAAACTTTCGGCGGCGACCGCGCGCACGCCGAGCAGCGCCGGCCCTTTCGCCGCCCAGTCGCGCGAAGAGCCCGCACCGTATTCGCGCCCGGCAAAGATGATCAGCGGTTCACCGCGGCTGCGGTAAATCTCGGCCGCGTCGTATATGGCGTGGACCTCGCCGTCCGGCTGCACGCGCGTGTTGCCGCCTTCGCTGCCGGGGACCATTGCGTTTTTCAGCCGCGGCGATGCCAGCGTCGCGCGCATCGCAACTTCATGATTGCCGCGGCGGATGCCGTAGGCGTGAAAATCTTTCGCGGCAAGTCCATGCGCGGCCAGATAACGACCGGCCGGACTGTCGGTGGTGATTCTGCCGGCCGGTGCGAGATGGTCGGTGGTAATCATGTCGCCGAGGATCGCCAGCGGCCGCATGCCGCTCAAATCGCGCGGCGGCGCCGGCACTGGCGGCACGTTTTCAAAATACGGCGGCATGCGCAGTGAAGTGCTGTCGGCGCGCCACGGGAAAAGCGCGCTCGCTTCACCCTTCAGCGCGCGCCATTCGGGCGATCCTTCGAAGATATGCTCGTAGCTCGCGCGGTACATCTCCGGCTTCAAGCAGGCGCCGAGGACTTTTGCCACTTCGTCCGACGACGGCCAGAGATCGCGCAGAAAAACCGGTTTGCCTTGCGCGTCGGCACCCAGCGGTTGGCGCGTCAGATCGATCGAAATGCTGCCGGTAATCGCATACGCGATCACCAGCGCCGGCGACGCGAGTTAGGCGGCGCGCGCGAAAGGATGCACCCGTCCTTCGAAATTGCGGTTGCCGGACAGCACCGCCACCGACACCAGCTCGCTGTTCTTGATCGCAGTTTCGATTTCCGGCGCCAGCGGGCCCGAATTGCCGTTGCAGGTCGTGCAGGCGAAACCGACCAGATGGAAACCCAGCGCTTCGAGCGGCGCATACAGCCCGGCCCGCTTCAGGTATTCGATGACAACTTTCGAACCAGGCGCGAACGAGGTCTTGACCCAGGGCTTCACGACGAGCCCGCGCGCCACCGCGTTGCGTGCGAAGAGGCCCGCCGCAATCATGTTGGCCGGGTTGGACGTGTTGGTGCAGCTCGTGATCGCCGCGATCACGACGTCGCCGTCGCCGAGATCGAAGGCGCGATTTTCCACCACGACGCGGCGGTCGGGCGCGACACGGCCGTCGCGCGCCAGTGTCGGCATCTCCTTGGCGAATCCGCTCGCGACTTCGCCAAGCGCAACGCGCTCCTGCGGCCGCCGCGGCCCGGCGAGGCAGGGCACAATTGTCGAGAGATCGATCTCGAGCGTGGCGTCGAACGCCGGCGCCGCGGTCGTGCCCTCGCGCCACAGGCCCTGCGCCTTGGCATAAGCGCCGGCCAGCGCGATGGTCGCCGCGTCGCGCCCGGTAAACGCCAGAAAATCGAGGCAGGCCTGGTCGACCGGAAAATACACGCACATCGCACCGTATTCCGGCGCCATGTTGGCGATGGTCGCGCGATCGGTGACCGGCAGCGCATCGAGGCCGGCGCCGTAGAATTCGACGAACTTGCCGATCACTTTGTAGCGCCGCAGCAGTTCAGTGATGGTCAGTACGACGTCGGTCGCGGTGGCGCCCTCGGGCAGCCGTCCGCTCACCCGCACGCCGACCACCTCGGGCACGCTCAACGTCAACGCGCGGCCGAGCATCGCCGCTTCGGCTTCGATGCCGCCGACACCCCAGCCGAGCACACCGATGCCGTTGACCATGGTGGTGTGGCTGTCGTTGCAGATCATGGTGTCGGGGTAAACTAGTTCGCCGTCGGTCCACGCCACACGCGCCAGGCGCTCGACGTTGATCTGGTGGACGATGCCGCTGTCGGGCGGCACCACGCGGAAATTACGGAACGCGCCCTGGCACCACGCGAGAAAAGCGAAACGCTCGCGGTTGCGCTCGTATTCCATTTCAATGTTCTTGTTCGCCGCACCCGCGAAACCCGCGACGTCGGCGTTCAGCGAATGATCGATCACGAAGTCGACCGGAATCTTCGGATTGACCGATAGAGGATCGCCGCCGGCCGCCGCCACCGCGTCGCGCAGCGCCGCCAGGTCGACCATCACCGGCACACCGAGCATGTCCTGCAGCAGCACGCGCGCCGGCCAGAACGGGATCTCCATGCCGCGCTCGCCGCGCGCCAGCGCAGTCAGCATAGCCGGCGTCACTTCCGGCGCGCCGGCATGACGCGCGAGATTTTCCGCCAGCACGCGCAATGAGAACGGTAGGCGCGCGAGGCCGGCCAGCGCCGGCTTGCTTTCGAGCGCAGGCAGACTGCAGTAACGGTGACGCACACCGCCGACCATGAGATCGTGCAGCTCGGGACAATTTTCATTCATGATTGTTCACTCGGCTTCATTCTGCGGCGATGCCCGCTTTGCGGATGACCTGCGCCCATTTTGTTTTTTCCGACTGGATGAATGCCTCCAGCGCGGCCGGCGTACCGACCGCCGGCTCGGCGCCGACGCCGGCAAGCGCCTTTTTGATTTCCGGCGCCTGTGCCGCTTTCAGCAGATTCGCATTCAGCTTGGCAATCACTTCGCGCGGCGTGCCACGCGGCGCAAGCACACCGAACCACGCGCTGACTTCGTAGCCGGGAACGCCGGACTCCGACACTGTGGGCACCTGCGGCAGAAACGACGAGCGGGTTTCGCTGGTCACGCCCAGCGCCACCAGTTTCCCCGCGCCGAGATGCGGCAGCACTGCGGTCAGGTTCGCCGCCGCAAACTGCGCTTCGCCTGCGATCAGCGCGACCATCGCCGGTCCCGCGCCTTGATAAGGCAGATGTACGACACTGATGTCCGCCATGCTGCGCAGCAACTCGACCGCGAGATGGGTCGCGTTGCCGGTGCCGCCCGAGGCGTAGTTGAGCTGGCCAGGCCGCGCTTTCGCCAGCGCGATGAACTGGCGTATGCCCTGCACGCCCAGCGCGGGGTTAGCGGCGATCACGTAAACGCCGGTGGAAACCTGGCCGACCGGCGCAAAATCGCGCGCCAGATCGTAGGTCGGTTTCTTCGTCATGCTCGAGCTGATGACGTGGGCGGGCGTGGCGAGAAACAGCGTATAGCCGTCAGGCGATGCGCCGGCCGCAATCTGCGCGCCCAGATTACCGCCGGCGCCGGCGCGGTTGTCGATGATCACCTGCTTGCCGAGATCGCGCGCGAGCGCCTGCGCGAAAATGCGGC
>JANYDM010000176.1 GCA_025363575.1 Betaproteobacteria bacterium | reverse complement strand
CCACGGTCATCGAGCCGGCGGGCGCCGGCTTCGCGTCGAGATTGATAAGTGCCTGGGCAACCGCTTTGCGCGCGTAATCCTGGATCACTGCCTCGCTGAAGTATGCGTAGTCGAAGCGCCCGCCGCCGCCGGCGCTGCCCTGCTCGCGACGTCCATCCTGCTCGACGATTACCTGCACGCTCATGCGCACCAGCGGGCGCACGTCGGCTGCGGTAACGCCATCGCTGCGCGTAACGAGCACGACTTCATATTCGCCGCCGAGATGTGCCATGACCTGGGTCACCCGCGTGTCGAGCGTACGCGCATAGCGTTCGACCTTCTCGAGCAGATCGACTTTCGCCCCGTCAGCGAGACTCGCGAGCGGGTCATGCGGCACATAGAGATTGCGGCCCTCTCTGCGCTTCGCAACCTGTGTCCGATTGTCCGCGCCCTGGCGCGCAATCGCGCGAGTCGCCTGGGCGGCCGTCGTGAGCGCCGTGAGACTGATGTCATCCGAATACGCGAAGGCGGTTTTTTCACCGGCGACCGTGCGCACGCCGACCCCCTGGTCAATGTTAAAGCTGCCCGATTTGACGATGCCTTCTTCGAGACTCCAGCCCTCACTGCGGCTGTATTGAAAATAAAGGTCGGCGTAATCGACTTTATGCGAAAGGATTTGGCCGAATATTTGTTGCAATACATTGTCGTCGAGGGCGTACGGCGCGAGCAACGTCGCCTGCGCGGTATTGAATGCGGCCTCAAGTTGAGGGCCGCCGGTTTTAACTGTGCTGGTCATTTAATTTCCAATGGCGATAACTGATAGTAAATCGAGGCGGCAAACCAGTATTCAAGTGCCGCCACTTCTTTATCTTAAAGGGGCTACGTGCGATGCAAAGTCCGATGCTCCAGCGCCGGCAGGCTTTTACGCAGCCGCTGCACGTATTCCGGATTGAGGCCCGCCGTAACGATACCGGACCCGCGCGGCAACCGGTCGAGCACGACACCCCACGGATCGACGATCATGCTATCGCCGTGAGTTTCGCGGCCATTGAGATGATAACCGCCCTGCGCCGGCGCAATTACATACGCCAGGTTCTCGATCGCGCGCGCACGAATCAGAGTTTCCCAATGCGCCTTGCCAGTGGTCTCCGTAAATGCGGACGGCACCATGATGATATCAACGTCTTTCATCGCGCGATAAAGTTCCGGAAAGCGCAGGTCGTAACAAATCGACAAACCAATCCGGCCGAATGGCGAATCGATGACTTTCACTTCGTCACCCGGTTCGATCGTGCGCTGTTCCGAGTATTGTTCCGTGCCCATTTCAAAACCGAACAGGTGAATCTTATCGTAGCGCGCGACGAGTTTGCCTTTGTCGTCGAAAACGAGGCTGCTGTTGCGCACACGGTCTGGATCGCTCGACACCAGCGGCACCGAGCCGCCCACCAGCCAGATTTTGTGCTCTTTCGCGATATCAGCGAGAAACTGCTGAATCGGACCCGCGCCCTCGACCTCGCGTACTTTAACTTTGTCGGTGTCCTGCATGCCCATGATGGCGAAGTATTCAGGCAGCGCGACCAATTTTGCCCCTTGGGCGGCGGCCATGCCGACGAGCCGCCGCGCTTCGTGAAGATTAGCCGACACACTCGGACCAGAGGCGAGCTGCACCGCCGCCACGCGCACGGCGGATGTCGACTCGGTTGGGGCGGCCGGGCTGGTGTGCGGCCGCGCGCGGCCAAACGATGATGCGGATTTTGTACTCATATCATTTCAGTTCTTACAGTCCATGCAACCCAGCTGTGCGCTTTAATCGGAGCGCTCCGAACCCGGCCTGATCGCATTCGCGGACTGCGGCACTTCAACTTTTAAGACCTGCGGGTCGCCCCAGCTACCGGTAATGTCGTATTCATACGCCGCAATTTTGTCGATCGGATCCTTCAATAACTTTTGGGCGACGAATGCCGCGATGCCCGCGATCGGGCCGCCAATCAGCGCGCCGGCGACCGATAAGCTGTCGCTCATGCTCGGATAGACCTTGACGCGAAGTTTTTGTGTTTCTTTAGCGAGATCAACGTCGCCGCTCATCTGAATCCGCACGGCCGGCCCCGCAATGCGAAAGTTTTCGGTGCTGGCAATGCCGCGGTTGACCTTTACGGTTCCGACGATCGCGTCGAATGCGAGGCCTTCACTGAAAATATCGCGGAAATCAAGCGACAGCCGCCGCGGCAACGACTGCAGGCTCATTACGCCCAGCAGCTTGCCGATGCCCGGATCGAGTTTGACGAACTGGCCCTTGTTCGCCTCCAGCACGAAATTTCCCGATAACGTCGCGTAGTCGAGCTCGCTGGGATTGCCGGCCCACGACAACGGGCCTTCGATCTTGGCGGTGCCGCGCCGCACGCCTTCGGGCTGGCCGAGGCGCACCAGGAACTTGCCGATGTCATTGACGTCAAGCCGCACGTTGACCATCGTGCGCGGCTGCGTAAGCCAGCCCTGCCACACGCCCTCGATGCTCAGCGTGGCGTCGGGATTGGTCACATAAAGTTTTTCAAGTTTCCAGTCGCGCCCGTCGGGCACCGCGGTCAGATCGAGCTTGCCCAGATTCGCCTGCCGGACCTGGAAATTGTCGGCCTTGATATCGAGCGCCGGCAGTTCCAGCGGCGGGTCTTTCTCGGCGGTGTGAACCGGGCGGTCCGGCGATGCCGCCGGGATGACAAAAGTCTTCATCCGCGCAGTAACTTTGCCCCTGCCCTGCGAGCGCCATGTCAGCTCGCCGACCAGCTCGCGGCCGGCCAGCGTCGTCTGCCACACGCCCGGCTGCGCGGTGCCGCTGATTGCGAGCTCGTTAAAGCGGCGGCCGAAAAGATCCAGCGTGCCGAACTTGACGTCAAGGCCCGCGATTTGCGCGCGTCCCGCGTCACCGCTGCCGGCTTTCAGCAGCAGCAGCCATTGATCGAGATCAAGACTTTTCAGGCCCCCGCTGACCCATAAGCCTTTACGCTCCGGCTCCGCAGCCACGCCGCCCAAGCTGATCGTGCCACGCTCGACGATGGAATCCGCGCCGTCCTTGCGCCGCTGCAGCTGAGCGGAGAGCAGGCTGCCGACCGTCACCGCGATGCGGTCCTGTTGCGGCCCCGTAACCGTCCGCTCGAGTTTGACCGGCAGACTATCGGTGGCGGCTTTTGCCAGCGGCGCGGGCAATTCCGAAACGATACCCTGCAAGTTCGACTCGAACGTGATGTCGGCCAGCCGCTTGCGCAATACGATGGAGGTTTTCCAGTCCGTCGAGCCGCGCAACGCCTGCGCGAGCGGCACCGCGGACGAACGACGGAAATTATCCATGTTCGCGCGCCCAGCGAGGTTGAGACGCACGACGCCTTCGCGCTGCGCGCCACCGGTCAGCGTCGCGGGCCCGCCGAGTATATTCATGGTCGCCGCCGGCACGCGCACGCCGGTCTCCGTGAAATCGAGCCGCGCGTTGACCTGCTCGAAAGGAAAAAACACATCTTCGCTTTCGATGCGGTTGTTCACGAATTGATAGTCGCCCGCGACCCTCGTGGCTTTTACATTGGCGAGCGGGATTGTGAGCTTGAGCCCGAGCTTGCCGCGACCCTCGGCGCGCATGGTCTGCGTAAAATGTTCCGTCATGTCGAGCACCGGGCTGTGCTCAATGAAGTTCAGGAATTCGCTGGTTGCGCCCTCGGCTTCCCCCGTCACGGTAAGCACGCGCTCGGGTGTCGCGAGATCGGGGATTTCGGCGCGCACCCGCGCAAGCTTGGCGCCGCCGATCGCTCCCTCGCGCACGACGATGTCCATGCGACGACCGCGAAACGTCAGGTCGCCCTCGATATTTTCTATCCGCGGCCAGCCACTGGCGTAATCGAGCACGCCGTCGACCACGCGCGCCGTCACCTGGAAAATACCGCCTTTGCCCTCCGGGTAAGGAAACTCGCTCAAGTTGCCCTTCAGACGCAGCTTGACGTCGTTCGAAGAGCCGCCGACAAACGCCGCCGTCATCCACTGCCGGCCGCGCTCGCCGATGCGCAGCGGAATGTAACGCCCGACGCTGCGCACGTCGGCGCGCGTCGCATGCGCGGTCAGATCGATCGCGCCGCGCCCTTCAGCCGCAGTTTGATAAGCGCCGGAGAGGGTGCCGGCGAGATCGCGGTTCGAAAACGAGATATCGTTGAGGCGGATCTCGTATTGTTCGCCGCTGCGCTGCCAGCCTGCCTGCGCGGTGAGCACGTCGAATTCGAGCTTGTCCTGAAACACCAGCGGCAGTTCCACTACGGCATGCTGCGTGCTTAGCAACAACGTGCCGCCGCGCTCGCTGCCATCGATGCTGCCGCTTACGCCGGCCAGCCCCGGCAACTGACCTACGGCGTTCAGGCCGAGATTGACGAACCGCGCCTTGACGCCATATTGCCGCGGCCGCGGCCATTCGCCCGTCCATTTCATCGCCACGTCGTAAAAGCTGCCGCGCGGCGCATACGCTTCGAATTCCTTGCGCAGCGCGACGTCGAGAGGCAGATGATCGGCGAGCGCGATCAGCGGCTCGACATCCAGCGTATTGGCCTGCAACTCGCCGCGCGCGGGCCGCGTTGCGGTGCCGCGGTGATAGCGCAGCAGAAAATCAGTCGGCTGCAATGTGTAATTGTGCGTCGACATGCCCAGGTGGGTCGTCGAGACCTCGAACCCGTCGTCCAGTGATTTCCAGCCCACGCGGCCTTTGAGTTCGGCGAGATCGAGTTCGGGCACATCCGCGCCCAGTTGCGTCGTTACCTGCGCCAGCTGCACGTCCGCGGTGATCTCGGCGAGCGCGCCGTTTTTCAGGCCGGCCCACGCCCGCACCGCGCCTGCGCCATGCGGGAAACTGACAGGGAACGGCACCCACGCGCGCCACGCGGAAATGTCGGTGTAGTCGAGCTGCGTGAAAACCTGTCCGTTCCACTGAGTGAGATCGGTCACCGTCCGGCCGGTAAAATCGCCGCGCACGTCCAGCGGTGTGGCGAGCACCGCGGGCGGTTCGGCGCGCAGTCCGAAGCGGTGATGCCGGCCGTCGTTCTCAAGGCGAAAATCAACATTTTGCAGCGCGAGCCGCGGCGCGCCGCGCACATCGTCCTGCCAGGCTATGGACGCTTCGCGTATGCTGATTTCCTGTTGCCGCAGCAGCCAGTCCGACAGGCCGCCACCGCTGGAATGCTCGTTCAGCTCGATGCCGGCGACGGAAATCACGCCGCGCGAATCACGTTTTATATTCAGATCCGGGCGGCGGATTTCGATCGAATCGAAGCGCGGCTCCCACAGCACGAGCGACCACCATGACAAGGTGCTGTCGACGCGCTGCAAGGTCAACGCGGGCTCGCCGGCGGCGTCGTAAACCACCAGGTCGCCGAGGGTCAACTGCAGATTGAGGCCGCTCCATCGGCCGTCGAGCCTGCCTATCGTAATGCGCTGATGCGTCGCCTCGCTCAACTCACGGGCAATCGGTTCGCGGTATTTTCCCATGTTCGGCAGCAGCCAGAAGCGCACGCCGAGGATGAGCAGCGCAAACAGGAATGCGCAGACAATCACCGCCCAGGTTATCGCGCGATAACACCAGAGCGTGCTGACGTGCAGCCACTTAAAGATGGAAATAGCCGGCACGGTAATCGGCAAAAGTCATAAAATGCAACGCAATGATTTCTAAACCAATTGTAACCTGAACGGCGTGACTACACCTAACGCCGGCACGGCCGTCCCGGCTGACGAAGCGATACGGCGCGCGACCGCTTTATCGCGTTACGCACGGCGGTTGCTGGCGGTGCAGCCGGACCTGCTCTCAGCGCAGAGCGTGGCGTCTGCTTATAGTGTCGAAGAGATGCGCGCGCAGCTCACCGCGGCTCATGCCGCCAGCGATGGCGCCCTGATGAATGCGCTGCGCGATCTGCGCAAACGCGTCATGCTGCGGATCATCGCACGCGACCTGGCAGGATTCGCGACCCTGGTAGAGGTAATGACAACGGTGACCGCGCTCGCCGATCTTGCCATTACGACGGCTGTCGACCACCTGGCACGCGAACTTGCGCTGCAATACGGCGAGCCCGCCGCGGAAGCCGCCGGCGCGACGCAGCATCTGCATGTCGTTGCAATGGGCAAGCTCGGCGGCTGCGAACTCAACGTGTCGTCCGATATCGATCTTGTGTTCGTATATCCGGACGACGGCGAAACACGCGGCCCGCGCACGTTGAGCAATCATGAGTTTTTCATTCGCATGGGGCGCCGGCTGATCGCGATGCTCAATGAAATGACCGCCGACGGCTACGTCTTTCGCGTCGATATGCGGCTGCGTCCGCTGGGCAGCGACGGGCCGCTGGCCGTCAGCTTCAGCATGCTCGAAAACTATTTCATCACCCAGGGCCGCGAATGGGAGCGCTATGCGTGGATCAAAGCGCGCGTCGTGTGCGGGGAGCGGGCGCAGGAACTGGGCGAACTCGTGCGCCCTTTCGTATTCCGCCGCCACCTGGATTACAGCGCGTTCGAGTCGATGCGCGGCCTGCACGCGGAAATCCGGCGCGAAGTCGAGCGCCGCGATATCCTCGATAACATCAAGCTCGGGCCGGGCGGCATCCGCGAAGTCGAGTTCATCGTCCAGCTGTTTCAACTCGTGCGCGGCGGGCACGAAGCATTGCTGCGCCAGCCGCCGACGCTCGCGGTGCTGCCGCTGCTGGCCGAGCGCAACCTGCTGCCGCGGGAAGCGGTGCACGAGCTCACCGCAGCGTACGTTTTTCTGCGCAACCTGGAGCATCGCCTGCAATATCTGGACGACAAGCAGACCCAGGCATTGCCGGTAGACGCGGTAGATCAAGCCCTGATCGCAACTGCCATGGGATACGCGTCGTACGAGGCAATGCGCGCGGACCTCGAGCGCCATCGCGGCCGCGTGACGCATCATTTCGAGAGCATCTTCGCCGGGTCGGAAGGTCAGGCTCACCCGCTGGCAACGCTATGGCGTGGCGACAAGCCTGCCGAGGCGCTCGCGGCATTGGGCGATCTTGGTTACAGCGACCCGCCGCGCGCGTTCGAGCGCATCGGTGCGCTGCGCGCCAGCAGCCGCGTGCGACATATGCCGCAGACGAGCCAGGCGCGCATGGAGCAGCTGGTGCCGCAAGTGATTGCCGCCGTTGCCACTCTGCCAAAACCGGACGCCACGCTGGAACGCATGCTGACGCTGTTGGAAAGCATCAGTCGCCGCGAGGCCTATCTCGCGCTGCTGCTGCAATACCCGCAGACGATAGAGCGCGGGGCGCGCCTCGCCAGCGCGAGCCCGTGGGCAGCGCAATACCTCGCGCGCTATCCGATACTGCTCGACGAATTGCTCGACGCCCGCACGCTGCATGAGCCACCAGTGCGCGGGCAACTGACGGCGCAGCTGCGCAGCCGGTTACAGGAGGCGCCCGAGGACAGCGAAGCGCACATGGACGTGCTGCGCCATTTCAAGCACGCGCAGACTCTGCGCCTGCTGGCGCAGGACCTTGCACGCGAGCTCCCGCTCGAAACGCTTTCCGACTATCTGTCAGAACTCGCAGACGTCATCCTTGGTGAAATATTGCACTTTATCTGGCGCAGCCTGCCTACCCGGCATCGAGACGATCCAAGCTTCGCCATCGTGGCCTATGGCAAGCTCGGCGGCAAGGAGCTCGGCTACGAGTCCGATCTCGATCTGATTTTTCTGCACGATGACAACGCGCCGGGCGCGGCCGAAAACTACACGCGCCTCGCACAGCGCATCAATCAATGGCTGACGAGCATGACGGCAGCGGGCGTTTTGTACGAGACCGACCTGCGGCTGCGTCCGGACGGCGCGAGCGGGCTGCTCGTCAGTTCGCTCGAGGGATTTACCGGGTATCAGCGCGAGCACGCGTGGGTATGGGAGCACCAGGCATTGACGCGCGCGCGCTGCGTCGCGGGCGACGCGGCGATTTGCGCGCGCTTCGACGCGGTGCGCAGCGAGGTCCTGTGCCGCCCGCGCGAACTGCCCGCGCTGCGCGATGAAATCGCCGCCATGCGCGGCAAGATGCTCGCTGCGCATCCCAACGCCAGCGGTTTATTCGACGTCAAGCACGACCGCGGCGGTTTGATCGACGTCGAGTTCATCGTCCAGTACTTGGTGCTGGGCCACGCGCACCGCCACGCCGGGCTCGTGGCGAACATCGGCAACCTGGCGCTGCTTAAGCTCGCCGCACGCCTCAGCCTTATCCCGGCGGATGACGCGCTCGCGGTGCACGATGCTTACCGGCGCTTTCGTCAATTGCAGCACGCGCTGCGGCTGCAGGGCGACAAATATGCGCGAGTCGAAGCCGGCACGCTCGCGCGCGAAATTTCCGCTGTGAAAAGATTATGGTCGACCGTGCTCGACGCTCAGGCGCCGCCGGGTTGAAGCCCGGGACAGGTCAGGCCACTTCGGCCTGGACTTCAGCGATCTGCGGCAGTTTCGCGATGAGCCGGTAAGCCGTCAACTGGCGCTGCCCCTTGACAGTCAGCGGCTCGGGACCTTCGAATTGATAGATGCCACGCAGGCGGCGATAAGTCGTGGCGTCGACCAGAATGCCGCCGGTCGTCGCTTCCGATGTCAACCTGGCCGCGACGTTGACGGCATTGCCCCACAGATCGTAAATGAATTTCTTGACGCCGATCACACCGGCCACGACGGGTCCGCTGCCGATGCCGATATGGATGCCGAGCGGCTCGCCGGTGCGCGTCCGCAGTTCGCTGATCTTGTCGCGCACGGTGAGCGCCATGTTGGCGATCGCCTCGGTGTATTTCGCGTCGTGATCGAGCAACCCTCCGGCGACCATGTAAGCGTCGCCTATGGTCTTGATCTTTTCCAGATCGTATTTTTCGGCAAGTCCGTCGAACCATGAAAACACGTCGTTCAGCATCGCCACCATGTCGCGCGGCGGCAGTTCCTCGGACAAGCGCGTGAAATCGGTCAGGTCTGCGAACATCACCGTGCAATCAGCGAGGCCGTCCGCGATTACGCTCGGATCGCGCTTCAGGCGTTCAGCGATGTGGCCCGGCAGCACGTTAAGCAGCAGGCGCTCCGAACGGTCCTGCTCGACCTGCAGCAGACTATGCTGGCGGTCGAGCGCCTCTTTCAGCCTGTCTTTTTGGCGCACAAAGTAAACCACGAGCAGGTAGACAATAGTCGACATTGCAGCGAAATTGAGCACGAAGAACACCGCGATAGTCTGCAACGGCATGCCCGTCGTTTTTTCCGTTCCGTACGCAAGGTAATAATCGAAGAAGCCGGATACCGCTGTCATTACAAGGTAGGCGAAGAACCACGGGACCGACTCCCGCGGCCCCTGGAATACCATCACGCCGATCGGCGCCAACAGAGCCCACAGCATCACGCCCGATGACGTGACATAGCTGCCGATCGACCACTGCATGATGAACGGCACGAACAGGTACAGGCTGGTTTGCGCGAACCGGAAGAAATCGAAATTGAGGTTCCACAGATAGATCGCCAGCGTGCTCGCGGATACGGCCAGGTAAATAAGCGGCACCGTCGCGGAATATTTGATGCCCATGGCATGGTAGATCACCAGCCACAACATCGCGGCGAACCCCATCAAGCCGCAGGCAAAAATCAACAGCGTCTTCTGCAGCTTTTGTTCGTCCGTGTCGGTCGACGCAATCACGCGATCGCTTAGACGGCGAAGCAATCGGCTCACGGGGTTAGACATTCCCAAATAGCTCCGTTTTGTCGTTAGTTTCCAGCGGTTTGCAAGGAACCGCGGAGTGTGACTTTTGTCACGGATGGTTATCAGACAATACTTGCGATATTCACATCATTCAATTTTTCGGTCAAGGTAAGCCGCTGCAATGCAGACGCCTTCCTCCGGCTAAAGCCGGCGGGCGCGGGCGCTCTCGCGAGTGCGGCATGGAACGACGCCAAATGAAATGCGCTAGAATTCGTCTTTTGTCCGGAGCAATTGAACATGTCGATGGCTGATCGTGACGGGCACATCTGGTATGACGGCAAGCTCGTGCCCTGGCGCGACGCCAATACTCACGTGCTTACCCATTCGTTGCACTACGGGCTCGCCGTATTCGAAGGCCTGCGCGCCTACAACACGGCCGGCGGGACCGCGATTTTCCGCCTTCAGGAGCACACCGACCGCCTGTTCAACTCGGCGCATATCTACATGATGAAAATTCCTTACGACAAGGCAACCATCATGGCCGCGCACAAGGAAGTCGTGCGCTCGAACAAGCTCGAGTCTTGCTATTTGCGCCCCATCGCATTTTACGGCTCCGAAAAAATGGGCGTTTCGCCCAAAGGCGCGACCGTTCACGTCGCCATCGCGGCCTGGCCGTGGGGCGCGTATCTTGGGCCGGAGGCGCTGGAGAAAGGCATCCGGGTTAAAACCTCCTCGTTCGCGCGGCATCATGTGAATGTTTCGATGTGCCGCGCCAAGTACTCGGGCACCTACGCCAACTCGATACTGGCGAACCTCGAAGCCACCGAACACGGCTATGATGAGGGCCTGCTGCTCGATGTCGACGGCTTCGTCGCCGAAGGCTCGGGTGAAAACCTGTTTATCGTCAAGGACGGCAAAATCTACGAACCCGAGCTGACCAGCGCGCTAATCGGCATCACGCGCCAGTCGATCATCACGCTGGCGGAAGAAATGGGCTACACGGTGGTAGCCAAACGCATCACGCGCGATGATCTCTACATTGCCGACGAAGCATTTTTCACCGGCACCGCGGCTGAAGTTACGGCCATCCGCGAAGTCGACAGCCGCCTTATCGGCTCCGGCAAGATGGGCCCGGTTACTGCCAAGCTGCAAAAAGCGTTTTTCGACGTCGTCAATGGCAAAAACAACAAGTACCGCGACTGGCTGGCGCCGGTCGCCGCATAATCCGGCATGGCCCAGACCGACAACAAAGCGCGTCACATCGAAGTCACTGCGGCGGACTTGCCGCTGCACTGCCCGACGCCGGCGATGCTGCTGTGGAACGCGCACCCGCGCGTCTTTCTGCCGATTGAAAAAACCGGCAGCGCGCTGTGCCCTTATTGCGGCACGCAATATACGCTGAAGGGCGGCGCTCCCGCCGGGCACTGACGGCTTATGACGAGGATCCTCGTCATAGCTCCTTCGTGGGTCGGCGATGCGGTGCTCGCGCAACCGCTGTTCCGCCGCCTGCACGAGCGCCATCCGGGATTGACGCTGGATGGGCTTGCTCCGCCGTGGACGCATGGATTGTTCGCGCGCATGCCCGAAATCCATGCGACGCTGGCGAGCCCGTTTGGACACGGCGAGGTCGCGCTGGGACGCCGCTATCGTCTTGCGCGCGAAATCGCGCATCAACAATACGATCAGGCCATCGTACTGCCGAATTCCCTCAAGTCGGCGCTGGTCCCATGGCTCGCCGGCATTCCGTTGCGCACGGGCTTCGTGGGCGAAGCGCGCTGGCTGGCGCTCAACGACGCACGACGTCTCGACAAGACAGCGCTGCCGTTGATGGTCGAACGGTTTGCGGCACTGGCTGAAGCCCCCGGCCAGCCGCTGCCGCGCCCGCTGCCAGCGCCCCATCTTGCGGTCGATGCCGCGACACGCGACGCTACGCTCGCCCGCCTCGGCCTTACATTACGGCGTCCAGTCGCCGCGCTGTGTCCGGGCGCCGAGTTCGGCCCGGCAAAACGCTGGCCCCCGCAGTACTTCGCGGACCTCGCCCGCAAGCTTGCAGACGCCGGCTACGCAGTGTGGGTGGCTGGTTCGGCGAACGACGCGGCGCTTGGCGACGAGATCGTGCGCCTGAGCGCGGGCGCCTGCATCAACCTTGCTGGCAAAACCACGCTGGCGGACGCCATCGATCTGCTGTCATGCGCGAGTCTGGTGATCAGCAACGACTCCGGCCTCATGCATATCGCAGCGGCGCTCGACAGGCCGACGCTCGCGCTGTTCGGGTCGAGCAGCCCCGCCTTCACTCCGCCGGGCGGGCCGCACGCGACCGTGATCAAGCTTGACCTGCCGTGCAGTCCCTGCTTCCAGCGCAAGTGCCCGCTCGGACATTTCAACTGCATGATGCAGCTGACGCCCGGGATGGTTTGGCGGCGCATCGATTTTGCTAAAATCGCCACGCCATGAAGCGCGCGATCTTCGCCACGCCGCAGGACGCCGAAGCGGCTTTCTACGAGGCTTTCGAGAAAGGCGATCTCGACGCCATGATGGAGATATGGGCGGACGAAGACGACATCGTTTGCGTGCACCCGGGCGGACCGCGCCTGGCGGGCCCGGAGCAGGTGCGCGAAGCGTGGCGCCAGATCTTCGCCGGCGGCCAGGTCCTGCGCTTCAAATTAAAGCAGCAGACCTCGCTCAACGGCATGACGCTGGTCGTGCACAGCGTACACGAGCAAATCACGGCCGGCGGCGAGACACGCGCGCGCCAACCCGTGATTGCGACGAATATCTACATGCGTACCGAAAACGGCTGGCGCATGGTGGTGCACCACGCGTCGCCCGCTCCCGCAACACCGGAAGCCGAGGGCAAGCGCGCGCCCAAGACACTGCATTAGCGCGGCCCTGCGGTATAATCGAACGATCCCGCGTCAAACCGTTAGTTTAAAACCCGGCAATGTCCTGCGATTAGCCGCTTGCGCCCGATTCCTGCAGCAGCGCGCCGCCGCAAACATACGCTGAATTCACATCGAGGAAAACAATGAGCACTGTCGATTTTGGCAATCCCGACGTCATCGTGATTGGTGCAGGCAACGCGGCGAGCTGCGCGGCGCTCGCGGCGCGCGAAGCCGGCGCCAGGGTGATCATGCTGGAGGCGGCCCCGCTCGATGACTGCGGCGGCAACAGCCGTTATACGGCGGGCGCGGTGCGCATCGTATTCAACGGCGCCGACGATCTGGCCCAGCTTTACGACATTACGGACGACGAGCGGAAAACCTGTGACTACGGCACTTACACCGAAGACCAGTACTTTGATGACATGGGCCGCATCACCAATTACCGCACTGATCCGGACCTGTGCGAAATCCTCGTCAGGCGAAGTTTCGAAACCATGGTGTGGATGCGCAAAAAAGGCGTGAAGTTTCAGGCGCCCTACGGCCGGCAGGCTTTCAAGGTCGACGGCAAATTCAAGTTCTGGGGCGGCCTCGCGTGCGAAACCTGGGGCGGCGGACCGGGACTCATCGAGCTCGAGCACAAGGCCTGCGCGCGCGAAGGCATACAAATTCACTACGAAACACCTGCCATCGGCCTCATCACCGACGACAGCGGCGTCAAAGGCGTGCGGGCGCGCAGCCAGGGCAAGACCGTGGAGATCCGCGCGAAGGCGGTCGTGCTGGCATGCGGCGGCTTCGAATCCAACGCCGAAATGCGCGCGCGTTACCTGGGTCCGAACTGGGACCTCGCCAAGGTGCGCGGCACGCGCTACAACACCGGCGTCGGCATCCGCTCGGCGCTCGAAGCGGGCGCGTTGCCGTACGGGCACTGGTCCGGCTGCCACGCGGTCGGCTGGGACCAAAATGCGCCGCCCTTCGGCGATCTCGCGGTGGGCGACAACTTTCAGAAGCACAGCTACCCGCTCGGCGTCATGGTCAACGCGAACGGGGAGCGCTTCGTCGACGAAGGCGCGGACTTTCGCAACTACACTTACGCGAAATACGGCAAAGTCATCATGGACCAGCCGAATATGTTCGCGTGGCAGATCTTCGACAAGAAGGTGGTGCATATGCTGCGCGACGAATATCGCATCAAGCAGATGACCAAAGTCACGGCCAATACGCTCGAAGAGCTGGTGGCCAAGCTCGACGGTGTCGACCCCAAGCGTTGTCTGGCGACGCTCAAGGCGTACAACAAGGCCGTGCAGACCGACGTGACGTTCAACCCCGCCGTCAAGGACGGTCGCGGCACCATGGGTCTGACTGTGCCGAAAACGAACTGGGCCAATGTGCTCGATACGCCGCCGTACGAAGCGTACGCGATCACGTGCGGCGTGACGTTCACGTTCGGGGGCGTCAAGATTGATCCCGCCAACGGCCAGGTCGAGGACGTTGCGGGCAAGCCGATGCCCGGCCTGTTCGCCGCCGGCGAGCTCGTCGGCGGCTTGTTCTATCACAACTATGCCGGCGGCAGCGGACTCGTCTCGGGCTCCGTCTTCGGCAAAATGGCCGGCGCCAGCGCCGCCGCGGCTGCCAGGTAGCGCGTGCGCGTGTTACGCTTGCGGCTGCTCGCTGAATACATGTGAATTGAGGAGATGCGTCATGCCCGTCACCCAGATCAAGAAATCCCAATCGGTCCGCGAACAAGTCAGCAAGGAAGAATGGGAAACCCGCGTCAACCTCGCCGCCTGCTACCGGCTCATGCATGTATTCGGCATGACGGAAATGATCGCCAATCACATTTCGGCGCGCGTGCCGGGCACCGACAAGCAGTTCCTGATCAATCCCTACGGCATGCTGTACGAGGAAATGACTGCGTCAAGCATGATCAAGATCGATATCGACGGCAAGATCATTTTCAACGCGACCGAATACGGCATCAACCAGGCGGGCTACGTCATCCACAGCGCGGTCCACGCGGCGCGTCATGACGTCGATTGCGTGATTCATACGCACACGCTGGCCGGCATGGCCGTGTCGGCGATGAAGTCCGGCCTGCTGCCGCTCGCGCAAAGCGCGATGCGCTTCGGCGACATTGCCTATCATGACTACGAAGGCCCCGCTTTGAATCTCGACGAACGAGCCCGCCTGGTCGCGGACCTCGGCGAACGCGAAGCGATGATCCTGCGCAATCACGGGTTGCTGACCATCGGACCGTCGATTCCCGAATGCTTCAACAACATGTTCCGTCTCGAGCGCGCGTGCCAGCTGCAAGTCACGACGCTGTCGTGCAATACCGAAATCCGCCTGCCGCCCGCCGAAGTCGTCCAACAAACGTATGACGGGTTCAAGCCCGGGGTGCGCCGGCGCTGGGGCCTGACCGAATGGCCTGCGCTACTGCGCAAGCTCGACAAAATCGATCCGTCGTACCGCGACTGATCTGCGATCGTAAAGCGCAACTGCGCAAAAAGCGGGCTCCTCACCGGGTCCGCTTTTTTTCCGTTATCAAACTTAGCGACTGATGTCAGTCTATTGCGCACCGCGCTGGCTGCCCGGCGGCCATCTGCAGACCCTGTACGCGGCATTGCTCGCGCCGCACCCGCGCGTGCCATTGCGGCGCGAACGCTGGGACACGCCGGACGGCGATTTCATCGATCTCGACTGGACGCAAAACCGGGAGCCGGAAAAATCCGCACCGCTGGTCGTGATGTTTCATGGATTGGAAGGCGGCTCGCGCAGCCAATATGCCGGCTCGATGATGGCCGCCGTGGAAGCGCGCGGCTGGCGCGGCGTCGTCGTGCACTTTCGCGGCTGCAGCGGCGAGCTTAACCGCCTGCCGCGTGCCTATCACTCCGGCGACAGCGCGGAAATCGACTGGGTATTGCGGCGATTGCGTATCGGCAGTGACCGCATGTTCGCGGCCGGCGTGTCGCTCGGCGGCAATGCTCTGCTCAAGTGGCTCGGTGAACAACGCAGCGAGGCTCGGTCCGTGATCGACGCAGCGGCGGCAATTTCCGCGCCCGTCGATTTGATGGCATCCGGCGATGCGCTCGGCCGCGGCTTCAACCGCGTGTACACGCAAAACTTCCTGACGACCATGCGGCGAAAAACGCTGGCCAAGCTCGCGGATTTTCCCGGTTTGTGTGACCGCAAGTGCATGCTCGCCGCCCGCACGCTGCGCGATTTCGACAATGTCGTGACTGCGCCGTTGCACGGCTTTCGCGATACCGACGATTACTGGACGCGCGCGAGCGCTAAACCGCTGCTGCGCCACGTCGCGGTGCCCACGCTGCTCATCAATGCCCGCAACGATCCTTTCCTGCCTGCGGCGGCATTACCGGCGCCGCAGGAGATGTCGGCGGCAATCACCGCGGAGTTTCCGGCCACCGGCGGCCACGTCGGGTTCGTGACCGGACGTTTTCCGGGCCGCCTCGACTGGCTGCCGCAGCGCGTGCTGGGTTTCTTTGACGATAACGTCACGCTGCCATGAGACAATTTGCCGCAGGAAAGATCGACTAGCGCATGCCCACCTTACCTGCGGAAATTTTCAAAGCCTACGACATACGCGGCATCGTCGGCCAAACGCTGACTCCGGCAATAGTCGCGACGACAGGCCGCGCCATCGGCAGCGAGCTGCTGGCACGCGGCGGGCGTGACATCGCTGTCGGCCGCGACGGCCGCCTGTCCGGCCCTGAACTTTCGCAAGCGCTGGCCGAAGGGCTGCGCGCCGCGGGCGCGAATGTCATCGATGTCGGTCGTGTTGCGACCCCGATGCTCTACTTCGCTGCGCATCATTTCGACACGCAGTCGGGCGTGATGCTGACCGGGTCGCACAACCCGCCTGATTACAACGGTCTCAAAATCGTGCTGGCCGGCGAAACTCTCTACGGCGATGCAATCCAGGCACTGCGCACACGCGCCGAGGAAGGCCGCCTCGCCAGCGGTGCGGGCAGCTATCGTGTAGAAAATATCGCACCCCACTATCTGGAGCGCATCACCGGCGACATCAGGCTGGCCCGTCCGCTGAAGATCGCTGTCGATTGCGGCAACGGCGTGGCGGGCGCCACCGCGCCCGAACTCTATCGACGCCTCGGCTGCACCGTCACTGAATTATTTTGCGAGGTCGATGGCAATTTCCCCAATCACCATCCCGATCCATCGGTGCCGGCGAACCTGCAGGACTTGATCGCCATACTGCGTAATTCCGATTGCGAGATCGGCCTCGCTTTCGACGGCGACGGCGACCGGCTCGGCGTCGTGACGAAACGCGGCGACATCATCTATCCCGACCGGCAGCTCATGTTGTTCGCGGCCGATGTGCTCTCGCGCAACCGGGGCGCGACGGTGATCTACGACGTGAAATCGACGCGCAATCTGAAGCCATGGATCGAACAGCACGGCGGCAACGCGCTGATGTGGAAGACCGGCCATTCGCTCATCAAAGCGAAGCTGAAGGAGACCGGCGCGCTGCTCGCCGGTGAAATGAGCGGCCACACGTTCTTCAAGGAGCGTTGGTACGGATTCGACGACGGGCTGTATGCGGGCGCGCGGCTGCTCGAAATCGTGAGTCGCACCGTGGAAGCGGGCGCGGCGTTGCAGGCATTGCCTGATGCAATCAGCACGCCCGAACTGCAGATCAAGCTCGGCGAGGGCGAGAACTACGCGTTGATCGCGCAGATGCAGAAAACGGCGCGCTTCGACAATCCGCGCGAGATCAATACGGTGGACGGCCTGCGGGTCGAATACGCCGACGGCTTCGGACTGGCGCGCTCTTCCAACACCACGCCGGTGATTGTGCTGCGCTTCGAAGCCGATAGTGCCGCTGCACTGCGCCGGATACAGGAAGATTTCCGGCGCGTGCTGCTCGCTGCAAAACCGGACGCGCAACTGCCGTTCTGAGCGCAGCTACTTCTCGTATAGGATCATTTGTGTGCAGCGAAAGAGCGCGATCTTGCGCTCCTTCTCGTCGGTCACGACTGCATCCCATACCTGGGTCATGCGGCCGAGATGCGCGGGCGTTGCCGTGCAACTGATCACGCCGTCGCGCGCAGTGCCGAGGAAATTCGACTTTAGTTCTATGGTGGTGAATATTGTCGCGCCGTCCGGCAGATTGGCAATAGTGCCGTAGCCCGCCATTGTGTCTGCCAGCGCGATCACCGAAGCCGCGTGCAGATAGCCATTTGGCGCGAGCAGGTCGGAGCGCACCGGCAGCCGCCCGACCAGACCTGCAGCAGTGATGCTGACGACTTCGATGCCGAGCAGGCGCGGTAGATAACCCGCGCCGCGTCCGTTCATTACCTCAGGCGTGATTTCCGGCCGGAACACGGCTCAGCGGTGTCCGAGGGAGCCGCGGTTGAAATCCTTGTCGCCGGGCAAGATGCAGCGCCCGATGCCGAACAGGCAGCCCTGCGCGTCGGCTGGCCGCGTGTGGTTTTCCGGAAAGCTATCGGCGACCTTTTTGGCGTCGACGGCTCTGGCGGCGTTCACGTATTCCCAGCGCCCGTTCGCTCGCAAGAGCACCTTTTCGCCGTCGGCGGTCGTCGCCTCTATGGCGACGGCGGGTTGCTGCGCGTACGCCTGCGTTGCCGCCGCCGTCGACCACAGCAAGATGGCGATGGCGCATTTGGATTTACCAGCCCGCATGCTGCGTGCTTAAAGTTTCTGCTCGACCCAGGCTTTGACCGAGGCCAGGGCCTGCGGCAGCTTTGCCGGATCGGTGCCGCCGGCCTGCGCCATGTCGGGCTTGCCTCCGCCTTTCCCGCCCACTTGCTGCGCGACGAAATTGACGAGGTCGCCAGCCTTCACTTTGGCGAGGAGGTCTGCACTGACACCGGCGATCAGCGCCACTTTCCCGCCTTCGATCGATGCGAGCACGACTGCGCACGACTTCAGCTTGTGTTTCAGTTTATCGACCGCTTCGCGCAGCGCCTTTGCATCCGCGCCTTCAATCACGGCCGCCAGCACTTTCGCGTTTTTAACGTCGATCGCCTGGGTCGCCAGGTCATCGCCCTGGGATGAAGCGAGCTTCGATTTCAGACGCGCGAGCTCCTTCTCCAGAGTCTTTACATTGTCCACGATCTGGCCGATTTTCTGCGTGACCTCTTGCACCGGGGCCTTCAGGACACCTGCCGCCTGCTGCAGGTTCGCTTCCTGTTGCTGCACCCAGGACAAGGCCCCCTCCGCGGTCACTGCTTCGATGCGGCGCACGCCGGCGGCGATGCCCGATTCCGACACCACCTTGAAAAAACCGATATCGCCGGTCCGGCCGACGTGCGTGCCGCCGCACAGCTCGGTTGAAAACTCTCCCATCGTCAGCACGCGCACTTCGTCGCCGTACTTTTCGCCGAACAGCGCCATCGCGCCGGTCTTGATGGCGTCGTCGTATTTCATGATGCGCGCCTCGACCGGCGCATTGCGGCGGATCTCGCTGTTGACGAGCTGCTCGATCTCGCGCAACTGCTGCGGCGTCAACGGTTCGCTGTGCGAATAATCGAATCGCGTGCGATCGGCATCGACGAGCGAGCCTTTCTGCTGCACATGATGTCCGAGCACCTTGCGCAGCGCCGCGTGCATCAAATGCGTCGCCGAATGGTTGTAGGCGACGCGCGAACGCGCGCCGGTATCGACTTTGGACTCGACCGTATCGCCGACTGCAAGCGTGCCCGTATGCAGCACGCCGTGATTGCCGAAAACGTCGGCCTGGATTTTCTGCGTGTCGCTAACGTGAAAGGTTCCGCGGCTCGATACCAGCTGCCCGCGATCGCCGACCTGCCCGCCGGATTCCGCATAGAACGGCGTGCGGTCGATAACGATGACCGCCGTGTCGCCGGCTTCGATCGCGGTCACGGCGCTGCCGCCTTTGTAGATCGCGATCACTTTGCCGGTCAGCGTCAAAGTATCGTAGCCGTGAAACTGTGTCTTCTGTCCGCTGTATTCGACCGCGCTCTGTGCGCCGAACTTTGACGCGGCGCGCGCGCGATCGCGCTGCTGGCCCATCGCCGCCTCGAAACCCGCAAAATCCACCGTGATGTTGCGCTCGCGCGCGATGTCCGCGGTGAGGTCGAGCGGGAATCCGAAAGTATCGTAAAGCCGGAACACGGTGTCGCCGTCGAGCATCTTGTCTTCAGACTGCAAGGCCGTTTCGAGCACCGCCATGCCGTTTTCCAGGGTTTCCGCGAAACGCTCTTCTTCCTGTTTCAGAACCTGCCCGACGCGCGCCGCCGCTTTCGCGAGCTCGGGATAGGCATCGCCCATCGCCTTGACGAGATCCGGCACAAGCTTGAAAAAGAAGGGCTGCTTTTGCCCCAGCTTGTAGCCGTGGCGGATAGCGCGGCGCACGATGCGGCGCAGCACGTAGCCGCGGCCTTCGTTGCCGGGAATCACGCCGTCGACGATCAGAAAAGCGCAGGCGCGGATGTGATCGGCGATGACTTTCAGAGAATTGCTGCCGAGGTCCTTGCACTTCGTTTCGCGCGCCGCTGCCTTGATCAGGTCCTGGAACAGGTCAATTTCGTAATTCGAGTGCACGTGCTGGAGCACCGCGGCGATGCGCTCGAGTCCCATGCCCGTATCGACGGACGGAC
Source organism: Betaproteobacteria bacterium (assembly GCA_025363575.1). The sequence continues at coordinate 24,230 of JANYDM010000176.1, read as the reverse complement.
GAGGCAGCGGATGCAGCTTGCCGCTGTCGTCGCGATTAAATTGCATGAACACGAGGTTCCAGATTTCGATATACCGGTCGCCATCTGCTTCAGGCGTGCCGGGCGGGCCGCCGGCAATCTCCGGGCCGTGATCATAAAAAATCTCGCTGCAGGGGCCGCAGGGGCCTGTCTCGCCCATCTGCCAGAAATTGTCGCTTGCGTGCAGAGGGCCGCCGGGTTTGTCGCCGATACGTGTGATGCGGTCGCGCGGCACGCGTATCTCATTCGCCCACAGGTTATACGCCTCGTCGTCGGTCTCGTAGACCGTCACCCACAATTTCTCTTTAGGCAGCTTATAAACGGAAGTCAGCAATTCCCACGCGTAGTGAATCGCATCTTTCTTGAAATAGTCGCCGAACGAAAAATTGCCAAGCATCTCGAAAAACGTATGGTGGCGCGCGGTATAGCCGACGTTTTCCAGATCGTTGTGCTTGCCGCCGGCGCGCACGCATCGTTGCGACGTCGTTGCGCGCTTGTATGGACGCTGCTCCTGGCCCAGAAACACGTCCTTGAACTGCACCATGCCGGAATTGGTGAAGAGCAGCGTAGGGTCGTTGCCGGGCACGAGCGGGCTCGAGGCGACGATGCTGTGGCCTTTGCTCTTGAAATAATCGAGGAACTGCTGGCGGATTTCGCTGGATTTCATGCTGACGATTTAAAGGTGAAAGGTGCGCAGTTGCGCAAAGTGCCTGATTTTGTATGGAATCGTGCCGGGATGCAATACAGGCGGCGAATTTTGCACGGCGCAACGGTACGCGTATCATCGCCGCTCTACATGCTGCTCAAGTTCCTGAAAAATCTTTTGCCGCATCCGTCGCCACCGGCGCCGGCATCTCCTTCGCCCGAAGATCCCGCACGGGCCCAGTTGGACGAACACCGGCGCATGTCGCGGCTCGCGCTACCCGGCCCGGATTACATGGAAACGCTAGCCGCCATCCATACCCTGGTGAAACCCAGGACCTATCTTGAAATCGGCGTCGACCTGGGCAAGACTTTGGCGCTGGCGGCTGCGTCCACACAGGCAATCGGCGTGGACCCCGCACCTAAAGTCAAGCGACCCCTCGGCGACAATGAGCGGATTTTTACGCTGACGAGCGACGCTTTTTTTGCGCAAACCGATGTCAGGCGCGAATTCGGGGGCCTGCCGGTGGATCTGGCGTTTATCGATGGCATGCACCACTTTGAATTTGCATTGCGCGACTTTATTGCGATCGAACGTCTGTGTACGTGCGATTCGGCTATCTTGATGCACGATACTTTTCCAATCGACCGGCTGAGCGCTGAACGCAAGCGCAAGACGATATTCTGGAGCGGCGACACGTGGCGGGCAATGCTGGCGCTCAAAAAATATCGACCTGATCTTGCGCTTCACACCCTGGGCACTTCGCCCACCGGACTTACGGTGATACGCGGCCTCGATCCGGCATCGCGGGTGCTGAGCGACAATCTGGCGACCATCGTTCGGGAATTCATGGCGCTTGATTACAACGTGCTCGATCACGACAAGGCGAAAACCCTCAACCTCGTCCCGAACGATCACCAGCAAGTTCGCGCGCTGTTCGAATAAGCACTGCGGCGCGACTCACTCGTCGGCGTCGCGCAGCAGCCGGCGTATGGTATCAAGGCTGAAGCCGCGCCCCTGCAGAAAACGCATGTGACGCGCGCGCTCGCGCGCATCTGCCGGCACGGTCTTGAATTTGCGCTGCCACACGGCGCGCGCGGCCTCGATCTCGCTGGCCTTCAGCAACTCGCGCGCACCGCCGATGGCCGCGCCGGATATACCTTTTTTCTGCAGTTCGTGGGCAATGCGCTGCGCGCCGAAGCGCCGCCGCCGCGTGGCCAGCACCTGCTCGACGACGCGTGCTTCGGACAGCCATCCGCGCTGTTCGAAGTCGTCGAGCAGCGCCGGGATTTCACCGGAATCTTCGGCGAATGGGGCGAGCTTGGCGGCGAGCTCGCGGCGCGAATATTCGCGGCGCGCCAAAGCGGCCAACGCCCGCGCGCGCAGGCTGCGGACCGGTTTACTTTTCCGCGACGACGGCTTCTGCGACCTTGGGTCCGCCACCAACGCCTATCTCGGCACGAATCTTCGCTTCGATCTCCTCGGCCATTTCGGGATGTTCCTTGAGATAGTCGCGCGTATTGTCCTTGCCCTGGCCAATGCGTTCTTTGCCATACGTATACCAGGCGCCCGATTTGTCGATGATCTTGTGTAACACGCCGAGCTCGATGATTTCGCCTTCGCGCGATATTCCTTCGCCATAAAGTATGTCGAAGTTGGCCTGCTTGAACGGCGGCGCAACCTTGTTCTTGACGACTTTGGCGCGCGTTTCGGAACCGATCACCTCGTCGCCTTTCTTGATGGCGCCGGTGCGCCGGATATCGATGCGCACCGAAGCATAGAATTTCAGCGCGTTGCCGCCGGTCGTGGTTTCCGGATTGCCGAACATGACACCGATTTTCATGCGGATCTGGTTGATGAAAATCACCATCGTATTCGAGCGTTTGATATTGCCCGTAAGTTTGCGCAGCGCCTGCGACATCAGCCGCGCCTGCAGGCCCATTTGCGGCTCGCCCATCTCGCCTTCGATTTCAGCCTTGGGCGTCAGCGCCGCGACCGAGTCGATAACCACAACGTCGACCGAACCCGAACGCACGAGCATGTCGGCGATTTCGAGCGCCTGCTCGCCGTTGTCGGGCTGTGAAATCAGCAGGTCCTGCACGTTCACGCCGAGCTTCTGCGCGTATTGCGGGTCGAGCGCGTGTTCGGCATCAATGAACGCCGCGGTGCCGCCCACCTTCTGCATCTGCGCGATCACCGACAGCGTCAGCGTGGTCTTGCCCGACGATTCAGGGCCGTAGACCTCGATCACGCGGCCGCGCGGAAATCCACCTATGCCCAACGCGATATCGAGTCCGAGCGAGCCGGTCGATACCGATTCTATGTCCTTGGCGACGTCGGCCTCGCCCAACCGCATGATGGAGCCTTTGCCGAACTGCTTTTCGATTTGCGAGAGTGCTGCTGCGAGTGCTTTTGACTTGTTTTCGTCCATGATTTGTCCCATTTGAGCTCTCCGAATTATCGCACACTCCGACGCGGAATCTGCGCGGATACGCGCTGGCCGGAACCCGCACATCGCAGCGCCCTGCCGGCGCCATCCCTTGTCGCTGATAACGCCGCGAAGCGGCGCGGGATGACGGCTATGACTTAGGTACTAGTGAGGATCCAAGCAGCGCGAGCACCCCCGCAAGCGCACGCTCGACCGATTGCCGCCGCACCGCTTCGCGGTCGCCCGCGAAATGTTGCGTCTCGGCAGCCGGCATTCCGGACTTGAGCCCCCAGCCGATGCAAACTGTACCCACGGGCTTCGCAGCTGTGCCGCCGGCGGGACCGGCCACGCCGCTCACCGCCACGGCGACCTCAGCGTGGCTGTTGGCGAGCGCGCCCGTCACCATGGCACGGACGGTCTCCTCGGAAACTGCGCCCGATTGCTCGAGAATGTGCGCGTCGACGCCGAGCATTTCACGCTTTGCGACATTGGTGTAGGTGACAAAGCCGCGCTCGTACCAGGCGGAACTGCCGGGCACCGCTGTAACGGCCTCGCCTATCCACCCACCAGTGCACGACTCCGCGGTCACAAGCCAAAGTCCGCGCGCCTTCAATGCGGCGCCGACTCCGGCGGCAAGATCATACAAGCTTTGATCGGTCATTATTCATCCGCCTGTCATTATTCTTGCCAGCGAGATTATCAGCAACGCGTAGCCCGCGGCCAGCAGATCATCGAACATCACGCCGAAGCCGTTCTTAAGCCTGCGGTCGAAATAGCGGATCGGCGACGGCTTGAGAATATCGAAAAAACGAAACAGCAGGAAAGCGCCCGCCTGCCATGGCCATTCCGGCGGCGTGAAGAACAGTACCAGCGCGAAAGCGACGACCTCATCCCACACCATGGCGCCGTGATCCGCTGCGCCCAGCGCGCGTCCGGTCGCGCCGCACGCCCAGATACCGGCCAGGAAAGCGCCCGCGATCGCCGCGAGCAAAGGCATCGGCGCCAGTACCTGCGCGAGTGCCCAGTACAACGGAAACGCGAGCAAAGTACCGGCGGTACCCGGCGCGACCGGCACCAGGCCGGCGCCGCAACCCAATGCAATCGCGTGAGCCGGGCGCCGCAGCATGAAGCGCCATGTCGGCTGCACCGCGCCGTCAGGCGAAATGATCGTAGCCTCTGCGCACCACGCGCAACGCGGCGCCGTCGGGAGCGCGCACTATCAATCGCGGCACGGCACGCCGTTGCCTACGCACGCGGCCGATGCGGGTCAGGCGCACGCGGACAGCGCCCCCGATGCGCTCGATGCGCTCGCGCGCGCGCGCCGGAGCGGTAAAGCAGAGTTCGTAGTCGTCGCCGCCCGCGAGCAGGGCGCTGCATGCCGCGACACGGTCGAGATAACGTTGCATGATGGGCGATGCGGGCAAAGCCGCGAACTCGATTTCAGCTGCTACGCCGGAGCCGCCCAGCACGTGGCCCAGGTCGGCGAGCAAACCGTCGGAAATATCGATCGCGCTGCGCGCAATACCGCGCAGAGCCAGACCGAGCGCCACGCGCGGCGTCGGCAGATGCAGGCGCGCCGCACAGTGCGCGAGTTCCGCGGGCTTGAGGCGCAGGCGTCCTTTGAGCGCCGCGAGCGCCAGCGCGGCATCACCCAGGGTTCCCGAAACCCAGATGTCATCGCCGCTGCGCGCACCGTCGCGCCGTAACGCCGTACCGCGCGGCGCTTCGCCCATGATCTGTACGCAGATATTAAGCGGGCCCCGCGTGGTATCCCCGCCAATCAGGTCGACTTCGAAACGGCGCGCGAGGCGCATGAAGCCGCGCGAAAATTCGCGCACCCAGCGCGCGTCGGCGGACGGCAGCGCCAGCGCCAGCGTCGCCCAGCGCGGCGTCGCGCCCATCGCGGCCATGTCGGACAAGTTCACCGCCAGGGCCTTGTGCCCGAGCTCGCGCGGGTCCGCCCCGCGAAAGAAATGGCGCCCGCTGACCAGCATGTCGGCGGAAATCGCGAGTTCATGGCCGCGCCTGACCCTGACGAGGGCCGCGTCATCGCCAACGCCGAGCACCGCATTGCGCGCGCGGTGGGTGAAGTAGCGGCGGATCAGTTCGAATTCGGACGTGGCCACGCGCGACCGCGGCTGCTAAGGACGCTGGACAGGGTCGCTGCCCTGCTTCGTCTTCTGCGCGCTGCCGGCGGCCCAGCGCTGCTTGAGCAGACGCGGCATGTAGAAGTCGACGGCTGCGAACGCGAAAAAAAAGATCACCAGGGTGCGCGCGTTGTCGGCCGGCAGGAACGAGGCCCCTTCAATCAACAGGTAGAGGCCGAGCAGCGCATTGATGATGCCGCCTGCGTAAAACAACATGATCTTGCGTTTGAGTTTTTCGTCCATGGCCGCGCTCTGTGCTGGCTGTTACTTGCGCACGATTTCAAGCGGGCGCTTGTCCACGGCCAGCTTATCCAGCACGCCATTGACGTACTTGTAGCCATCGGTCCCGCCGTAACTTTTGGCAAGCTCCACCGCCTCGTTGATGACTACGCGGTAAGGAACGTCCGCTTGATTTTCCAGCTCATATGCCGCAATAAAAAGGATCGCGCGCTCAATCGGGCTCAGCTGCGCGCATTTGCGGTCGAGATGCGGCTGCAGCGATGCCTCGAGACTGGTGACTTCGCGGATGGCACCCGCAAGCAGGGACGAGAAGTACGGTCGGTCGATTTTGTCGAAGCCCTTGGCCCGCGACATCTGGCTCTCGATGGTCACTGCATCAGCGCCGGCGAGCTGCCATTGATAGAGGCCCTGCATCGCGAATTCCCGCGCGCGCCGGCGGCTGGTCTTGTGCACGGTGGGCGCGGGGATATTCGTCATTTTCCCTCGAGTTCGCGCAGCAGATTCGCCATCTCCACAGCGACCGCGGCGCAATCAGCGCCTTTCTGTGCCATGCGCGCCGTCGCCTGGTCGTCGTTCTCGGTTGTCAGGATACCGTTCGCAACCGGCACGCCGGTGTCGAGCTGCACCGACATGATGCCGCGCGCCGATTCGTTGGAGACAATCTCAAAATGATACGTTTCGCCGCGAATTACGGCGCCGAGCGCGATCAACGCGTCGTAGCCGTCAGACGCCGCCATCTGCTGGAGCGCGAGCGGCGCTTCAAGCGCGCCCGGGACGCTGACAATGGTGACGTCGTCAGCGGCCACGCCCAGCCGTGCGAGCTCCGCCGTGCAACTCGCCAGCAGTCCGTCGCCGATGTCGGCGTTGAAGCGCGCGACGACTATGCCAATGCGCATGCCTTGCCCGTCCGTGCCGGCCTCTATCTCATCCATTCCATCGTATTCCGCCATGCTCATTGTCCTTACCGGCTCTATTTGATGTTTTCGTCCGGCTGCAAATAACCAGTGACCTGCAGATCGAATCCCGCCATGCTCGGCATTCTACGTTGCTTCGCCAGCAGGCGCATTTTTGCGACCTTCAAATCGCGCAATATCTGCGCGCCTATGCCGTAGGTACGCAGCGCGTTTTTTTGCGGCGCGGCGATGGCGCCGGGCTCCGCGCGCTCGACAAGATCGGCTGCGGATTCGGGACGATGCAGCAGCACTATCACGCCGCATTCCGCGCGGCTGATTGCAGCCAGCGCCTGATTGAAGTTCCACGAGTGGCTCGCGCTCTTCACATCGAGCAAATCGATCACCGACAGCGGCTCGTGCACACGCACCAGCACCTCGCTGTCGGGTCTGATCCTGCCTTTCACCAGCGCGAGATGCGTCGCCTGCCCTATCTTGTCTGCATACACGACGAGCCTGAATTTGCCGTGTACGGTTTCGATGTCGCGCTCGGACACGCGGCTTACCAGCGACTCGGTCCGGCTGCGATACTGAATCAGGTCAGCGATGGTGCCGATTTTGAGGTTGTGCGCGTGCCCGAATTCGATCAGGTCCGGCAGGCGCGCCATCTCGCCATCGTCTTTCAGAATTTCACAGATCACCGCCGCCGGCGTCGTACCGGCCAGCGCAGCCAGGTCGCAGCCCGCCTCGGTATGCCCCGCGCGCACCAGCACGCCGCCGTTTTGCGCCAGCAACGGGAAAATATGCCCGGGCTGAACGATGTCCGCAGGACCGGCATCGGCGCGTACTGCCGCCTGCACGGTACGCGCGCGGTCGGCGGCTGAGATGCCGGTCGTTACCCCTTCGGCCGCCTCAATCGACACGGTGAAGTTCGTGCCGAGCGGCGAGTTGTTATTGCTCACCATTGGCGCCAGGTTGAGGCTGCGGCACTTCTGCTCGGTCAGCGTGAGGCAGATCAGGCCGCGACCGTAGCGCGCCATGAAGTTGATCGCTTCCGGCGTGACGAAATCCGCGGAGAGCACGAGATCGCCCTCGTTTTCACGGTCTTCCTCGTCGACGAGGATCACCATTTTTCCGGCGCGGATGTCGGCGATGATTTCGGTGGTCGGGCTGACAGGCATGATCGGTGTTTAATCCTTGAATTCAGTCAGCCGCTCGGCATAGCGCGCGATCGGGTCTACTTCGATGTTGACTATCGTGCCGGCCGCGAGCGCGTTCAGATTGGTCGCCGACAAGGTGTGCGGAATCAGATTGATCTCGAACAGCGCGCCGTCAACGCGATTGACCGTCAAGCTTACGCCATTCACGGCGACCGAACCTTTGCGCGCGACATATCGCGCGAGAGCGCGCGGCGCCTCGATCGCCAGCAGCCGATTGTCGCCCGTAGTCTCGAACTTCGTCACGCGCCCGGTGCCGTCGACGTGCCCGCTCACCAGGTGACCGCCGAGACGGTCCGCGAGACGCAGGGCTTTTTCGAGATTCACCGCCGCGCCCGGCGCGAATCCCGCGGTGCAGCTCAGCGTCTCGCGCGATACATCGAACGTGAGGTGCTGCCCGTGCTGTGCCACGACGGTCAGGCACACGCCGTCCACGGCGATACTGTCGCCCACCTTGACATCCGCGAGCGGCAGGGTTGCCGCGTCGACGGCAATGCGCGCGCCGCCGGGCGAGGCCTCGACTTCGCGCACGCGACCGACGGCTTCAATGATTCCGGTAAACATGCTTTACGCTTTTTCCAGAGCGGCAATGATACGGAGATCGGCGCCCATTGCGCGCATATCGTTTATTTTGAGCCGGCGCCGCGCCGTGAGATCTGCCAGCTCCGGCAAATCGGCCATGCCGCGGCCGCGGTCACCGATGAGACAAGGCGCGAGATACAGCAGCAGCTCATCCACGCAGTCTTCGTTCAGCAGCGACCCGTTGAGCTTATGCCCGGCCTCGACGTGCAGCTCGTTGATGCCGCGCCGGCCGAGCTCCTGCATCAGCCCGGGCAGGTCAACTTTGCAGGCGGCATTCGGCATCATGACAACCTCCGCCCCCTTGTCGCGCAAGCGCGCTGCTTTAACTTCATCAGCGACCGCGCCGGCAACAAGAACGCCGCCACCTCCGAGCATGCGCGCGGTCAGCGGCAACTCGAGCCGGCTGTCGATTACCACGCGCAGGGGCTGCCGCAGCGTCGCCACGGCGCGCACAGTCAGTTGCGGATCGTCGTCGCGAACCGTGCCTATGCCCGTGAGTACCGCGCACGCGCGCGCGCGCCAGTGATGGCCGTCGTTGCGCGCCTCTTCGCCGGTAATCCATTGACTCTTGCCGTTCATCAACGCGGTCTTTCCATCCAGACTGGCCGCGATTTTCATACGCACCCACGGCCGGCCGCGCGTGACGCGCGAGATAAACCCGCAATTCAGCGCGCGCGCTGCGTTTTCCAAAAGCCCGGTCTCGACGTTGACGCCCGCTTGCTGCAGCCGTGCCGTCCCCTGCCCTGCAGTACGGGGATCGGGGTCTTGCATCGCTGCGACCACTCGTGCAACTCCGGCAGCAATCAGGGCTTCATCGCAAGGCGGCGTGCGGCCATGATGATGGCAGGGTTCCAGCGTGACATAAGCGGTAGCGCCGCGCGCGCGCGTGCCTGCCGACTGCAGCGCCATGACTTCGGCATGCGGGCCGCCGGCGCGCTCGTGCCATCCTTCGCCGACCACCGCGCCATCCTGCACCAGCACGCAGCCGACGCGCGGGTTCGGAGTGGCCGTATAGAGCCCGCGCTCGGCGAGCAGAAAGGCCTGCGCCATGAATTCGTTATCTGCTGCGCTGCCCATGACGAGTTACTTGCTTTTGCCCGCGGGCTTTTGCACTTCCTTGATGGCGTCCTGGAAATCGTCGACGTCCTGGAAGCTCTTGTAGACAGACGCAAAGCGGATATAGGCGACTTTGTCCAGCTTGTAGAGCTCTTTCATGACCATCTCGCCGATACGGCGCGATTCGATTTCGCGCTCGCCCAGCGCCAGCACTTGCTGCGTGACCAGCGCCACCGCGTCATCCACCATCGGCGTCGGCACCGGTCGCTTGTGCAGCGCGCGCATGAACCCGGTGCGCAGCTTGTCGAGATCGAATTCGGTGCGGCTGCCGTCCTGCTTGACGAGCTGCGGCATGCGCAGCTCAACGGTTTCGTACGTCGTGAACCGCTTGTTGCATGCCGCGCAGCGCCGCCGCCTGCGTATGCTGTCGCCGTCGTCGTTGACGCGCGAGTCTATGACCTGAGTGTCGGACGCTTTGCAGAACGGGCAGTGCATAGGTCTCAGGATTGAGGATTGAGGATTGAGAATCGAGGGCACCACCGCGCATTGATGCCTCTGCTTAATCCTCGATCCTCATTCCTCACTCCTGCCGCTTTATTTACCATAAACCGGAAACCGCGCGCATAGCGCCTTCGCCGCCGCCGCGACCCGCTCTATCACGGTGTCGTCCTGCGGCGCATCAAGCACATCCGCTATGAGAATGGCGAGCTCTTTGGTTTCGGCGATGCCGAATCCGCGCGTTGTGATTGCCGGCGAGCCGAGCCGGATGCCGCTGGTAATCGTCGGCTTTTGCGGATCGTTCGGAATTGAGTTTTTGTTAATCGTGATGTGAGCGCGACCGAGCGCATCCTCCGCATCCTTGCCGGTCACGTGCTTCGCGGTGAGATCGACCAGAAACAAGTGGCAATCGGTGCGGCCGGACACGATGCGGCAGCCGCGCTGCTGCAGTGCAGACGCCATTGCCTGCGCGTTCGCAATCACCTGCTTTTGATATTCGCGGAAACCCGGACTCAGAGCTTCCTTGAACGCGACGGCTTTGGCGGCGATGACGTGCATGAGCGGCCCGCCCTGGCTGCCGGGGAATATGGACGAGTTAAGCAGCTTGGCGTTCTCGGCGCCCGCAAGTATTAAGCCGCCGCGCGGTCCGCGCATCGTTTTGTGCGTGGTGGTCGTCACAAAATCCGCGATGCCGACCGGGCTGGGATAGACGCCGGCGGCGATCAACCCCGCGTAGTGCGCGACGTCGGCCATCAAGAGGGCACCGACTTCGTCAGCGATTTCGCGGAAACGTTGCCAGTCGATAGCCAGCGAATAGGCCGAAGCGCCGGCGACGATGAGTTTTGGCTGGTGCATGCGGGCGAGCTCTTCCACCTGACGATAGTCGATGGCTTCCGTCGCCGGGTCGAGACCGTACGTGAGCGCATGATAGATCTTGCCGCTGACGTTGACCGAAGCACCGTGGCTTAAATGGCCGCCATGGGCAAGGGACATACCGAGTACCGTATCGCCCGGATGCAACACGGCCGAAAATACTGCGAAATTGGCCTGCGATCCTGAATGCGGCTGCACATTGGCATACTCGGCGCCAAACAGCTCGCACGCGCGATTGATTGCGAGCTGCTCCGCCACGTCCACGTATTGGCAACCGCCGTAGTAGCGCTTGCCGGGATAGCCTTCGGCATATTTATTGGTCAGCACCGACCCCTGCGCCTCCAGCACGCGCGGGCTTGCGTAGTTCTCGGAAGCGATAAGCTCGATATGATCTTCCTGCCGCTGCGTTTCGCGTTCGAGCGCCCACGCCAGTTCAGGGTCGAAGCTCGCGATTGTTTCCGTGCTTGAATACATACTGATAGTCGCCGTAGATGCCGCTGTAAATTGTTGATTTTACCATGTTTAATCGTGGCCGCCCGTCTGCATCGCGCTGGCCCGACACGCGCCTTGCACAGCATGCGGGCGTGCGCCGTGACCCGCAGCAATTTTGCCCGCCATGCCAGTTGTCCGTATCATTACGCCCAAGCGCAGCGGTCGACGGCGCAAAGCTCAAGCTCAGGGGAAACAGTACTCCATGCGATATTTGCTCGCGCTCTCACGCGCTATCGACGCGATCAACGAAAAATTCGCGGTCATTGCCAACTGGCTTGTGCTGCTGTCGTGCCTGATCAGCGCCGGCAACGCTTTCTCGCGCTATGCGTTCAGCATAAGCTCGAATTCGTGGCTGGAAATCCAGTGGTACATGTTCGGCGCGATGATATTGCTCGGCGCCTCTTATACGCTGAAGAAAAACGAGCACGTGCGCGTCGATATCGTTTATGGCCATCTGTCTACGCGCACGCAAATCTGGATCGACATACTCGGCGGCGTCTTCTTCCTGCTGCCGGCGACGGTCATCATCGCGTGGCTCGCGTGGCCGATGTTCCATAACTCGTATGTGCAGCATGAGATCTCCGGCAATGCCGGCGGCCTCCTGCGCTGGCCAATCAAGATCATGATTCCCCTCGGCTTCTGGCTGCTGTCACTACAGGGGATTTCCGAGATCATCAAGCGCATCGCCATGCTCACCGGCGATCTGCCGGCCGACGTGCACTACGAAAGGCCGCTGCAATGACGCGCGAACTGATGGCGCCGCTGATGTTCGGCGGCCTGGTTGTCTTCATGCTGATTGGCTACCCGGTCGCGTTTTCGCTCGCCGCGGTCGGGCTATTTTTCGGCTTCTGGGGGATAGAGCTTGGATTTTTCCAGGTGAGTTTGCTGCAGGCGCTGCCCGAGCGCGTGTTCGGCATCATCTCGAACGACCTCCTACTCGCGATCCCGTTCTTCACTTTCATGGGCGCGATTCTCGAACGCTGCGGGCTCGCCGAGGACATGCTGGACAGCATGGGCCAGTTATTCGGCCCGGTGCGCGGCGGGCTCGCCTATGCGGTAATTATCGTCGGCGCGATTCTCGGCGCCATCACCGGCACCGTTGCGGCATCCGTCATCGCGATGGGCATGATCTCTTTGCCTATCATGATGCGCTACGGCTACGATATGCGCTTGTCGACCGGTGTCATCGCTGCCTCCGGCACCATTACGCAATTGATTCCACCATCCCTCGTGCTGGTGGTGCTCGCCGATCAACTCGGCCGCTCGGTCGGCGACATGTATGCGGGGGCGATCGGCCCCAGCATCGTGCAGATTCTGCTGTTCTGTCTTTACATACTGGCGCTCAGCATCGTGAAACCGGCAGCCATGCCGGCGCTGCCGCCCGAAGCACGCACGATGAGAGGCTGGCCGCTGATTCGCAAATGCCTGTGGGGCATGGTGCCATCGATCGTGCTGATATTCCTTGTGCTCGGCACCATCTTGATGGGGCTGGCGACGCCGACTGAAGGCGGTGCGATGGGTGCGGTCGGCGCCATCGTGCTCGCCGTGTTGCACCACAAGGAATTCTCGCGGCGCGGCAAAATCGCCGCATGGATAGCGCTCGGTGCCATCGCGCTGCTGGGGATACCGGGGTTTTGCGTGTGGCAGGACGCGTGGGTGCCGGCACTGCTCGCCGGCGCCGCCAGCGCTTTCCTGGGTTTTGCGCAAGCGCCGCTATTCATCGTCTTCTACGCCGCGCTCGTGCTCCTGCTGCTCGAAGCGGCGTTTATCCCCCAATTGCGCGGTTTGATCCGCGAAGCTTGCGGCTCGACCATGCGAATCAGCACCATGGTGATATTCATCCTCGTCGGTTCGACGGTGTTCGGCCTCGTCTTTCGCGGCGTCGACGGAGACCTGTGGATCGAGCACATGCTGACCTCGCTGCCCGGCGGCGTGGTCGGCTTTCTGGTCTTCGTCAACATCTTCGTGTTCTTCCTCGCATTTTTCCTCGACTACTTCGAGATCGCTTTCATCATCATTCCGCTGCTGGCGCCGGTCGCGACCAAGCTCGGCATCGATCTCATCTGGTTCGGCGTGCTGCTCGGCGCCAACATGCAAACTTCGTTCATGCACCCGCCGTTCGGTTTCGCGCTGTTTTATCTGCGCGGCGTGGCGCCCAAGGAAGTCAAGAGCTCCGACATCTACTGGGGCGCGATCCCGTGGGTCGTGCTGCAATTGATCCTCGTCGCCATCCTGATTTTCTTCCCCGGTCTCGTCACCAGCTTCGTCGACAACGGCCCGACCGGCACGCCCAGCACGATAGAGCAACAGATGGAAATTCCGACGGGCACACCGCCCGACGCGGATGGCAAGACCGAGCAGGACAAGGCCGCCGCCGATCTCGAGAAGGCGATACGCGAAGGCAAGTAGCGGTGCGCATCGGCAAAAAAAAGCCCCGCCGCAGCGGGGCTTTTTTTGTGGCTGACGCTGAAAATTATTTGCCGGCAGCGGGTTTCGACCGCGGGCTGTACGCGAAATTATCGAAGCCATATTCGGCGACGCGGAACCACTGGTATTGCTCATCGCGGAATTTCTTCCACGCCGGGTAGATGCGCTTCCAGTGCGGGCTTTTCTCCGACAGCTCGTCGTACAGCTCGAATGCGGCTTTCTCGCACGCTTCCATGACCGGGCGCGGGAACAGGCGCAGTTGCGTGCCGCTGCCGACCAGGCGCTTGAGCGCTTCTGGGTTCTTGACGTCGTAGCGCGCGGTCATATGAACGTTGGCTTCAGCACATGCGGCTTCGAGCGCAGCCTGGTAGTGCTTCGGCAGCTCGGCCCATTTTTTGTCGTTAATGAGCAACGAAAGCTCAGGACCGCCCTCCCACCAGCCGGGATAGTAGTAAAACTTGGCGACCTTGTTGAAGCCGAGCTTCTCGTCGTCGTACGGGCCCACCCACTCTGCGGCGTCTATGGTGCCGCGCTCGAGCGCCGGATAGATGTCGCCGGCGGCGAGCTGCTGGGCAACCAGCCCCAGCTTGGCGAGCACCTGGCCCGCAAGCCCGCCGATGCGCATCTTCATGCCCTTGAGGTCGGCAACCGTCTTGATCTCCTTGCGGTACCAACCGCCCATCTGCGCGCCGGTGTTGCCGCACGGGATATGCACGACGTTATAGTCTTTGAACAATAACGCCATCGCTTCAATGCCGCCGCCATAGTATTTCCACGCATTCTGCTGACGTGCGTTCAAGCCGAACGGCACGGCCGTGCCGAAAGCAAATGCGGGATCCTTGCCCACGTAATAGTACGGAGCGGTATGACCGCATTCGACGGTGCCGTTCTGCACCGCATCGAGCACCTGCAAGCCGGGCACGATTTCGCCCGCGGCAAACACTCGGATCTGGAATTTGTTCTCGGTGATCTCCGCGACGCGTTTGGAAACGATGTCCGCGGCACCGAAGATCGTATCCAGGCTCTTGGGGAAGCTCGAAGCCAGCCGCCATTGCACTGCCGGCTGCGATTGCGCGATGGCGGGCGCGGCCACCGTTCCCGCGGCGAGTCCGGCTGCGGCCTTCGTAAGGAATGCACGACGTTTCATTTTTTTCTCCTCCGTTTTTAAGTCACGCTTATCGGATCAAGCGTCCGAATTCGCAGCATGGCCGCGGTATTGAACAGCAGCCGACGCGTCCGGTCAATCCCCGGCGATGGTCATGCGGTCGACGAGCACCGAACCGCACTGCCGGGAGCCCCGCTTCACGATGTCGTTGCCCGCCGCGACGATGCCGAGAAACATGTCTTTGAGATTGCCGGCGACGGTAATCTCTTGCACGGGGTAGGCGATTTCGCCGTTTTCGACCCAGAAACCGGCGGCGCCGCGCGAATAGTCGCCGGTCACCATGTTAGTGCCCGAACCCATCATTTCGGTCACGAGCAGGCCGCGGCCCATTTTCTTCAAAAGCTGCGCCAGGTTCTCGCCGGTGTCACGCAATATCAGATTGTGGCTGCCGCCGGCGTTGCCGGTGGTCTGCATGCCGAGCTTGCGCGCCGAGTAGCTGCCGAGAAAGTATCCGCGCACCACGCCGTGCTCCACCACCGGGCGGGCGTGTGTCGCAACACCCTCTTCGTCGAACGGGCTGCTCGCCTCGCCGCGCGGTATCAGCGGATCTTCGGTGATCTCGACCAGCGGCGAAAACACCTGTTTGCCGAGGCTGTCGAGCAAAAAAGAGGATTTGCGATAGAGACTGCCGCCGCTGACGGCGGACACGAAGTGACCGAGCAGCGATGATGCCACCGGCGCTTCGAACAGCACCGGCACCTGCGCCGTGGCGATCTTCTTTGCGCCGAGGCGCGCCAGGGCGCGCGTGCCGGCGATCTTGCCGACTGCGGCGGCGGCGTCGAGCGCGGCCGGATCGCGCGCCGACGTGTACCAGTCGTCGCGTTGCATCGCGTCGCCTTTGCCCGCGATGACGGCGCAGCTGATCCAGTGGCGCGAACTCGGATAGCCGCCCATGAATCCGCGCGAGTTGCCATAAGCGAAATGCGACTGCTGCAGCGACACCGTCGCGCCTTCGGAATTGCTGATGCGCTTGTCGACGGCGAAGGCCGCGTCTTCGCATTGCCGCGCGAGCTCGATCGCGCGCTCAACCGGCAGCTCCCACGGATAAAACAGATCGAGATCGGGAATGTCGCGCGCGAGCAGATTTTCATCGGCGAGCCCGGCGAACTCATCGCTCGCGGTGAACTTCGCGATCGACAGCGCTGCATCGGCTGTCGCGCGCACGGCTTGCGGCGAGAAATCCGACGTGCTCGCGTGACCGCGCCGCTGGCCTATGTAGACCGAGATACCCATGCTCTTGTCGCGATTGTATTCGATGGTCTCAACTTCACCGTGGCGCACCGTGACGGTCTGGCCGACACCTTCAGAGACTTCGGCTTCGCACGCCGTGGCGCCATGCCCGCCCGCGTATTCGAGCGCGCCGGCGACGATCTCCCGCAGAACCGCCGGATCGTTGGCAAACTGGTTGCGTGACGCGGGCCGCGTCTTGAGCTCATTGGCCATGTGCGGAGGCTTCCCAAAAGCCGTTATCATACCAGTATGGTCAACCCCACCGAGAGCGACGACGCCGCGCAACGCCCGAGCAAAAGCCAGCGCAAGCGCGACATGGCGGCGCTGCAGGACATAGGCACGGAGCTCGTCATGCTGAACGCCGGTCAGCTCGCGCAGATCGCACTGCCCGAGCGGTTGTTCGACGCGATAGTCGACGCGCAGCGCATCAGCGACTTTGAAGGGCGCCGCCGCCAGATGCAATTTATCGGCAAGCTCATGCGCGAAATCGATCCGGCACCGATACGCGCGCGCCTCGACACTTGGAGCGGCGCCGCGAAGGAGAGCACCGCGCAGCAGAAGCTGGTCGAGCGCTGGCGCGAGCGTCTGCTCGCGGAGGACGACGCGCTGACCCTGTTCGCGCACGAATATACCGGCTGCGACGTGCAGCATCTGCGTTCGCTCGTCGCGAGCGTCAAGCGCGACCGCGCGCTCAACCGCGTGCCGAAAAACTACCGCGGCCTGTTCCGCGCCGTCCGCGACATCGTCGCCGGACGCAACAGCGCCGCCGACGCAGAGTAGGCAATTCCCCGCGTCACAGCAGAGACTGCAAGATATAATCCCGGCGATGAACAACGAGCTATTGATCGGCCTGGTTTCGATCAGCGACCGCGCGTCGACCGGCGTGTACGAAGACAAAGGACTGCCCGCGCTGCAGGAATGGTTTGGCGCAGCACTCTCGACGCCGTGGCGGATGGAGACGCGGCTGATACCCGATGAGCAGGCCACCATCGAAAATACCCTGCGCGATCTCGTCGACAACGCGCACTGCCACCTCGTGCTCACCACCGGCGGCACGGGGCCGGCGCCGCGCGACCTGACGCCCGAGGCCACGCTCGCGGTCGCCGATAAGGTCATGCCCGGCTTCGGCGAGCAAATGCGCCAGGTCAGCCTCAAGTACGTGCCGACGGCCATCCTGTCGCGCCAGGTCGGCGTGATCCGCAAACAGGCGCTGATACTGAATCTGCCCGGGCAGCCCAAAGCGATCAAAGAAACGCTGGACGGCGTCTTTGCCGCGGTGCCCTACTGCATCGACCTGATCGGCGGCCCCTACATCGAGACCCATGAAAACATCATCAAAGTCTTCCGCCCGAAATCTGCGATCAAACCGAAAATCTGAATCATGAGCGATCTGCTGCAATCGATAGAAATAGAAACCGCCCCCAACCCTACTGCTGCGGTCATCTGGCTGCACGGCCTCGGCGCCGACGGCAATGATTTTGCGCCGATCGTCCCCGAACTGCGCCTGACGGGCGCGCCGGCCATACGCTTCGTCTTTCCTCATGCGCCGATGATGGCGGTGACGATCAACAACGGGCAAGTCATGCGCGCGTGGTACGACGTGAGCTTTGGCGACCTTGAAGGCAACTCGCGCCGCGCGGACGAGAAAGGCGTGCGCGCCTCACAGCTCAGCGTCGATGCGTTGATCGAGCGTGAGATTACGCGCGGCGTCAATGCGCGAAATGTCGTGCTCGCGGGATTTTCGCAGGGCGGCGCCATCGCGCTGCAAACCGGGCTGCGTTACGCGCAGCGCCTGGCTGGCATCATGGCGCTCTCGACTTACTTGCCGCTGGCTGAGCATCTGGCAGCGGAGGCCGCGCCCGAGAATAAAGACGTGCCGATATTCTATGCGCACGGCAATTACGACCCGGTCATTCCGCTCGCCATGGCCACTACATCCCGCGACAAGCTCGCGGCGGCAGGCTACCGGGTCGATTGGCATGAATACCCGATGCAGCATTCGGTGTGCGCGGAGGAAATCGCGGCGATAAGCCACTGGCTGCTGCAAGTCCTGCCCGCGTAGGCGGAGCGCGGAACCCCGCATTCCGATCAGGCTTGCTTCATGACCTTGAATTTCGCCCAGTCGAAATCGTCGCCGCCTTCGACCAGCTTGCGCGGCATCAGGTAGAACGGCCTGCCGCGCACGGTCATTTCCAGCGGCTGCGTCGGCGTATAGCTGCCGACTCTCAGCAGCAGACTCACATCGCCATTCTTGTCCGGTGTAGTCGATAGCAGCACGGCCGGCTCGCCTTCGCGCGTTGCGTTAAATGACGACACATTGCCGGCCGGCGTCAGGGTGACGGGAATGATCGCCTTGGAAATGAGTTCGATGCCGACGCGCCGCTGCTGGAACTCGTCGCGCGTCAGGCGCCGTACCACGCCGGCGCCCCAGTATTTCGCGGTCTCGCTTTGCACGCCGAGCACGCTGCCGACCTTGATCCAGTCGCCTTTGACCTGCGGCACGATTGCGCCGAAGCCGCCTTCGCTCACATTCTCGACGATCCAGCTCTCACTACCGTCCTTGGACTGGAAATCGAGCGAGATATCATCGGTCTGCGGCCGTATGCACCGCAATATCGGCTGCATGCCATGCACGACCGTCAGACGCGTCGCGATTTTGCGGCGCTCGGAGCCGCGCGCCGGCGGTTTGTCCGACCAGTACATGGCAAGGTGATTCATGACGGACAGCAGCAGCTCGTTGTCGTACGTGCCCCCTAGGTTGACGTCCGAGGGCACGCCGTCCTTGGTCTTGATGTCGTCGATTAGCTTGCGCAGTGCCTGCAGGGCACCGCCCGCGCCAAAATAGCGGATCATCGGGTTGGGATCGAGCGTCTTCATCGCCCGCGCCGGCGGCTTGCGCATCGACAGATCGAAATAATAGTTGCAGTGCGAACCGGGCTTTGCCTGCGTCTTGTAAAGACTGCCGAAATGCGCGACGGTGCGTTCGGCGATTTCCTGCTCAAGCGGCGTCAGGCCGTCGGTCGATGAGACCCCCAGCATCAGCGCCTTGAGAAATTCCTGCTCGACGCTGCCCTGGCCATGCGCGCCCGGATAAATATCAACCGGGGTGTCCGCGAATCGTCTGGACTCGGCAAACATGAAAATCCGCCCGAGCTCGCTCCACACGCGATCATCGACCGGCCCATAGCGAAACGAGCCCCACTTGAGCTGCAACGTCAGCGCGCGCAGCGTGCGCGCAGCGATCACGGCCAGGTCTTTCTTGACCGCTCCCGAGCCGCCGGCGCCGGCTTGAAACTGCTCGATGCACTGGTTGTATGCCGTTCCCAGCGTTTTCCAGAACTCGAAAACGGTGGTCCATAATTTGCTCTCGCGGAATTTTTCCTGACGGTCTGTCGCGAGGTAATCCTGGGCGAGCTTGCGCTGGTGGTTTTTGGCTGCCTGATCGAGCAAGTCATACAACTCGAAGCGGTAGTCGACCTTGAAGCCCTCGGTGCGGCCAACGGAATCGAGCCAGAACGTCGCCTCCTCGAGCGCCTTGGTCGCATCGTTCGACGGAAAATCCGCAATCAGCGAGCGTGCCTGCTTGGGATCCGCCATCGGATGATCGGGCTTGCCGCCGCCGAACAATGCCATGCAACCGCCTTTTCCTCAGGTCAAAATCAGTAGTTTCGGAATATGCAGAATAACCGTCGAATATAGACGGCGCCCACAGCCCGCTGACAGGCATTTATTCACACCCCGTCGCCCGCGCCATGAAGCGCTTCGGCGGCAGCTTTCAAATCATTTCGGCGCTTCGTCGCCTTCCGGCCAGTTCTTGATATAGCGCTTTAGAAGGCGGTTTTCGAAGCTGGTTTCCTTGATCACGGACTTGGCGACATCGTGAAAAGAAATCACGCCGAGCAGTCGCTCGCCGTCGATGATGGGCAGATAGCGGATATGGTTCTTCGTCATCACTTCGCGCAGATTGTCCAGCGTGTCATCGGGATTGCCGGTGATCGGTTCTGCCACCATGACATCCCGGATGCGCACGTCCGCCAGATCGCCGCCCTGTGCGTCGAGCGCCTTGAGCACTTCCCTGAAAGTCAGCATGCCTATCATGCGCCCGCCGTCCATCACCACCAGCGAGCCGATGTCGTTTTTCACCATCATGCCGACCGCGCCGGCCACCCTGCCGTCAGGACCCATGCTGAATATGGTGCCGCCTTTCATGCTCAGGATGTCACGTATGATCATGAGAGCTCCTCCGCGCGATGCGTTTGCACCATCATAGCAAAGACTGCGGCCTTGGGATTGAGGATTGCGGCTCAAGACCTGATTCAAGTGCATTGCTCAATCCTCAATCCTCAGTCCTCGCTCCTCAATCCCTTACAACCTTTCCGTCTCGCCCTGCGCGGGGCGCCAGATGAGCAGG
This sequence comes from Betaproteobacteria bacterium, assembly GCA_025363575.1. The sequence goes on along the minus strand of JANYDM010000176.1, from coordinate 3,913 downwards.
CGCCGTTCGGCGACCGAGACCAGGGCATCGAGCGCCAGCGCGAATGCCGTGAGCACCAGTATGCCGGCGAATACCGTATTGATATCGAACGCGCCTTCTGCCTGCAGGATCAGGTAGCCGACGCCGCGCGCCGAACCCAGATATTCACCCACCACTGCGCCGACGAACGCCATGCCCACCGACGTGTGCAGGCTCGAAAATACCCAAGACATGGCTGACGGCAGGTACACAGTGCGCAGCAGCTGGCGCGCGCTGGCGCCCAGCATGCGCGCGTTGTTGAGCACGACCGGGCTCACTTCCCTGACGCCCTGATAGACGTTGAAAAACACGATGAAAAACACCAGCGTGATGCCCAGCGCGACCTTGGACAGGATACCGAGACCAAACCACACCGCGAAGATGGGCGCCAATATCACGCGCGGCATGGCGTTCATGGCCTTGATGTAAGGATCGGCGAGCGCGGACGCGGTCGGTGACAATGCCAGCCACAGCCCGACGACCAGCCCGAGCACCGTGCCGATGACGAACGCAAGCAGCGTCTCGACTAGCGTGATCCACAAATGCAGGTAGATCTTGCCGCTCGCAAACCACTCCCAGATGCGCGCCAGCACCTGCACCGGCTGGCCGAAGAAGAATCTGGCCTGATTCGCATCGTCAAAGAAAAACGGCGGAATGAGGCCCGGCTCGGTCATCACGTACCAGACTGCGAATAGCGAGCCCAGGAGCAGCGCGTGAAAGAGCGCGAGCCGGCTAGCGGAGGCTGGTTTGCGCATAACCCTTGAGCACTTCATCTTTCATGGCGCGCCAGATTTCCGTATGCAACTGAACGAACCGCGGCGTCATGCGGATCTCCGCGACGTCGCGCGGCCGCGGCAAATCGATCGCGAATTCGCCGATCGGTCGCGTGGCCGGCCCCGCCGACAGCACGACCACGCGGTCCGACAACGCGATCGCCTCCTCGAGATCGTGCGTGATGAACACCACCGACTTGCGGTCTGCCGACCACAGTTCGAGCAGCTCGTTCTCCATCAACTGGCGCGTCTGGATATCGAGCGCCGAGAACGGCTCGTCCATCAGCAGGATTTTCGGATCGAGTATCAGCATCTGCGCCAGCGCGACTCTTTTTTTCATGCCGCCGGACAACTGGTGCGGGTAGCGCCCGCCATGCGCGCTGAGCCCCACGCGCTTGAGCCACGCACCGGCCTTTTCCCGCACGATGTTTTCCGCGGTACCGCGATACCGCAGGCCCAGCGCGACGTTGTCATAGGCGGTCAGCCATGGCAGCAGCGCATCCGACTGGAACATGTAGCCCGCTTCGCGATTGATGCCGGTCAGGGGCTGGTTCGAGACATGCACATCTCCCGCCGACGACTCGAGCAGGCCCGCAGCGACATTGAGCAAAGTTGACTTGCCGCAACCCGTGGGACCGACAACGGAAACAAACTCGCCGGCCGCCACCGTCAGCGTCGTGTCGCGTACCGCCGTATAGGTTTTGCCGCCGGCATCACCGGCCACGAACGTAACGGTTACATTGGACAGCGCAAGTGCGGGTGCCGGCGACACGGTGTTATTTGCGATATTTCTTCAGCGCTTTTTGCGCAAAGCTGTTGTCGAAAGTCTTCGCCAGATCGATTTTGGCGGACTGAACCGTCGGCTCGAACGAATTCAACACCTTGAACACGTTCTTCGCGCCTTCCATCGAGAACAGGCCGTCGGGAGAATAGCCTTCCATGTTCTTGAGCAGCGCGACCTTGTACATCGTCGGATCGTCGCCGTAATACTCGGACGGCACCGTTGCCACGACTTCCTCCGGACGCGCCTTCTGCAGCCACAGATCGGCGCGCACGATTGCATTGACGACCGCCTGCGCGGTGTTCGGATTCTTCTTCAGCCAGTCGGCCGGCGCGTAGATACAGCCGGCGTGGTAAGCGCCGCCGTAAACTTCCTTCATGCCTTTGGCCGTGCGCGTGTCGACGACCGGCACGATGTCGCCGGACGCTTCGAGCCGCGCGATCACCGGGTCGAGATTGGAGATACCTTCGATTTCGCCTTTGCGCATCGCCGCCACCGCGCCCGCGGTCGCGCCCACGCCGATGATGGAAACTGCGTCCGGCTTGAGTCCATCCTTCGCGAGCAGGCTGCTGACCATCATATTGGTGCTTGAGCCCGGCGCGGTGACGCCGATCTTCCAGCCTTTCATGTCCTTCGGCGTCTTGTACTGAGTGACCTTGCTCTTTTGTATGCCAAGCACGATGCCGGAATAACGGCCTTCGAGCGCTATGCCGACGATATTAATGCCCTTCGCCTGCATGTTGATCGTGTGCTCGTAAGCGCCCGAGACGATGTCGGCGCTGCTGCCGACCATCGCCTGCAGCGCCTTCGCGCCGCCCGGGAAATCGACGATCTCGACATCGAGTCCTTCATCCTTGAAAAACCCGCGCCGCTCCGCGATCGTCAGCGGCAGGTAATACAGCAGCGGCTTGCCGCCGACCGCGATGGTGATTTTCTTTTTCTCGAGCGTCTGCGCCATCGCGCCGCACGCCGCCATGCCGACCGTTACGAAAGCGAGCAAGAATAAGATTTTGGCATTGCGCATGTTTTCCTCCGGCGGAATTCGAGTTGCGAGCGATGCTCACATAGCGTGCATGGAGTGTCAAGCAAAGAGCTAGCGCTTCAACGCTCTCCCGACCACTGTGCATTACCTTCGCCCACCACCACGAAGGGCGCCCATAAAGCGGGATGCGCAAAGTACGGATTGTCAGTGCGCCCCATCAGTGCAAGCATCGAACGGCGCAACGCTTCTGCTTTCGATGCGCCTTTCGCGGACTCGTCAAACATGCGCGTGGTGAGCGCTACCGCCGCGCCCGAACTCACGGCCCAGTGCGAGACGAGAAGCGATCTTGCCCCCGCATAGAAGAATGCTCGCGCGAGGCCTGATAGACCTTCTGCGCCCGGCGTTCCGTCCGGCGCTGCTGTGTTGCACGCCGAGAGAACGACCCAATCTGCGTCCAGTTTGAGCTGCGAGATTTCGCTCGCCGTCAGCAGCCCATCATCTAATTCGCTGCCCTTCTCCGGCGGCGTAAGCACCAACGCCGGTTCGGCGAGGCCTTTGAAGTCCCCCGCCATTAGTCCGTGCGTCGCGAAGGCGAGGTTACGGTAGCGCGTAAGATCGGCTTCCTTCACCGCGCGCTCCGTCGCCGCGGCTCCGACGCGAATCGATGCAGCAGGAGCTTTCAACGCGGCGGCGATTGCGCGCAGCTCACCGGCCGATTCGGGAAGACGTGCGAGTTTTCTTACTTCGTTTACATCAGCCACTGAGCCACGCGAGTAAAGCGCCACCACATTTCTCTTGCGGGCGTCTTCACCATTCCCCTCCAGCATTGGATCGCCAAAACCGCTGAACGGCTCGCGTGACGCAGGCGCTTTCGCGAACTGCCGCAAAGCGCGCAACGAACCCACGGCTGGCAGCACCGTTATGGTGAATTTCTTTGCTAACCACGGCACGTGCGGCAATTCGGCGAGAGCCGCGTTGGGCTTCGCAGGCAGCTCAGTCACCAGCACCCCAGGCGGTAAGCTTTGCATTGCGCCATCGGGAACAAATATTAGGTGCTTAGCGCCGGCAAGCAGCGCCTCGGCGGGCGCGAAAATCTTCTTATACAACTCGTGCGCCAATGCGACATTGAATGGCTGCCCGAGGGTGCGCTCTGGATCCGGCACATCGAGATCGAGCTGCGAGCGGAGTTTCTTTACGACTTCGGCCAGTTCGCTTCGCTTGATGCCGAGCTTGAAGAACCCCGCATCGTTTCGCCGCAGCGCCCACAAAAAACTTTCATCTGCCGAGACAAGAAGCAGCACAAGCGCTTCGTCTTCGGCGAGCAGCTTCTGCGCCGCGGCAAGTTCCAGCGGCTTCGGG
>JANYDM010000163.1 GCA_025363575.1 Betaproteobacteria bacterium | reverse complement strand
CAACTTCAAGCACCGGCCGGTCGGCATCGGCATCATGGGCTTCCAGGACTGCCTGCACATGCTGCGCATTCCGTACGGCTCGCAGGCGGCGGTCGAATTCTCCGACCGCTCGATGGAGTCGGTCGCCTATACGACGTATTCGGCATCGGCGGATCTCGCGGAAGAGCGCGGACCGTATTCGACGTTCAAGGGCTCGCTGTGGGACAAAGGAATATTCCCGCACGAGTCGTTGAAGCTCCTGTCCGAAGAGCGCGGCGGTTACGTCGAGACCGATATGTCCGCGACGCTCGACTGGGAGTCGCTGCGCAAACGCATCAAGCAGGTCGGCATGCGCAATTCGAATTGCATCGCGATCGCGCCGACCGCGACTATCGCCAACATCACCGGCCTCTCGCAATGCATCGAGCCGACCTATCAGAACCTTTACGTGAAGTCGAACCTGTCGGGCGAATTCACGGTGACCAACGAATACCTGGTCGAGGACCTGAAGAAGCTCAACCTGTGGGACGAGGTGATGATGTCGGACCTCAAGTATTTCGACGGCACGCTGGCCAAGATCGACCGCATCCCGCAGGAAATCCGCAGCCTTTACGCGACGGCGTTCGAAGTCGAGCCGAAGTGGCTGGTCGAGTGCGCGGCACGGCGGCAGAAGTGGATCGACCAGTCGCAGTCGCTCAACATCTACATGGCGGGCGCGTCCGGCAAGAAACTCGACGAGACCTACAAGCTCGCCTGGCTGCGCGGCCTGAAAACGACTTACTACTTGCGCACGATGGGTGCCACGCACGTGGAGAAATCCACCGGCAAGACCGGGGCACTCAACGCCGTGTCCACCAGCGGCGGCGTGGAAGCAACGCCGGCGACGGACGCCAAGTTCTGCTCCATCGACAACCCGGAATGCGAATCCTGCCAGTAAAGGCAGAGCCAACAATCATTGAAAAGGTCAGACACAGAGCAACCAAACGGGCCCACCGACAAAATCGATAAAGGGCACGCCAGCTGTTGATCGTCGTCCACCCACAAAATCAATAAAGGAGCTATACATGTTGCAATTCGAAGAAAACTTGCCGCTCGCGGGCGGCCTCGCCGCGGTTGGGTTGCAGATGCCGGGCGTCCTGCCGCAGACCGGCGCGTTGCCGAGCGATCCCGCCGCCGCGCTGGCGGCGCTGGCACCGGCCCACGCGCCGGTAGAGATGCGCCGCGTGAACGTCGCGGACAAGCGCATCATCAACGGCCAGACCGACGTCAACCAGCTGGTGCCGTTCAAATACAAATGGGCATGGGAAAAATATCTGTCCGCCTGCGCGAACCACTGGATGCCGCAGGAAATCCAGATGAGCCGCGACATCGCGCTGTGGAAAGACCCGAACGGGCTGACCGACGACGAGCGCCGTCTCGTCAAGCGCAATCACGGCTTCTTCGTCACCGCCGATTCGCTCGCCGCCAACAATATCGTGCTCGGCACCTACCGCCATATCACGGCGCCCGAGTGCCGTCAGTACCTGCTGCGCCAGGCGTTTGAGGAAGCGATCCACACGCATGCCTATCAGTACATCGTCGAGAGCCTGGGCCTCGATGAGGGCGAGGTGTTCAATGCTTATCACGAGGTGTCGTCGATCCGCGAAAAAGACGAGTTCCTGATTCCGTTCATCGACACGCTGACTAACCCCAACTTCAAGACCGGCACCCAGCAGAACGACCAGGCCCTGTTGAAGAGCCTGATCGTATTCGCGTGCGTCATGGAGGGGTTGTTTTTCTATGTCGGATTTACGCAAATACTTGCCCTGGGCCGCCAGAACAAGATGACGGGCGCTGCGGAGCAATACCAGTACATCCTGCGCGACGAATCGATGCACTGCAATTTCGGCATTGACCTCATCAACACGATCAAGATGGAAAACCCCCACCTGTGGACGATGGAGTTCCGCGCCGAAATCCACAACATCATGCGCAAGGCCGTCGATCTCGAGTATCGCTATGCCGAAGACACCATGCCGCGCGGCGTGTTGGGCTTGAACGCGCCGATGTTCAAGGAGTACCTGCGCTACATCGCCAACCGCCGCTGCCAGCAGATCGGGCTCGACCTGATGTACGAAGGCGCGACCAACCCGTTTCCGTGGATGTCGGAAATGATAGACCTCAAGAAAGAACGCAATTTCTTTGAAACTCGTGTAATCGAATATCAAACAGGAGGTGCGCTCAGTTGGGATTAAGCTTATTAGCCAAGAGATACCCCAGAAACAGACGCCGCATGCATACCATCACTGAATGCCGGGCCGAAGACAACTACACGCTGTGGTTGCGCTTTAACGACGGGCTGGAAGGCCACGTCTATCTCGGCGATCTCGTGCACACCAAGTATTTCCGGATGCTGTGCGACATCGACACGTTCAACCGCGTCGAGGTCGATCCGGTCGAGAATACGGTGATGTGGGAAGGCGGCATCAAGCTGGATCCGGAGACGCTGTACCGCGATCTGGCGAGCAAAGCGCAGTCCGCTTTGCACTAGGGTAGGGCCTGCCGGGCGCGGCTATGCCGCGGGACGGCGGCGTGCCGGAACGGCCGTAATCGCCGGCGCCGGTTGCTTGGATCTACAGTACGCGCCGGCGCATAATCGATGTTTACAGGAGGCAGGTAATGGCTAAAGCGAAAAAAAGCAAGGCAGCGAAGAAGAAAAAAACCGTTGTCGGAAAATCCAGGCCGGCGCGCAAGGCCGCCGCCGGAAAAAAAGCAAAGCCGTCGGCCCGCAAGAAACCGGCTGTCAAACAGAAGGCTGCAGCGAAGAAGCCCGCTGCTAAAAACAAGGCTGCAGCGAAGAAGCCTGCTGCTAAAAACAAAGTGGCAGCGAAAAAGCCGGCCGCTAAAAGCAGCGTAATGCCCTCAAACAAGCCGGCTGCGCCGGCGCCGGCCGCACAGCCGATCTCTATCCCCGGCGCATGGCCGTTTCCGATGGCGAACCGTTCCTAGCCCGCCTGCCTCATTGAAAAAAGGGCGCCGCTAATGCGGCGCCTTTTTTTTATATGTCCCGCGCTCAGCAGGCCGCGTTCGCTTCGAACGGGGCGGCCGGCGCGCCTTTATTGTTGACGTTCTCTTTGGCGCGCACGCATTCGTCGACAAAGCGCTTCTGCATGTCTCCCTGCAGGCCCATGGCCGTGGCAAGTCGCAAGCAGCTTTCCGCGAACATCGCGCGCGCAGGCGTGCTCTCGTCTGCGGCGAGCGCCGGCAGCGAGGCAATGGCGCAGCAAATGCACAATAGCAGCGATTTCATTTGGCAGTCTCCATACGTGACGCGTAAAGCAGGAGTTTAATCCAGTCGTAGCATTGCCTCCCAATGGGGGCGCGGGGCGCTCACGCGATGGCTGGTCGCTGGCGGCACATTACAATAGGCACGGACAACGGTTTCGGCGACAGGTGAGGAGGCAATATGGAACGCAAGCGGCTAAACGCAAGCACTCTGCGCTCGGCGGGCTACGATACACGTAACCGCGTGCTCGAAATCGAATTCAGCAACGGCGGCATCAGCCAATACGCCGGCGTGTCCGAGGAGGTATACCGGCGGCTGATGAACTCCCCCTCGCCCGCCAGCTATTTCAAGGACGAGATCGAAGAGAGTTTTACCGCCAGGCGCGTGCGATGAGCGCGGCATTGCCTTGACCCTGGGCGGCGCGCTCAGTAGAGTAGCCGTGGACATGCGCGACAAGCATGGGATTCCTGCGTGATGGGCGCGTTGGCCCGCCGCGCTAAATAACGGAGGAGACATGAGAACAACCGCCCCGATAATCCACTGCGCGCTGGCCGCGGCATTTGCCATGCTGGCGGGTGCTGCGATGTCGCAAAGCGACAGTTGCAAGAACCGCGGTGACCTCGATGCGCAGTATTGCGACGAGAACAAGGACCTTGTCGCCGACGCGCCCAAAGACTCCAAGCGCTACAAGACGCCGAGCACGCTCGTATTTACCTATACGCCGGTTGAGGACCCCGCAGTATACGAGCAGGCTTTTCGCCCCTTTACCGACCACCTCGCAAAATGCACGAGCAAGAAGGTCGTCTTTTACCAGGTGCAGTCGAACGCCGCGGAAATTGAGGCGATGCGCTCAGGACGGCTGCACGTGGGCGGATTCTCTACCGGCCCGACGGCTTTCGCAGTCAACATCGCGGGTGCCGTGCCGTTTGCGGTCAAAGGGGACGCCAAGGAATTCCAGGGCTACAACCTGATCGTAATCGTCAAAAAAGACAGCCCGTACCAGAAACTCGCGGACCTCAAAGGCAAAAAATTCGCGCACACCTCGCCGTCGTCGAACTCCGGGCATATGGCGCCGCTCGCGCTGTTTCCGCCGCTCGGACTCACGCCCGATAAGGATTACAAAATCCTGTTCTCGGGCAAGCACGACTCTTCGGTGATGGGGGTCAACTCCGGAGACTATGACGCAGCGGCGGTTGCCTCTGACGTGTTCCACCGCATGGCATCGCGCGGCCAGGTCAAGGAAGACGATTTCCGCATTATTTACCGCAGCCAGAAATTTCCGACGTCGTCGTTTTCCTACGCGCACGATCTCGAGCCGAAATTCCGCGACCAGATGCTGAAGTGCTTTTACGACTACCGCTTCACGCCCGAAATGCAGAAGACTTTCGACGGCGCCGACCGCTTCGTGCCAGTGACTTATCTCAAGGACTGGGAAGTCGTACGCAAGGTTGCCGAGGGTTCGGGCGAGGCATTCAACCGCGCTGCTTATGAGAAAGAATCGGCGCGCGAGGAAGCGGCGCGCAAAAAAGCCGCCGAGGAAAAAGCAGGCAAGAAATAAGCGCGCATGGACAATGCCGCCGCGCTGAGTATTCGCGGTCTCAACAAGGAGTACACGCGCGGCAAGCCGGTGCTGCGCGATATCAGCCTCGACTTCGGCGCGCACGGATTTATTGCGGTGATCGGCCCATCGGGCACCGGCAAGAGCACGCTTATTCGCTGCATCAACCGCCTGGCTGAACCGACTGCCGGGGTTATCCTGTTTCAGGGCCGGGACCTCGTCAAATTGTCCGGGCGCGAACTGCGCGAAGCGCGCCGCGGCATAGGCATGGTGTTCCAGGAATACAACCTGGTCGAGCGCCTGACCGTGATGGAGAACCTGCTCACGGGGCGCCTCGGTTACGTCACGCCGCTCAAAGCGTGGCTGCGCAAGTTTCCGCAGGCGGACATCGATGAAGCGTTTGACCTGTTGAACGTGGTTGGCCTCGCGGGCTTCGCCAACCAACGCGCCGACAGCCTCTCCGGCGGCCAGCGCCAGCGCGTGGGCATTGCGCGAGCGGTGATGCAGCACCCGAAATTGCTGCTGGCCGACGAGCCGACATCCTCGTTGGATCCCAAGACATCGGTCGAGATCATGTCGCTCATGCGCGATCTCGGCACCGCGAAAGGCATCCCCATCATCGTCAACATGCACGATGTCGAACTCGCGCGGCGCTTCGCCGACCGCATCATAGGCATGTCCGAAGGCAGGGTGGTATACGACGGCGCGCCTGCCGGGCTCACCGACGGCCATTTGAAGACGATCTACGGCGGAGAAGACTGGCTGCACGCATGAGCGCCGCAACCGCGCGTATCGCATTTCCACCGAATTGGTGGGCGCGTGCCGGGTGGGTGCTGCTCGCCGTCTACATCATCTACGCTTGTTCGCTGCTCGATTTCACGTGGGCTCGATTCATGATCGGGCTCGACAACGGGGCGCGTTTTATCGGGCGCATGTTCCCGCCGAACTTCGCGCGCTGGGAAATCCTTCTCAAGGGCCTCACTGAAAGCATAGAGATCGCGGTCCTGGCGTCGGCACTTGGCATCCTGGTGTCGCTGCCGATCGGCCTCTTCGCGGCGCGCAATCTGATGCCGGTATGGGTGACGTGGCCGGCGCGATTGCTGATCGCGCTGTGCCGCTCGTTCCATCCGGTAATCGTCGCCATTGTGTTCGTCAAGGCGCTTGGGTTCGGCGCGCTGTCTGGCATCGCTGCGCTGAGTGTCGCATCGATCGGATTCATCGGCAAATTATTTGCCGAGGCGATCGAAGAGATATCGCTGAAACAGGTCGAGGCGGTGCGCGCGGCCGGCGCGTCGTTCATGAACGTGATCACATACGGCGTGCTGCCGCAGGTATTCGGCCGCTTCATCGGCTTTGCGACCTATCAGCTCGATTCCAACCTGCGCAATTCGACCATGGTCGGCATTGTCGGTGCGGGCGGCATCGGCGGCGCCTTGTTCGCGGCGTTCCAGCGCTTCGATTACGATTTCGTCTGCGCGATGCTGCTTTCGATTATTTTCCTGATCTTCGCTGGCGAGATGCTGGCGACCCGCGTGCGCGCGATATTTCTCGAGCGCAGCAAGGTGGACGAAGAATGAGAAATCAGGATTCGGGATGCGGGATTCAAGGGTAAAGCATGACCATTACGGCACTTGAGGCGAGAACCTGGCGGCGATTTACTCTCACGCAGCGCATTGCCCGCTTCGCCGTCTATCTCCTGATCGTCATGGCAATCGTGGCATCGGTGCAGTCGGTCGAGGTGATACCCGAATTCATGCTCGACGCCCCGGAGCAGATGGCCGATCTCCTAAAACGCATGTGGCCTGTCGCCTTCGGTTTTTACCCGAAAGGCGTGCACGAAGCGCTGATTGAGACGCTGCACATCGCGACGCTCGGTACTATCTTCGCTGTCGTAATGGCTTTCCCGATCGGCATCAGCGCAGCGCAAAACATCACGCCGAGCCGTCCGCTCAATTTTGCCGCGCGCCTGCTGCTGGTCTCCAGCCGGTCGGTAAATTCACTGGTGTGGGCGCTGTTATTCGTCGCGGTGTTCGGCCCGGGCGCGCTGGCAGGCACGCTGGCGATTGCTTTCCGCTCGATCGGTTTCATCGGCAAGCTGGTCGGCGAAGCGCTCGAGGAAGCGAACCGGGGCACGATCGAAGCGCTGCAAGCGGCCGGCGCGCCGTGGTTTTCGGTGCTGACCAAGGGTTACTGGCCGCAGATCCAGCCGGCATTCTGGTCGGTGGTGCTCTTCCGCTGGGACATCAACGTGCGCGAGTCGGCGGTGCTGGGCCTGGTCGGCGCGGGCGGCATCGGCATGGCGCTCGACACGGCGATGAATCTTTTTCAGTGGGACCGCGTGGCGATGGTGCTGGTAGCGATCTTTGCGGTCGTTATCATTGCCGAGGTTGCCGTCACTGCCATCCGCAAGCGGATTCTCTGAGGCGCTCAGTTGTAGAGCTCAGCCTGCGCCTTGCCGCGAAAAACGCGGTGCGCAAATACGGTGTAGCCGAGCAGGAAGGGCAGCACGATAGCGACGCCGATCAGCACCATCTTAAGCGCCGAGGGATGCGATGCGGCTTCCCACAACGTGATGCGGTCTATCACGACGTAAGGAAAGATACTGTAGGCAAGCCCGCAGAACGCCAGCACGAAAATCGACGCTGCGCCGGCGAAGGCTGTCCAGTCGGCAGCCGCGGCATCCTTCTCCAGACAGACCGTCGCGTACCACACCCAGCCGCCGGCGGCGAGCGTTCCGAGAGGCAGCAACGCGAGCCACCAGGTGCGCGGCACGAACGGAAAATGCGCAAACCATTTCGCCATCACAGTGGCGCTGACGAGCGGCGTTGCGAGGCTGACGAGGGCGACGCCGAGCGCAACCCAGGCGAGCCCCCAGCGCGTCCATGCCAAGGCTTTTTTCTGCAGCGCGCCGGACGTTTTCATAACCAGCCAGGTTGCGCCGAGCAGGACGTAGCCGCCGCAGAGCGCCGCGCCGGTGAGCAGCGCGAACAAATACAACAGGAACCCCGATTCGAAGCCGGTGATATAGCGGCCAAGCATGAGCCCCTGCGCGAATGAGGTGAGGAAAGAGCCGAACCAGAACAGCCAGTTCCACAGCTCGCGATGCCAGCCACCGGCTTTGACGCGGAACTCGAACGCGACGCCACGCAACATCAGGCCAACCAGCATGACAGTTGCCGGCAGGTAGAGCGCGGCGAGCACCTCGCCATGCGCGAGCGGGAAAGCGACGAGCAGTATGCCTACGCCGAGCACCAGCCAGGTTTCGTTGGCGTCCCAGAATGGTCCGATGGAAGCCACCATCAACGACTGCTCGTCATGCGTCGCTGCAGGCATCAGCATGCCGACGCCGAGGTCGTAGCCGTCGAGCACGACGTACAGCAGCACGGCCGCGCCCATCAGTATCCCGAAGATGAGCGGCAGGTCGACGTTCATGTCTGCGCGCCCTTGCCCGCCAAGTGCGTGAGCACGACCATGTAAGCGATGAGCATCCCGGAGTACACAATGATGTACGAGGTGAGGCTGGCGCCGAGCAAGGGGCCGGGTGTGTGGCCGGCGGCATCGGCCGTCTTCAGGATCCCCGTAACGAGCCAGGGTTGGCGACCGATTTCCGTTACCAGCCAGCCGGAGAGCGTCGCGACCCAGCCGGCGAACGTGGTCCCCGCGTACGTCCAGAGCAGCCAGCGCGGCGGCAAAGCCCCGCGTCGCGTGATCCAGGCGCCGGTCCACCCGAGCAGCAACATCAGCACGCCGATGCCGACCATCACGCGAAAAGCGAAAAATACCGGCAGCACGGGAGGCGTGTTCGGCGCAAAATCCGCCAGGCCTTTTATCTCGGCGTTGCGATCGTGCTTGAGAATCAAGCTCGCCAGCTTCGGTACTTCGATCGAGTAATCGTTATGCTGCGTGTCTTGGTTCGGTACGGCAAATAAAACGAGCGGCGCGCCCGCTTCGGTATGCCACAAAGCCTCGATCGCCGCGATTTTCGCGGGCTGGTGTTCGAGCGTATTGAGGCCATGCTGGTCGCCCGCGAAAATCTGCACCGGCGCCAGCACGGCGGCAAGCAGGAGGCCCGTACGCAGTGTTTTGCGCGCCGACACGTCGGCAGGCGCCCGCAGCAGGCGCCACGCAGACAATCCACAAAGCACGAACGCGGTGGTAAGGCCCGACGCAATGAGCATGTGCGTCAAGCGATAGGGCAGTGACGGGTTGAAAACTACTTGCCACCAGTCGCCGGCGATCAGCGCATTGCCGTCCATGACCTGGCCGGAGGGCGTCTGCATCCAGGAGTTTAGCGCGAGTATCCAGAATGCCGAGACAGTCGTGCCGATCGCCACCATCGCCGAGGAGAATATATGCACCCACGACGGGACGCGGTTCATGCCGAACAGCATCACGCCGAGGAAAGTGCTCTCGAGGAAAAACGCGAACAATACTTCGTACGCAAGGAGCGGCCCCGCGATATTGCCGACGTGCAGCATATAGCCGGGCCAGTTGGTGCCGAACTGGAACGACATCGTGATGCCGGTCACCACGCCCATCGCGAAGGACAGCGCGAAAATTTTCGTCCACAATTTGTACGTCACCAGCCACGCGGTGTCGCCTGTGCGCGCGTACTGAATGCGGAAAAACAGCAGGACCCAGCCGAGCGCGATAGTCAGCGTCGGAAACAGAATATGAAATCCGATGTTCAGCCCGAACTGCGCGCGGGCGAGCAGCAGTAGGTCGGTGTCCATGCGCGAACTATGATACGCGCAATTTTCCGTTCATAAACCGGAGCGGGACGGCGGCCGATAAAGTCGAAAGTGCAAGGCGTCCGATCGGAACCGTATCCTCGTTGGTTTTATTTGCTTTTCCAGACTTCCGCGAAAGCACCGATGGCGTGGTCGATGTCGGCATCGACCACATGCCGGTGCGTGACGAAGCGCAGGTCCCAGGTGCCACCGCCGACGATTACGCCGCGTTTCTTCATTTGCTCGGACCATTCCGCGCCCTGGCGGCCGCTTGCATGCACTGACACGCGCACGAGATTGGTCTCGACCAGCGCGGGGTCGACGATGCTCGCGTCTATCTTGTGCAGACCGGCCGCCAGCCGCTTGGCGGTCCGATGGTCCTCGGACAAACGCTCGACCATGTTTTCAAGCGCGATTATGCCGGCGGCAGCGAGCGGACCGGCCTGACGCATGTTGCCGCCGACCATGCGCCGGAAGGCGCGCGCCTTCTCGATAAATTCGTTGCTGCCGCAAAGCACCGAGCCGACCGGTGCGGACAAACCCTTCGACACGCAAAAGCAGACACTATCGCAATGCGCCGAAACCTCTTTGGCAGTCGTTTTCAATGCGGCGGCTGCGTTGAACAAGCGCGCGCCATCGACATGTACCGGCACGCCGTTCTCATTGGCGATCTTGTGCACCGCCGCCATATGCGCCAGCGGCAGCACCGCGCCGCCCGCGCGGTTGTGCGTGTTTTCCATCCAGATGAGCGCAGTGCCCATTTGATTGCGGCCCGTGGCACGGACTTTTTCGCGCAGCACATCGATGTCCATCGCGCCGCGCTTGCCGGGAATCGTGCGGTAGAAAAGCCCCGCCAGCGCGCCGATGCCGCCCAGCTCCGAGCTCAACGTGTGCGAGCCTTCTTCGAGCAGCACTTCGCCCGCCCGCTGCGTGTGGGCGAGCATGGCGACCAGATTCGTCATGGTTCCGCTCGGCATGTACGCACCGGCCTCTTTGCCGGTTTTCTCCGCCGCCAGCGCCTCGAGCTTCAGCACGGTGGGGTCGCCGTCGCGCGAATCGTCGCCGTAAGTCGCCTCCTGCATGGCGGCGAGCATCGCCTCCGTTGGCTTGGTGATGGTGTCGCTGCGCAAGTCGATCATTGTATTCTCCGGTTTTTCCTGAATTATCTTGCCGTCAACAGCAAGTCCGCAAGCTCGCAGAAGCCCGCGCCGCTCGCTGCTTGGGTCACGTACGCGGGTGCCGCGTCCATGCGGCCGGCGAAGGCCTTGATGTTGGCGACGCCCACCGCGTATGGAAAGAATGCGAACATGGGCGCATCGTTCGGTGAGTCGCCGGCGAACACGAATTCGACTTTTCGCACGTCGAGGTCGGTGCCGAAACATTCGCGCAGCAGCGTGCGCGTCATGGCGAGCTTGTCGTACGCGCCGAACCAGCCGTTGACGTGGATAGAACTCACTTTGGCGGTCAATCCGGCCGCGCGCATGAGGGCGGCGATTTTGTCCACGTCGGCGTCGGGCAGGCGCGGCACGTCTTCGCAATAGTCGATGGCGAGGTCCGCTTCGCGGTAATGCTGATCACCGGCCACGGCCGCGCCCGGCACGGCGGCGAGTATGCGATCGCGAATGCCGGCCAGTTTTTGCCGATAGCCGGCGCGCGTCGCGTCGTCATCGACGTAGCGCTTCTGCATGACGTGCGCGGCGTGGTCGTAGCGAAAATAGAAAGCCCCGTTTTCGCCCACGACCGCATCGACCGGCCACATGCGCGCAATGTGGTCGCACCAGCCGGCGGGACGGCCGGTGATCGCGATAGTCAGCATGCCGGCGCGCTGCAACGCTTCGAGCGCCGAGTAGGCGGCGGCCGTCAGGCGGCCATCGGTCGTCAGCGTGTCGTCGATGTCGAACAGCAGGCCGCGCAGCAGTTTGCGCGCGTCCAGGGGCAATTCGGCGAGCGGTTTCATCTAATAGCACTCTTCCTGGTCGGCGGGCTGCGCGGGCCGCGGCATGAAGCCGAAACGCGCGGGAACTTCAGCAGCCGCGATCGGCGCAACTGGCACGGTGGCGGCGCCATAGCAGAATGCGAGGTCGGCGCCCGCGCCGGTCTGCAATAGTTCGATGGCGGCGCCTATGCTGTCTTCGGTCAGCGATCTGCCGCGCGCGTCAGTGAAGGACGCCAGCAGGCGCTCGAGGTCGCGGTCGTCGACGAGCCCGACGCCGTGCTCGCTTTCCATCAGCACGACGCCTGTTTCGTCTATCCACGCACTGATGATTTTTTCCACGGCGTGTTTGGTGTGCGTTTCCATACGCGGCTCCGCGCCGGCGCCCTCATTCCCCGTTAGCCGGTAGACGAACGGCGTGTAATCGAGCGAGATGAAAACGCGTTGCGGGCCATTCTGGAAAAACCAGCGGCCCTGCTCGTCACGCTCGTAATTGCGGCCGATGAAGTCGGAGACGATGGCATTGGCGATGCGTTCGCCTTTGATCAGCCAGTGGCCGCGGCGGTCGAGGCTCAACCAGCCGTAGACCGAAGGCACATTCGGCCACTTGGCCATTCCCTGCTTGACGATCTCATCCATGGGCAAATGCGGGAAAACGGCAAAAACAATCAACCACAGAGGAAATCAGTTCACTTCTCTCTGTGTTCCCTGTGTCCTCTGTGGCCGAGGTTTGGTAAAAGATCTAGTGCAGATGCCGGTTGCGCGGATGCGGTTGCAGGACTGGAGCAGCCACCTGATCTTCGACCGCGGGACGGCGTTTCCACTCGTCGTCGAACATCTGGTTGACCATGCTCGCGACCTGGTCGACGCGTGCCTTGTCGAAATGCGGTGACAGCAGCGCTGCGAGGTCTTCTTCGACGCATTGACGGCGGATTTCGTGGATCGCCTCGGCGGACGGTCCGATGAAGATCTGTTGGAATTCTTCCTTGCCGCTGTCGTGGTAGCACGTAAGCGTTATTTCGGACGCGTATTCCGTGAGCGGGCCGAGCGCCTGGAATGCTTCGGTCAGGCGCGCCTGGAAGCTGCGTCCGACTTCGCCTGTCCAGCACATGTCCAGTGCCTGTTCTTTCAGGTCGAAGCGGATGCCGGGCTCTTCGCGCTCGAGGCTCTGCACTTTTTCGATGGCATCGACTTCGAGATAGTCGAGCCACGGGCGCAGCGCGTGCTCGACTTGCGTGAGGTGCACCCCTTTGCACAGGAATGCGGTGCCGTGAACATGAACTTCCATGCGCATTTTTTGCTCCGGATCCATGCGAGTCGCCCTGTCGATTGCTGCTGCGTTAGCCACTAGGGCGGGGCAGCAAGGATAGCATAGCGGGCAAAGCGGGGCGAAATTGCGGGGTGCGCTAGGCGAGCAGGCCAAGGGCGCGCAGAATCTCGCTCATCGCAGCCCGCTCGCGAGCGAGCCGGGCGGTGAGCGCGACGCCATCGCAGTACAGCGGCGCCCACAAATTAGGTTCAATCGCGGCACTCCACACATCGCTGGCAGTCGCCGCTGCCAGCGCAGCGTTCCAGAATGCCACGTGGTCGGGTGTCAATCCGTGCGCCCCATCGGCGCCGCGCCATACATCGACGGCGCAATCGACGCCTTGCTCCAGCCACGTCGGCGTCCGCGCGTACTCGCCGCCCAGCCGCGTTGATGCCGAAACTGCGAGTGCGCGTGCCGTGCCGGCCGCAAGCTCGGGGACAGCGCTTGCAGCGCTAATGACTGCCAATCCGGTGCGTCCGGCCATCACGTCCGCGATCGCATCGCGCGCCGAATCGAAAGGAACCACTTTCAGCGCGTGCACATCGCCGCCGGCCTGCAGCGCGACCTTCGCGAGTGCAATATGATTGGGATTGCCGCGCGACGTTGCCACCGCCGTTGTGAGCGAGCCGGCTTCTGATCGCAGCATGTGCAGCAAATCGCCGCCGCTTTTGAGCGGCGAATCCGCGCGCACGACAAACGAAAGGAATTCGTTGTGCAGGATGGCGAGCGGCGTGAAGCTGTCGTGATCGAACGCTGAAAACCCTGTCAGATAATCGGCCGTAACATTCGGCGATGTAATGACGAGCACGTGCGCGTCGCCGACATGACGATCGAGATGCTTCCAGATCCGGCGGCTGGCGTCGCCCGGCAAATTGGTCACGCGCACTGGAACGTCGAGAAATTTCGTTGCGTCGAACGCCGCGGCCAGCGCGCGCGCCGTACGGTCGAGGCCCGCGCCGCGCGGCGTGCCGGCGACGATTTCGACCTCGCGTTCTGGGCGCCACGCGTGGTGTGCTGACGAAGTCATGGCAGCAGACGAAATCGCATGCTGCTTTATAGCATGGCTTTCGGCTATCATTTGCAGCCGGCGCCTTATCAAAAGGAAAAGAAAATTTTGCAACGCAAAGAACTCGGTATCGCTGTAATTGGCTCAGGCCGGATCGGCACGCTGCGCGCGGTAATGGCGGCGGCGCACCCGGCAGTCAAATTTCTCGCTGTATCCGACCGCGACCCGGCGCGCGCGGAAAAGCTCGCGGCACGCACCGGCGCGCAGTTTCACTCCAGCGACAATCTCGCGGTGATATCGCGGCCCGAGGTCAACGCCGTTATCGTGTCCACCATAGAGCTCGAGCACACGCTGCCCATCATGCAGGCGCTGGAGCTCGGCAAGCCGGTGCTGGTCGAGAAGCCGCTCGCGCTCGACCTCGCCGAAGCCGACAAGATCATCGCGGCGGTCGCCAAAGCCGGCGGCGATTTACGCGTAGGGTTCAGCCGCCGCTACAAGGACCGCTATCTGCTGGCCAAGGAGCAGATCGTCCAGGGCAGGCTGGGGCGCGTGACCGGCGGCGCCGCGCGCGTTTACAACTCGCGCTCGCAGGCGATGCAGACGCTGAAGCGACTGCCCGAAAACAGCTCGGTGTCGGGCCTCACGTATTACATCGACGTCATGAACTGGCTGCTCGCGGGCAATCCCGCAGTCGAAGTATTCGCGCGCGGCCAGGGCAGCGTGCTGAAAGGCTCCGGCCACAATACCAACGACGTCACGTGGGCCATCGTCACGTTTGCCGACGGCGCTGTTGTTAATTTCGGCGTGTGCTACGCGCTGCCGCAGCATTATCCGTCGCTCGGCCACGCGGCGCGCGTGGAGCTGCTCGGCACCGAAGGCGTGATGATCCTCGACGACGACCATACCGACCAGCTCATGTACAGCAACGTCGGCGTGCCGCATGTCTACATCCCGGACCATAACGTGAACATGGTGTTCCTCGGCAGCGGCACGCCGGGCGACTGGGCGCTCGGTGAATTCCAGGGGCCGGTCGCGTCGGAATCGCGCGCCTGGCTCGACTACTTGTCGACCGGCCGCGAATGCGTGCTGGCCACGCCGCAGGACGCGCGCCGCGCCCTGGAGATTTCGCTCGCTATCGAGCGCTCTTTAAAAACGGGAGAGGCAGTAAAGCTGCCGTTGACGACATGAACACCAAAACATGTATCGGGGTTTTCATAAGCGCTGGCGCTGTCTTGCTTGCCCAAGGGGCGCCTGCCCAATGGAAACCCGAGAAGGCGGTCGAGATCATCGTCGGCACCGGGGCCGGCGGCGGCCAGGACAAGACCGCGCGCACGCTCAATCGCCTGCTCGCGGACAAACGCCTGGTGGAAACGCCGATCACCGTTGTCAACAAGCCGGGCGGCGGCGGTGCGGTGGGTTGGGCCTATCTCAACCAGCATGCTGGCGATGCGCATTATGTCGAGATCGCGAACACGACCCTGCTCACCAATCAGATCAACGGCCGCAGCGCTGTCGGTTATGCCGATATAACGCCGCTGGCGATGATGTACTCCGAGTCGGTTGCGCTGTCGGTGCGGACGGAATCTCCCCTGATAACGGGCAAAGACCTGATCGAACGATTGAAAAAAGATTCCGCGTCGGTGAGCGCTTCGGTCGGCAGCAGTGCGGGCGGTCCGAATCACATCGCTTTCGCGTTGATCGCGAAGGCGGCGGGCGGCGACGTGAAGAAATTGAAGACCGTCGTCTTTCAGGGCGGCGGCGAAGCGGTCACTGCGACGCTCGGCGGGCATGTCGATCTCATTTCGTCCGCCGCGAACAACGTGATCCCTTTCCTCGCGGCGGGCAAGATGCGCGTGCTCGGCGTCACCGCGCCGCAGCGCCTGACCGGCGCGCTCGCGAATGTGCCGACGTGGAAAGAGCAGGGCATAGACGTTCGAATCACCAACTGGCGCCTGCTGGCGGGCCCCAAGGGCATGACCGTCGCGCAGATCGCGTACTGGGACGGCGTGATCGCGCGGCTCGCCAGGACCGACGAATGGAAGAAAGACCTCGACAACAACGTGTTCGAGGACATGTATATGAACAGCGAAACGGCGAAGCGATATCTCAAGACCGAGTTCGAGCAGTTCCACTCCGCGTTGACGGAAGTCGGGTTAGCAAAATAAGCGGTTTTTGGGGAGGCGAGGGCGCAAATGTGCGTGGAACGGACGGACGCTATTCGGTATACGATGTTTGTTCGTTGGTTGCCGTAATTCACAATAACGTTAGAGCCTAAATATCCAGTGCCAACCATTGTTCTTCTTCCCGGCATGGACGGCACCGGCGTCTTTTATGCGGATTTCATTGCCGCCTTGCCCACGGCGATAGAGACCGTCGTCGTGAAATATCCTCTCGACCGTGCAATGACCTATGCGGAACTGGAGGTGCTGGTGCGCGCGAGCCTGCCTGTCGAACGTCCGTTTGTTTTGCTCGCAGAGTCGTTCTCGGGCCCTATCGCGGTTTCCATAGCCGCGTCGAAACCCGCGGGGCTTCGCGGGCTGGTTCTGGTCTGTTCGTTTGTGCGCAACCCGGTGCGTATGCCGAATCTGCTAAGTTTCCTGCTGAGTCGCTTTCCCGTCAGGCAGATGCGTACCCGAATTGCTGCCGCGTTGTTGCTTGGGCGCTACGCCTCGAAGACACTGCGTGCCCATCTGGCCGCCGTAATCGCCAAGGTGAGCCCGGTCATTTGGCGTGCTCGCCTTCGGCAGGTTCTTGCCGCCGATGTTGTTGCGCAGCTCAGGAAAATCGAAGTCCCCGTAATTTACCTGCGTGCGGCCAGCGATCGTGTCGTGTCCCGCGATGCTTCCAAACTGATTTGCAAACTTTTGCCTGCCGTCAGGGTCTTCGAGCTGAAGGCGCCTCACTTTATGCTTCAGGCGAAGCCAGTCGAATCGGCTGCAAGGGTTGAAGCATTCGTGCGCGACGTCAGCATTTCGTTCTAGCTCGTCGACCGCATACGAATGCGCGATCCACAACTGCGGGCCGTCAACGCAGACGCCAAACGAAGCGCCAATACAAAGGAGTTATCAATGGCTAAAGCAAAAGCAACTTGCCCCAAGTGCAGCGGGACCATGGAGCAAGGATTCATCCCGGACTTTGCTCACAGCTCGATACTGGTTGGGAGCTGGCATGAGAAGCACCCGAAAAAGTCGTTTTTTCGGCGCACCGACGCGTCGTTTAAAGACGGTATTCCCATTGGTGCGTTCCGGTGCGCCGACTGCGGCTTTTTAGAGCTCTACGCCGACGAACGATTTGCCGCAAGATAGCGTACAACGGAAGTGAGGCTGCCGGGCTCCGGCGCGAGGTCATTCCCGTCGCTTAGATCAGTCCCATCTCCCTGAACACTTCCGCGCCGGCGCGCACCGCCCCGTTCGCTGCAGGAAACCCGCAGTAGACCGTCGCGTGGTGGAAGACGCCCATGATTTCTTCCGGCGTCGCGCCGTTGTTGAGGGCGCCGCGGATATGGCCTTTTAGCTCGTCGTCCTTGCCTAATGCAGTGATCATCGCCAGCGTTACGAGGCTGCGTATCTTCAGCGGCAGGTCCTTGCGCGACCAGAATGCGCCCCATGCATATTCGGTGACGAATTGCTGCTGCTGCATGGAGAATTTGTCGGTGTTGGCGTGGCGTTTCGCCAGGTGCTTTTTGCCCATCACTTTTTTGCGCGTGGCCATGCCTTGTTCGTACAGTTTGCTTTTTTTCACGGACAGCTCCAGGTAACGGTGGATAAAAACGGGTCAGCCGGCGGCATGCGCGGGATGAACGGCGTCCTTGGGCAGGAAGAAGACGAGCAGGTTGGCAAGCACGATGGTGCCGGCGAGGAAGTAGAACGCCTTGTGGATATCGTAGTTGTCGGCGATCAACCCGAAGATCGAAGGCGATATCGCCGCGCCCAGTGACGTAAAACCGAACTGCAGGCCGACGCCGGCGCCCGCCATGTTCTTGGGCACGGCTTCGATGGCCATCGCCTGCAGCACCGCGCGCATTGCGTATAAGAAAAACCCGACCAGCGCTATGAAGACGACGAACCACGTGCTGTTGCCGGCCAGCACCATGCCGACGATCATCACGCCGGACAGCAGCATGCTCGACATGATCATCTGCCGTCGGCCCCACTTGTCCGACACGTGGCCGCCGATCGGGGCGGCGATGAAGCCGGCGACCTGCAGCACGGTCATGCAGATGCCGACGGCGAACGGCGAGTAATTCATTTCGTAAGCGAGGTAAACCGGCAGGAAGGTCATGAGCCCGGCCTGCGTCATGGTGCGCATCGCGGAGCTCGAGCCGACCAGCATCAGCGATCTGTTTTTGAGCAGTCCCGCGAAGTCGCGCAGATATTGCTTCACGCTATGGCCGTCGCTGTCGGCGTTGATTGCGCTGCCGTCTTTGGCCTTGTTCATGGTGAACGCGCCCAGCAACAGCAATATCAGCATCGACATCGTCAGGCCGGGAATCACGTTGATGACGACCACCGTGCGCCAGCTGAACCAGCCGAGCAGCGCGCCGACGACGAAAGGGGCCAGCGCTTCGCCAAGATTGCCGCCCATGCCGTGAAAACCCAGCACCAGCGCTTTGCGCTGCGGGTAGCGGTACGCAAGCGTCGGAATCGCCGCCGGGTGCCACAGGTTGTTGCCGATACCGACCAGGGTCACGCAGATGAGCAGCATCCAGAAGCTGTGCGTGAGGCTCATCAGCGCGTACGGAAAGCCGACCCAGAACAGCGACGTCGCCATGAGGTAGCCTTTTTTCCCCACGATGTCGACGATCATGCCGCCCGGTATGTTCGAAATCGCGCCCGCGAGATACTGCACGGTCATGATCATGCCGATCTGCGTATAGGACAGACCGAATTCCTTGCCGATCAGCGGTAGAAGGATATAGAAGGTCGCCGTGTACCAATGCGTAAGGCCGTGACCGGCGGAGATCAGCCACACTTCCTTGAAGGATTGCGGCGCAGCATCGACAGTGGCGGTGGCGGTATTCATGTTCGGTGCGTAATCATAACATTGAAGATAAAGGTGACGAGGTGAACACTTCATCCCGCCACCTCTTTCAAGTAACATAGCCCCTTTTTTCCGCGGCACGCATGCGCACGGACCTCGAAAAATTTTTCAATCCGCGTTCGATTGCGATCATCGGCGCGTCGACCGACCTTATCTCGATCAGCGGCCAGCCGCTCAAGCATCTGCTCGCGCATAAATATCCGGGCAAGCTGTATCCGGTCAATCCCAAATATCAGGAAATACTCGGCACGAAGTGCTACGCGTCGCTGGCGTCGCTGCCGGAAACGCCCGACCTCGCGCTTGTGCTCATCAACGCGTCGCGCGTCGCGGACGTGCTGCGCGAATGCGGCAAGCTCGGCATCCCCTATGCGATTGTGTTCAGCTCGGGCTTTTCGGAGACAGGCGGCAAAGGCGTGGACATGCAGCGTGAACTGGCAGCCATCGCCGCCGAATACAACATCGGCGTCATCGGGCCCAATTGCCAGGGGATGATCAATCCCGGCGCGCGCGTTTATGCAGGCTTCGGCTCCATATTCGGCGCCGACTACGAGCCCGGCCGCATCAGCATGGTGTCGCAAAGCGGCGGCTTCGGATTCTCGGTGATGAATCTCGCCGCACTCGAAGGCGGCCTGCATTTTCGCCAGACGGTAACGACCGGCAATGAAATTGGCGTGAGCTCGCTCGACTTCATCAATTATTTCATCGAGGACCCGGACACCGACATCATAGTCGGCTATATCGAAGGCCTTAAAGACGCGCATCGCCTGATAGAGACCGGCAAGCGCGCGCTGGCGAAGAAGAAGCCGATCTTCGCGTGGAAAGTCGGCAACACCGAGCAAGGCCAGAAAGCGGCCGCCTCGCACACCGCGAACCTTGGCGGCGCGATGGCATTGTACAAAGCGGCGTTCCGGCAAGGCGGCATCATGCAGGTCGACGATATCGACGACGTGGTCGACTACAGCCGCGCGTTCCAGTGCGGCAAGCTGCCCAAAGGCAATCGGGTCGCGATCATCACGATATCCGGCGGCGCCGGCATCCTGATGACGGATGAATGCGTGAATCGCGGTATGCGGGTGCCGCAGCTAAGCGCGGCGACAACAGAGAAATTGCGCGCCATCGTGCCGTCGTTCGGTTCGCTGATCAATCCGGTCGATGTGACGGCTGCCATCTTCAGCGACCTGACGATGATCAGCCGCACATTGCACGCCGTGCTCGATGACCCCAATGTAGATTCGATCGGGATGATCAATGCTTCACTGATGGGCGATCTGGCGGCGAGCGTGGCGCGCGAAATCGCGGCTGTTGCGAAGCACACCGACAAGCCGATATTCCTGACGTGGAGCGCGCGCGATTCGGTCGCGCAGGAGGCCTACGCAATGCTGGCGGAGGAAAAGATCCCGCACTACAAATCGCCTGTGCGCTGCGGGCGCGCGCTCGCAGCCCTATCGTGGTACGCGGAAGCACTGCGTCGCGAGGATGCCATGCGCGCAGAGCAGCCGACGACGATTTCGAGCGCCGGTGCACACAAACTGCTCTCGGGGAAGAAAGACGACATTGCCGAGTTCTCAGCCAAGCGCGTGCTCGCCGAGTACGGGATCAGCGTAACGAAAGAAGAACTCGCGACGACCCGCGAGCAGGCCGTAGCGATGGCAAAGCGCATCGGCTATCCGGTGGTGCTGAAGGTTCAGTCGGCGGACATCTCGCATAAGACCGAGGCCAACGGCGTGCGCGTAGGCCTCGCGACAGACGACGCGGTTGCGGCCGCGTACGATGAGATCCTGCGCAACGCCAAGGCCTATAAGGCGGGCGCGCGCATCGATGGCGTGCTCGTGCAGGAGATGGTGAGCGGCGGCATTGAAGCCATCCTCGGCGTAACCAACGACAAGTTGTTCGGCCCGGCGGTCATGTTCGGCCTCGGCGGCATCTTCGCCGAGGTGATGAAAGACGTGGCATTCCGGATCGCGCCGGTGACCAGATCCGCGGCGCTCGACATGATCGCAGGCATCAAAGGCCATGCCGTGCTGACCGGCGCGCGCGGCGCCGCGCATGCCGACATCGATGCGCTGGCGGATACAATAGTGCGGCTTTCCGCGCTCGCCATCGATCTGAAGGATCACGTTGCCGAACTCGATATCAATCCGCTGTTCGTCTTTGCCGAGGGCAAAGGCGTGAAGGCGGGCGATGCTTTGATTAAACCTCTGGTAGCCGCAGATAAACGCCGATGAAGATCAAAGCAACAGGCAGAAAGAATCTTGGTTTTTTGACGTATCGGCGTTTATCTGCGGCAAAACTGTCTTAGGATGAAAACCATGCAAACTTCAGCCGAAGTGCAATCGCTGTGCGATGAGCTGCGCCGCTTCATAGCGAAGGAAGTCGAGCCGCGCTCGCGCTGGATAGAAGAGAACGACGCGATTCCCGACGATCTTCTGCAGAAAATGCGCGAGCTGGGCTTGTTCGGGCTGACCATACCCGAGGAGTACGGCGGCATCGGGCTCGACCTCGCGGGCAAATGCGCGATCGAGGAGGTCATGGGGTCGACGAATTACGGATTCGCGACGCTGATCGGCAATCACACCGGTATCAGCACGACGGGCATCACCGCGCTTGGCAATGAAGCGCAGAAAAAGAAGTATTTGCCGCGGATGGCGACCGGCGAATGGATAGGGTGTTTCGCGCTGACCGAGGCCGAGGCCGGCTCCGATCCGGCAGCGATGCGCACCACCGCCGTTAAAAAAGGCGATCGCTACGTACTCAACGGCGAAAAAATCTACATCACCAATGCGCCGCTCGCGAGCGTGTTCACGCTGATGGCAGTCACCGACAAGAGCAAGGGCGTCAAAGGCATTTCCGCGTTCATCCTCGAGCGCGGCTTCAAGGGCCTCTCGGTCGGCCGGAACGAATTGAAGATGGGCATGCACGGCTGCACGACGTCGCCCGTCATCATGCAGGACTGCGAAGTGCCGGCAGAAAATCTGCTCGGACCCGAAGGCATGGGGTTCGTGCAGGCGCTGAAGACGCTTACGCAGGGCCGCGTCACCGTCGCGGCGCGCTGCTGCGGCATGATGGATAAGCTCATCGCGAAAAGCGCCGATTACATGAAAGTGCGCAGCCAGGGCGGCCGCAAGCTTGCGGAATACCAGGGTTTGCAGTGGATGCTTGCCGACATGGCCGTGCAGCGTGACGCTGCGCGGCTGCTGACAAGGCGCGGCATAGACACGCTGATGAGCGGCGAGCGTGGCACGCTCGAAGCCGCAATGGCGAAACTGTACGCCACGGAAGCGCTCGGCAAGGTGGTCGACGCGGCCGTGCAGATCCACGGCGGCATGGGTTATATGCGCGAAGCCGGTATCGAGACCACCTTCCGCGACGCACGCATCGTGCGCATCTATGAAGGCACGTCGGAGATCCAGCGCAATATTATTGCGGGACAGCTGCTTAAAGACTAGCCACAGAGGACACAGAAGCCACATAGGAAAACCATTCAAAATAAATACCGGCCAATAGATTGATGCGTTTGGAATTGAATGGATTTCTGCTTTCGATTTGTTCTTCCTCTATGTTCTCTGTGCCTTCTGTGGCAAATGTCTTAGGTTCTAAGAAAAGGAAATCTCTGTGGCTACAGTTCAGCAATTGATGAGTCTCGAAGGACGCGTAAGCGTCGTCACCGGCGGCGCGACGGGCCTCGGCCTGCAGATGGCGCACGCGCTGGCCGAAGCGGGATCGCATATCGTGATCTGTTCGCGCAAGCTTGAGAATTGCGAAACAGCCGCGCACGATATTGAAAAGCTCGGCGTGCAGGCGCTGGGCGTCGGCTGCGACGTGACGAAGCCCGGCCAGGTCGAGGCAATGAAAGACGCGACTCTGAAAAAATTCGGGCGCGTCGATGTGCTGGTGAACAACGCCGGCCGCGCGTGGGTGGCGCCGCCTGAGGACATGCCGCTCGAGCGCTGGCAGCAGGTGTTCGACCTCAACATCACCGCGCCGTTTTTGTGCGCGCAGGTGCTGGGCCGCGAAATGATCAGGGCGAAGCGCGGCAAGGTCATCAATATCGCGTCGATTGCGGGTCTCGTCGGGCGCAACCCCAAGGCCTATAACTCGATTGCCTACGGCACGAGCAAGGGCGCGCTCGTCAATTTCACGCGCGACCTCGCCGTGAAATGGGCGCAGCACAACATCCAGGTCAACGCGATCTGCCCGGGTTTTTTCGTGACGCCGATCAACGAGAAGATGTTCGACAAGAACGCGGAGCAGATTTTGCGCGAGATCCCGCTGGGGCGCACCGGCGGCAATGATGATCTGAAAGGCATCGCGGTATTGCTTGCATCGGATGCATCGAACTTCATGACGGGCGCGGTGATTCCGGTCGATGGAGGCTCGACGGCGTGGTGACGAGGAGAATGGCCCCGCGGCCACGTAGGGTGACGAGGTCAGGGTGACGAGATAAGGGTGAGGAGACGCTTTAAGATCTAATTCACCCCTGCCTCGTCACCTTTATCTCGTCACATCCTGGACAATCACTCCGCCTTTACGCCGGCCGACTTCACGACCTTCGACCATTGCGCGTTTTCCTTGCGCACGAATTCCGCGAATTGCGCGGGCGTGCTGCCGACGGGCTCCATGCCCTGGGTCGCAAGGCGTTCCCTGACGTCAGGCATTTTCAGC
>JANYDM010000149.1 GCA_025363575.1 Betaproteobacteria bacterium | reverse complement strand
ATTCGACCGCCGCCTGCGAGCCGTACGGAATGCGCAGCATGTGCAGGCAGTCCTGGAAGCCCATGATGCCGATGCCGACCGGCCGGT
This sequence comes from Betaproteobacteria bacterium, assembly GCA_025363575.1. Next base: position 23,759 of record JANYDM010000149.1, on the reverse strand, counting down.
GCTTGAAGTTGGAATTGCGCGCCTTGTTCACCGAGTAATAGTTCAGATCGATGACGTTGTCGAGCATGCGCATGGCAGTGCCGACGGTGCGCTTCAATTTCTCGAGATCGAGCGTGCCAGTCGCGACGTCGAGGTGCGCCGGCATGTTGACCGAGCCCAGATTGCAGACCGCGATTTCGTCCTCATTGGTATTCAGCGTGATCTCGGTGCACAGGTTTGAGCTATGCACGATGCCGACGTGGCTCTGCGGCGAGCGGATGTTGCACGGGTCTTTGAACGTGATCCACGGGTGCCCCGTCTCGAACAGCATCGTCAGCATCTTGCGCCACAACTGCGCCGCGGGAATTTTCTTGAACAACTTCAATTCGCCCTTGGCGGCCTTGCCTTCGTAATCGAGATAGGCGATTTCGAACGCTTTGCCGAATTTGTCGTGCAGGTCGACCACGTCGGACGGCGAGAACAGCGTCCACTCGCCGTTTTCCATCACGCGCTTCATGAACAGATCGGGAATCCAGTTCGCGGTGTTCATGTCGTGCGTGCGGCGGCGATCGTCGCCGGTGTTCTTGCGCAGCTCGAGGAATTCCTCGATGTCGAGATGCCACGTTTCGAGATACGAGCACACCGCGCCCTTGCGTTTGCCGCCCTGATTGACCGCGACCGCGGTGTCGTTGACGACCTTGAGAAAGGGCACGACGCCCTGCGATTTGCCGTTAGTGCCCTTGATGTGGGCGCCCAGCGCGCGAACCGGCGTCCAGTCGTTGCCGATGCCGCCCGCGTACTTCTGCAGCATCGCATTTTCCTTGATGGCCTCGTAAATACCGTCGAGGTCGTCGGCTACCGTCGTCAGGTAACAGCTCGCGAGCTGCGAGCGGCGCGTCGCGGAATTGAACAGAGTCGGCGTGGAGCTCATGAAATCGAACGACGAGAGCACGTTGTAAAACTCTATGGCGCGCGCTTCGCGCTGGTCTTCCGGCTCGTTGAGTGCGAGGCCCATCGCGACGCGCATGAAGAATGTCTGCGGCAGTTCGATGCGCGTGCCATGCACGTGCAGGAAATAGCGGTCGTAGAGGATTTGCAGCCCGAGGTAGCCGAATTTAAAGTCGCGCTTGGGATCGAGCGCGGCGCCCAGGCTTTTCAGATCGTAATTGCCGATGCGCTCGTCGAGCAGTTCTGCGTCGATGCCCTTCTGGATCAAAAGCGGAAATACTTCGGCGTAACGGGTCTTCATGTCCGCCTGTGTCAGCTCTTCGCCTATGGTTTCGAGGCGCAGCGTGTTCAGCAACAGGCGCGCGGTGACATAGCTATAGGCCGGATCTTTTTCAATCATTGCGCGCGCCGACAAAATCAGCGATTTGCGCACTTCGTCGACCGGCACCCCTTCGTAGAGGTCTTTCAGCGTCGCCTGCATGATTACGTCCGGATCGACGGCGCGGCCGAGGCCTTCGCACGATTCCTGCACGAGCGTCGCGACCTTCGCGAGATCGAGCGGACGCGTTTTACCTTTATCGGTGACGTTGATCGTCGGCGCGGCGCTGGCGGCTTCCGCGTGCGCTTCGCGCTGCTTCGCGCGCTCTTGCGAACGCTGCTCGCGATACAGCACGTACGAGCGCGCAACTTCATGCTCGCCTGAACGCATCAGTGCGAGTTCGGCCTGGTCCTGGATATCCTCGATGTGGAACGTGCCGCCGCTCGGCTGCCGGCGCATCAGCGCGCCGACGACCATGTCGGTCAGCTTGGTCACGACTTCGCGCACGCGCGCGGACGCCGCGCCCTGGCCGCCGTTGACCGCGATGAATGCCTTGGTCAGCGCGATTGAAATCTTCGACGGCTCGAAGCCGACAACCGCGCCATTGCGACGAATAATCTTGTATTCACTGTAGCGTGACTGCTGTGCTTCCGACGCGCCTTCCACGGGGAATTTCGCGACGGACTCGGGAACGGGGGTGTGGGTAGCTAACTGCATGGGTCTCTCCTTAAACCGTTCATTCTTGATGTTTTTTTCCGACGGTGGCTCGCCTCCTCCGTCAGGTCCCTTAAAACCACTATATATAGTGCTGAAATCCAATACTCCAACTAATTCTAGTGGCTAGATTTCTGGAGTGCAATAGCTTTTTAAGGTTTTTTTACCGCCTAGTAATTACTTGCAGAAGAGTACCGACTTCGTTGTTGCAACAGGGAAAAATATGATTAAAAAATGAGCAGGAAAAGGCTGGGAAATGGCTTGAAACGGGGGTTTGCGGTGCGCATGTTGCGATGCCAAAAATGCTTCGCGGCGAACTGCAATACGGGTGTTTTCCCTTAGCAGCGAGCCCGCAATGACGCGAAAAGGTAAGCCCCGACTAATGTTTAATCGGACTTAGACAAGGGCCCCCATTGCTCGAATAAATACTTGCAACGGACCACCCGCACAAGAAACGCCGGCGCTACGCGTCTCGCACTGAATTGCGAAAGCGCGGCCAATCGAAATGCGGGCCCGGGTCCGTTTTTCGCTCAGGCGCAATATCGGAATGGCCCGTGACGTCGGTTAGGGGATAGGTCGCGTACAGCACGCGGGTGAGGCTGGCGAGTTGCTCATATTGAGCATCCGTGAACGGCCCGTCGTCGGTTCCTTCCAGCTCGATGCCGATCGAAAAATCGTTGCAGTGCTCGCGGCCCCGCCAATTCGATACGCCCGCATGCCATGCGCGCCTGCCGCAGGGTACGAACTGGATGACTTCGCCGTCGCGCCGGACAAGGAAATGCGCGGACACTTTGCTCTGCGCGATCGCGCGATAATAGGGATGCGCAGCGGGATCAAGCCGATTGGCGAAGAGATCCAGAATGCCGGACCCGCCAAATTCTCCCGGCGGCAGGCTGATGTTGTGTATGACCAGCAGATCGATCGCCGTGCCGGCGGGCCGCTCATCGCAGTTCGGAGACGGCAGGTAATGGATTTCCGCGATCAGGCCATCGCGGTCTATCGTCAGTGACATGCGGGAAAGATACAGGATCCGGGATTCGGAAAAAAGAATCGGGCGGCTTGCATGCAGTTGCCGAATCCTGAATCCTGACTCTAGTGAATGCCCAACCGCTCCATGCGGTAACGCAGAGCGCGAAACGTAATGCCAAGCAACTTGGCCGCTGCAGTACGGTTGAAACGCGTCTGGTCCAGCGCTTTGAGAATGGCTTCTTTCTCGACGCGGTCGAGATGCTCCTGCAGCGGCAGGCCGGAACGGTCGGCCGGGGCAGTCTCGCCCGAAGCAGGTGCGGACAATTGCAGATCGTCCGCGTCAATCTGCTCTCCCGTGCACAACGCCAGCGCGCGCTCGAGAATATTCTCGAGTTCCCGCACGTTGCCCGGGAACTGATAGCCGCACAGCGCCGTCATGGCGGCCGCTGACAGGGCCGGCACTTTTTCGCCGCTGCCATCGCCCGCGCTCTTGCGCAGAATCTCCCGCGCGAGCACCGCAATGTCGTCGCTCATCTCGCGCAGGGCCGGCATGCGCAGCTCGATCACGTTGAGGCGGTAATAGAGGTCTTGGCGGAATTTGCCGTCCTTCACGGCATCGCCGAGGTGACGGTGCGTGGCGCTGATGATCCGCACGTCGACATTCTCTTCGCTGGTGGACCCGACCTTGCGCACTTTTTTCTCCTGGATCGCGCGCAGCAGCTTGACCTGCATCTGAATCGGCAGGTCGGCCACCTCGTCGAGAAACAGCGTGCCGCCATTGGCAGCCTGGAAAAAGCCTTCGCGGTCCTGCTCGGCGCCGGTAAATGCGCCCTTCTTGTAGCCGAAAAATTCGCTCTCCATGAGATTTTCCGGGATCGCGCCGCAGTTGACCGGCACAAACGGCGCCTCGCTGCGCGGGCCTTTCAGATGCATCAGGCGCGCCGCCAGCTCCTTGCCGCAGCCCGACTCGCCGCTGATGTGCACCGGCGCCTGGCTGCGCGCGAGCTTGTCTATCATCTGGCGCGTCTGCTGCATGAGCGACGAGTCGCCGAGCAACACGGGAAATGCGCCGGCTTCCGCTTCTCTTTCGCCATTTTTTTTCGGCTGATTGCCGCGCGGCAGCTTCAATGCCGAGCGCACCAGCGCGCGCAGCTGGCTGAGCGAGACCGGCTTCGCCAGATAGTCAAAAGCGCCGGCCTTTAAAGCAGCAACCGCATTCTCCGTGCTCCCATGCGCGGTAATTACCGCAACGGGAGTGCTTGCGTAATTGATGCTCACATGCTCGAGCAGTTTTAGGCCATCACCGTCCGGCAGCCGCATGTCGGTGAGGCACAGGTCGTAACCGTACTTCTGCATCAATTGCGTCGCCTCGAATTCACCCGCCGCGCAATCGGTATCAAGCCCCATGCGCTGCAGGGTCAGGCTCAGCAATTCGCGTATATCCGCTTCGTCATCGACAATCAGAACACGGCTTTTTTGCATTAGCGCCTCAAGGCTCCCTGGCACAGCACGGTAAACTGCGCGCCCGCTGGCGATTCGATAAATTCGAGCTTCGCGTCATTCGCTTCGCACACTTCGCGCGCGATATAGAGCCCCAGGCCGGTCCCGCTGCCGACTGTAGTAAAAAACGGTTCGAACAGCTGGTTGCGCAATGCCACAGGCACGCCGGGGCCATCGTCAACGACGTCCAATTTTACAACACTACCAGGCAGATAATCGGCTGCGATGCGTATGCTCCCGGCCTGCCCGCGGCAATGGCGCAAGGCGTTGCGGCACAGGTTCCACATCACCTGGTTCAGATGGCTGCGGTCAAATGTGACCTCCGGGTCCGCGGCAAGCTCGAGCACAATAAGCGCTTCGGGTTTCTTTTCGATCTGGCAAAACTGCTCGGCAAAGGTCTTCAGGTAGTCGCCGACCCGGAACACCTCGCGGTGCGCGCGCTCGCCTCGATTCAGCTTCAGCACGTCGTTGACCATGCGGTCCAGGCGTTTCACATTGTCGTGGATGATAGTCAGCAGGCGCGTAACTGTGGTATTGAGCGCCGGCTCTTCCTGCAGCAGTTCGGTAGCATGGCTGATCGCCGATAGCGGATTTCTCACCTCGTGCGCGATGTTGACCGTCAGCCGGCCCAGCGCAGCGAGCTTCATCTGGCGCGCTTGCGCCTGGACGCGGCTCATGTCCTCCAGAAAAATGACGGCGCCGACATTGCGGCTGCGCCCGACCGGCACAAAACGGGCGCTGATCTTGTTGTCCTGGACGACGGTACTCATCGGATTAAAGGCTGCGATTGGATTCCGGCGCCATTCTTCGAGCCGGTTCGCGAGCGCGGGCGCATAGCTTTTAAGCTGCTGCTCCCGCCGCTGGCCGGGCAGCGGCCCCAGCATCTCCTCGACGCGCGCATTGTGCTGGCGGATGACGCCCAGTTCATCTACCACCAGCACGCCGTCCTGCATGTCCTGGATCACGAGCTCGCTGACTTCGGACATGCTGGCGAGGTCGATCTCGCGTTGCGCGACGAGCTGTTCGGTCGCCACCAGATATTTGGCCAGCGTATGCGCCACCCACGCAGTGGTGAAATAACCAATGCTCAGCAGCCCGGCCTGCACGTATTGCGTGGTAGGACCGTTGTAGACAAGCACCTCGATGGTTTGTTCGACGAGGACCGCGATACTCGCGAGCGCGGCGTAAAACAGCGTGAGGCGGCCGCGACTTATGAGGCCGGCCGCGGCGAGACCCGATAGCAGAAGCAGGCCCAGTCCGCTCGATATGCCGCCGCTCGCGAACATCAGCACCACGATGAAGACTATGTCCGCGCCGACCTGGACGCCAAGCTGGAGGTGAAAATGGCGGCGTGATGCGATGACCAGGAAACATAACAAGCTGAACATCACGTAGGCGGACGCCATCGCGATGAACAGCTCGAAGTCGACCGAGCCGAATGTCAGCTGATGGCCGAATAATGCTGTCACCGACAGTAGCAGCACCGCCACGATCAGGCGATAACCATTGAAAAAAAACAGCGAACGCCAATAAGAATCCGGCGGCTCGGCGGTCGGCGCGCCCCCTGGCGCGGATGGCCGCGCTTCAACAGCTGATGTCAGCGAATGGGCCGGCATGGATTCAACGGTGCAGCCGGAGATGCTCGACACTGCAGAAAAATTTTTCGTCGCGCGCGTGGCTCTCGCTTTTGGGCAGGTGCAATCCGCACTCAACGCAGCGCACCATGTCTTCAGGTGCTGTTGCCGGCGGCGGCTTGCCTCGCGTCACTGTCTTGCGATGGCTTTTGAGCACCGCCCAGACGATAACCACCGCGAGCACCAGGAAAATCAGTTTGCCCAAACTTTACCTCGCGAGCATCGCTGCCGAAATTGCACTAGTTTGCATCAGGCAACCTGCGCCGTCGAGGCAAGACATCACGGGCGACGGATACGCATACGAGCGGCGCACGACGGGAAAGAAGCGTTGCCACGCGGGTGGCACCGCGCGGCACCGTACCGAACTGATCGACCGAATTGGTCGGGGTGAGAGGATTCGAACCTCCGACTCCTGCGTCCCGAACGCAGTACTCTACCAGGCTGAGCTACACCCCGATTTGCTGAGCTCCAACGACAAGGGGCACGTGCGTGCCCCGTCAATAATCGCGTGTAACAGCAAAGTCCGCCAATTGTAGCAAAGATTCGCGGTATTTTGAATTTGGCAGCGTCGCGAGGGCCGCGCTCGCCGCGCGCGCCTCCGCCTCGGCCTGGCGCCTCGTGTAATCGAGCGCACCCGTGCGCTGGATGGCGGTGATCACCTGCGCGAGTTCTCCCAGGCCGCCGTCTTCGATCGCTTTTTTGATGAGCGCGGCCTCCGCGGGACTGCCGTGCTTGATGGCATGAATCAACGGCAGGGTCGGCTTGCCTTCGGCCAGATCGTCACCGACGTTCTTGCCTGTTGTCTTGTTGTCGCCTGAATAATCGAGCACGTCGTCGATCAGTTGAAACGCGGTGCCTAAATGCATGCCGTAGCTGGCCATCGCGGTTTCCGCGTCCGGGGTCGCGTTGCCCAATATCGCCCCCAGCCGCGTGGCAGCCTCGAACAGTTTTGCCGTCTTATAGCGGATAACCTGCAGGTAGTCGTGCTCCCCGATCGCCGTGTTATGGCAGTTCATCAATTGCAGCACTTCTCCTTCGGCGATCACATTGGTCGCGCTCGACAGGACCTGCATCACGCGCATGCTTTCCACGTCGACCATCATCTGGAACGCACGTGAATAGACGAAATCGCCGACCAGCACGCTCGCTGCATTGCCAAACAACGCGTTCGCGGTCGCCTTGCCGCGCCGCAGCTCGGAGTCGTCCACCACGTCGTCGTGCAGCAGCGTTGCGGTATGTATAAACTCCACCACGGCGGCGAGCTCATGATGTTGCGAACCCTGATAGCGGAATGCGCCGGCCGACAATATGACGAGCGCCGGGCGCAAACGCTTGCCGCCGCTGCCGACAATGTACTCAGCCACCTCCCGCACGAGCGCGACCTCCGATGCGAGGCGCCGGCGGATGACGGCATCCACCGCCCGCATGTCGGCGGCGATGAACTCATGGATGAACGGGACTGACATCTGGCTGCGGTGGAAATCGGGCGGGTGGTGCGCCCCCCGGGCCAGAAAGGCCGTTGGGGGCTGATGTAGTGGCAAGCCGCTAATTTTACTATGTTTTGACTGAAAAATCGCAATTAGGTATAATGCGCGGCTCTGTGAATCCAGCAAGTCAGCGGTCTTAAAAGGGTCTTACCATGTATGCGGTCATAAAAACCGGCGGCAAACAATATCGCGTCGCATCCGGTGCGAAGCTCAAAATCGAACAGCTCGTCGCCGATGTCGGCGCCGAAATCGTGCTTGACCAGGTGCTTATGGTCGCGGATGGCGACAATGTTTCGCTCGGCACGCCCCTCGTTGCCGGCGCCTCGGTAAAAGCGAAGATCGTTTCGCATGGCCGCGGCGACAAAGTGCATATCTTCAAAATGCGCCGCCGCAAGCATTACCGCAAGTCGCAAGGCCATCGCCAAAATTACACCGAGATCGAAATTCTCGGCATTGCAGCTTAGGAGCATCGAATGGCACATAAAAAAGCAGGCGGCAGCTCGCGCAACGGCCGCGATTCCAATTCCAAGCGGCTCGGCGTGAAGGCTTACGGCGGTGAAGTCATCTCGGCGGGCAGCATCATCATTCGCCAGCGCGGCACGCAGGTCCACCCGGGCTCCAACGTCGGCATCGGCAAAGATCACACGCTGTTTGCGCTGATCGCGGGCACTGTGGAATTTGCGGTCAAAGGGCCAGCCAGAAAAAGAACCGTCAACGTTGTGGCCTCTGCGTAATTCAGGCTCTTAACGCACATTAAAAGCCCTGCCGCCGCGCAGGGCTTTTTTGTTTTCTCAACCAGTGCAACCAAATTGTTCACATGAAATTCATCGACGAAGCCACTGTTGAATTGCACGCCGGCAAGGGCGGAGACGGCTCCGCGTCGTTCAGGCGCGAAAAATTCATTCCGCGCGGCGGTCCCGACGGCGGGGATGGCGGCCGCGGCGGCAGCATAATCGCGGCAGCCGATCGCAATATCAATACGCTTGTCGACTATCGTTTCGCGCGCATACACCGCGCCAAGAACGGCGCGGCCGGCCGCGGCGCCGACTGTAGCGGAAAGTCGGCGGACGACATCATACTGCGCGTGCCAGTGGGCACCGTGGTCAGCGACCTAGAAAGCGGCGAAATGATCGCAGATCTCGCGACGCACGAACAAAACGCCATGCTGGCCAAAGGCGGTGGCGGCGGACTTGGCAATACCAATTTCAAATCCAGCACCAACCGCGCACCGCGCCAGTTCACGCGCGGCATGCCGGGCGAATCGCGCAAGCTCAAGTTCGAGCTCAAAGTGCTGGCCGACGTGGGCCTGCTCGGCATGCCTAACGCAGGCAAGTCAACTTTCATCCGCTCGGTGTCGGCGGCGCGCCCGAAGGTGGCGGACTACCCGTTTACCACGCTGCATCCGAACCTCGGTGTGGTGCGCGTCGACAATAACCGCAGCTTCGTGATTGCCGATATACCCGGATTGATCGAGGGCGCGGCCGAAGGCGCCGGTCTCGGCCACCAGTTCCTGCGCCACCTCGCGCGCACGCGCCTGCTGCTGCATATCGTCGACCTCGCGCCGTTTGACGAAGCGACCGATCCGATCGCCGAAGCGCGCGCGATCATCAACGAGCTGAAGAAATATGACGAGGCGCTATTCGACAAGCCGCGCTGGCTGGTGCTGAACAAGGCCGACCTGCTGGCGCCGGAAGAGCAGGCATCGCGCGTGCAGCACTTCCTGGCAGATTTTGGCTGGTCGGACAAAAGTTTCATGATTTCCGCTTTGAGCGGCACAGGTTGCAAAGAACTCACTTATGCAATCATGGAACATCTCGAAAAGACGCGTCCGGCGGAGACCCCGCGCGACGATACGCGCGAAGAGCCCGCGCAACGTGAACTGAAGCGCGAAGCCTGATACACAGACCGGCGAACATTTACCCATGAGTTCCGAACTTGCCAAAGCCAGGCGGATAGTCGTCAAAGTCGGCAGCAGCCTGGTCACCAACCAGGGCAAGGGGCTCGACCTGGTCGCCCTGGCGCGCTGGGTCGCGCAGATCGCCGAACTACGCAAGCTGGGCCGCGAAGTCATCCTGGTGTCGAGCGGTGCGATTGCCGAAGGCATGCAGCGACTGGGCTGGTCGCGCCGGCCGAGCGCAGTGCACGAACTGCAGGCGGCGGCCGCGGTCGGCCAGATGGGGTTAATCGAAGCCTATGAATCGTGTTTCCGCGAGCACGCGCTGATCACGTCACAGATCCTGCTGACGCACGAAGACATGGCGGACCGCAAGCGCTATCTGAACGCGCGTTCGACACTGCGCACGCTGCTCGCTCTCGGCGTGGTGCCCATCATCAACGAAAACGACAGTGTGGCGACGGAAGAAATCCGCGTCGGCGACAACGACACGCTGGGCGCGCTGGTGACCAACCTGATCGAGGCCGACGCTCTGGTGATCCTCACCGACCAGGCGGGCCTGTTTTCCGCAGACCCGCGCAAGGACCCGTACGCGACACTTGTGCGCGAAGCAGAGGCGGGCGCGCCCGAACTCGAAAAAATTGCCGGCGGCGCGGGCAGCGATATCGGCCTCGGCGGCATGTTGACGAAAGTGCTTGCCGCCAAGCGCGCGGCGCGCAGCGGCGCGCACACCGTGATCGCGTCGGGCCGCGAGGAACAGGTCTTGGTGCGTCTCGCGCGCGGCGAGCACATCGGTACGTTACTGAAAGCGGCAACGCAAACATTGGCGGCGCGCAAGCAATGGCTGGCCGATCATCTGCAGCTGCGCGGCAAGCTGATTCTCGACCCGGGGGCGGTGACAGCGTTGCGCGATCAGCGCAAAAGCCTGCTACCGATCGGCGTCTATGAAGTCGTGGGCGAATTCGAGCGCGGCGAAGTCGTGGCCTGCTGCAGCCCGGACGGCGCCGAGATCGCACGCGGGTTGGTCAATTACAGCGCCGCCGAAGCCCGCCGCATTCTCAAAACGGCATCGAGCGAAATCGAAGCCAAACTGGGCTATGTTGACGAACCGGAACTGATACACCGCGACAATCTCGTTCTTCTGTAACGGCACGCCACAGCGCGGTGAGTTTGCCGTGACAGATCTCCTGGCGGGAACGTGAATATTCCCGGTGACAAGCAGCGGTCCGTTGTTGCATCATTGTCCGCGACAAATGGAAGTGCGGACCGGGAGGACATCACATGAATAGGCTCTTTACTCGTCGCTGTGATCGCGTAATTGCTGCATGCGCCCTGTCCGCCGGCCTGGCTTTCAGCGGCTCAGTACTCGCGTTCGACCTCATTACCGATGACGAAGCGCGACTGCCGCCGGCGCCCAAGGTAACGACCCGTGGCGGCATTACGCGCGGTCCCGGCATCAAGGTCGTAAGCCCGGGCGCCGACGGTCAGATCAAAGCGCCGTTTGCAATGAAAATCGAGTTTCAGCCGCATGGCGGCGCAAAAATAGACGCGTCGTCTGTAAAAGTCACTTATCTTAGAAAGCCGTCGGTGGACCTTACGCCACGCTTGAAGTCCGCCATTTCCGAGGCGGGAATCAACCTGGCCGACGCCCGCGTGCCGGTGGGAACCCATGACGTGAAAATAGACGTCACCGACGCGGATGGGCGCACCAAATCGGAAACGGTCAGCTTTACAGTCGTGAAGTAGCGGTTTACCGCGCGATCAATTCACCACGCCCTTGAGGCCGGCGACGATGGCGGCAATCGCGCTGGCGACCGGCATCAGATTATTGATGAGCCCCTGAATCGAATCCACATGCTTCTTTAATTCGGCGCCTGTTTTGACTGCCTTGCCGGTAACCGACGCTAGCGAATGCGCCAGCTTCAATGTCGCCTGGCCGGCCGCGTTGCGCGCGCCGGACCGCGCCTGCACGGCGCAACTGATTAGTACTCCCGTGTGATGTGCAAACGCGATACTGGCCACGTATTCGAGCGTCTCGCGCCATTCGCGGCCATTTTCCGGCAGGAACGACGTGTGCTCATGCAGGCTCGTTACGTACGACATGCCGAACACCGCGATAAGTCCCATCGCAAGCGCGACGCCCGACTGTATCCATGGATTGATGCGATAGCGCAAGGTCAGCCACAGCGCGACCGGCAACGGGATGGCCACCGATATCAGGCGCAAAGTGACGGTATGAAAGTCGTAGACGAATACAACCAGCCAGTGCGCGACGAGCAGCAGGGTTGTCGTTGCCAGCGCCGCGACAAAAATGCGTCTCCACGACTGCGGCTGCAATTCCAGCGCTGCCGCTGCGACGGCGTCAGCCGCGTCATCGACTTCGCGCGCGATTGCGCCGAGCGTGTTTTGCAGCGTTTGCTTGATCGCTGCTACCTCGTCTTCGAGCGCGTGGAGCCGGGCCTCGATGCTCAAGATGGGCGGCGCGGCGTCGCCGTGGAATTTTAATTCGACGGCGCAGATTTTATCGATTAGCGGCCTGAGAAAATTCAGATCGCGTTCCGCCGCTGTCTCCGGGCCGTTCGCGCGCGGACTCGCGCTGCCAGTGTGCTGATCGTCCATCGTTCCTCCCCCGCCACCCCGTTATTGGCGCGCGATTCAGATCGCATTGTATGACAGCTACATGATGACGTCAGACGGGCCGCTCTGGCAGGCGGGACCGGGACCGCAGGTTTACCGAAGGTTGCCGCCGGGCGGGACCTCGTTCGTCGGCACGCCGTACTTGAGACGCCCTATGATGTCCTTCGGCGATCTCACCGCGCCGCCGATCGGGCAGAAATATTCTCTGTAAAGCACGCGATGTTGCACCCGGGTCCCGGTCGACTCGATGGGCTGCCATTCGCTGGTCCGCGGCGCCACCCAGGTCCCATCGCGGCGGCCGTAGGCGTAGGTTTTCTGCTCGCGCGTTTCGCAGCGTATGCCTTCATAAGAAACATTGTCGACGCCGCTCGGGCTTCTCACTACCAGCGTATAGCGCACCATGCGGTCATCGCTCATCGTGATCGACTGCGCGTCGAGGTACAAGCGGTTGCTGCTGGCGGCACTTGCCTCGAACGGCAGCAAATTCTCCGCCTTGGGCGCCGCGGGCAGCTTGACCTCGCCCTCGACGAATTCCTTTTTCTCCGCATCATCGTCGCCGAACAGGTTAAATAGCTGCGCGGCACCAGCGATCTGCGGCAACGCTGCCGCGCACCCGATCAATAGCGCCAGACCGCGATTGAGTCGCCGCATGTCAGCTCTGCAGGTCCTGAAGCAGGGATGTTCTGACCGCGTCTGTCACGCTGTCTATAGCCGCCGCGTACGCTGGATGATCAACGCCAATCGCCAGTGCCGCGCCGCGTTGCAATGCGGCCCTTGTCGCGGCGGGCAATTCAAAACGCAGAAAATGCACCGCTGACGTTTTCTCGTCGTTCGCGCGCTCCATGTCTTCATCGGCCAGCGCGAATACCCGGTCGTGCCCGGCTATCCGCACCCACACGCTGTCCTCGATGCCTTTGAGAACGGCGAGCATGCGCTGGCGCTCTTCAACGTCGGTGTATTCGATCAGCATCGTGGCCTTCCAGTTGCTGCCGTCCGGCACCAGCGGATTGTAGGCCGCAAGCTCGTCTTGGATGCCCGCCTCCTCGAAAATGCGCTCGACGCGCAGCATCTCCTGGATTTGATATCGTATGGTGAGTTCGTCTTCGAACACCAAAGTGACGTGTTCGCCCAGCGCGACGGCGCGTTTCTTCTTATGCGCGAGCACGCGCGCGCGAAATTCCGTGCGCGCCTTCGCGTAGGCTTCGAGCGTCATCAGGCTGTCGGGTGCGATATGCGGCATGGGCACTGCGGCTACAGGTCGTAAGCAATGCGCAACAAGGCAAGCGGATGCTCTTTGCGCGCGCGCGACGGGCCTATGCCCTGCTGGATATGGCGCCCTGCAATCGGGCAATCCGAGCTGATGTAATCGGGATCGGTCGCCGCCATCTGTTTGAACACCGGACGCCCGATCTTCATCGATTGATCGAAGAATTCGCTTTTGACGCCCCACGTCCCGTCATGCCCCGAGCAGCGCTCGACGGTGTTGACTTCGGTGCCGGCGATGAGCGTCAACATTTCACGCGTCTTCTGGCCGACGTTCTGCACGCGCGAATGACACGGGATGTGATATGACACTTTGCCCAGCTGCTGCTTAAAATCAGTCTTTAACAGGCCGTCCTTGTTGCGCATGATCAGGTACTCGAACGGATCGAACATTGCCGCGCGCACCGCCTGCACGTCGGAGTCGTCCGGAAACATCAGCGGCAACTCCTGCTTGAACATGAGCGTGCACGATGGAATCGCCGTTAATATTGCGTAGCCTTCGCGCGCCAGCCTGGCGAGCGGCGGAATGTTAACCTCTTTCAATTTCGCTACTGCTTCGAGGTCGCCGAGCTCCAGCTTCGGCATCCCGCAGCAGGATTCGCGCTCGACAACGCGCGCCGGAATCTCGTTATGAGCGAGAATCTTCAGCAGATCGTGGCCGATCCCCGGCTCGTTGTAATTTACGTAGCACGTCGAAAAAATTGCCACCTTGCCCGGCGTGGTCTTGCCGTCGCGCACAGCGAATGAAGAATCCGGACGCGCGTTCTTGCGAAATTTGGCATTTGCGTATTCCGGCAGCACGCGGTTCTTGTGCACGCCCAGCACTTTTTCCATGACGCCGCGCAGGGCCGGCGTCCTGTTCGCGGCGTTCACGGCCTGCACGACCACCGGGATGGTAGCAAGTTTGCCCAGGGCATCGGTCGACGACAGGAGCTTGTCGCGCGCGCTCGTGGCACCTGCTTTGAACTTGACGGCCTTGGCGCGCAGCATCAGGTGCGGGAAGTCGACGTTCCACGGATGCGGCGGCACGTAAGGACACTTCGTCATGTAGCAGGTGTCGCACAGATAACAGCGGTCAACGACCTCCCAGTACTTGTTTTTTTCGACGCTATCGAGTTCGCCGGTCTTGCTCTCGTCGATCAGATCGAAGAGGCGCGGGAAGGCCGTGCATAAATTGACGCAGCGACGGCAGCCGTGACAAATGTCGAACACGCGCTCGAGTTCGCCGAAAACTTTTGCTTCGACGTAGAAATCGCCGTTGCGCCAGTCGAGCGGGTGTCGGGTCGGCGCTTCGAGATTTCCTTCGCGTACAGCCATGAGTGCGGGATTGATGCGATGAAAAAAGGCGAAAGACCCACAGTCTTTCGCCTTTAGACGTCTGCGGTGTTGTCAGTCGGCGAGGCCGTCAAGCGACTTCTGGAAGCGGTTGGCATGCGAGCGCTCGGCTTTGGCGAGAGTCTCGAACCAGTCCGCGATTTCTTCGAAGCCTTCGCTGCGCGCGGCCTTTGCCATGCCGGGGTACATGTCGCTGTACTCGTGGGTTTCGCCCGCGATCGCGGCTTTCAGGTTGTCGCGCGATTTGCCGATCGGCAGGCCCGTCGCCGGGTCGCCCACCACTTCGAGATATTCAAGATGGCCGTGCGCGTGGCCGGTCTCACCTTCAGCGGTCGAGCGAAAAACTGCCGCGACATCGTTCTGGCCTTCGACGTCGGCTTTCGCTGCGAAATACAGATACCGGCGATTGGCTTGCGATTCGCCGGCAAAGGCGGCCTTCAGATTTCCTTCGGTTTTCGAACCTTTGAGTTGCATCGCTCTCTCCTATTGTGCAAGTGCCGGGCCGGCGAACGGCTACCGGAGTAAAACCAGCCGCGCGGCAATTTCTCCGCCGTCCGTAATACGCTGGGACAGGAATTAGACTAAATCTAATCTGTGAACGGAGTGTAAAACCCGGCGTCATAACTGTCAATAAATGGCGTCTTCGCGGAAGCACGCCCGTGCCACGCAGAGACGCAGCGGTCAGGGAGCGCTTGCGATATCAGGACGCCGCTCGTGCGAGTTGCGATGCAGGTATTTTGCAAGCTCGTTCAATGCGAGCTGGTAGACGTCGCGCTTGAAGTCGATCACGGACTCGAGCGGCACCCAGTAGTCGTTCCAGCGCCAGGCGTCGAATTCGGGTTTGTCGGACGCGCGCAGGTGCACGTCGCAATCACGCCCCACCAGGCGCAGCAGATACCAGATCTGCTTTTGCCCTTTGTAGTTGCCGCGCCATTCACGCCGCACCCACTGCTCCGGCACTTCGTAACGCAACCAGTCGCGCGTGCGGCCGAGGATGCGCACGTGCCCGGCGTCGAGGCCGACCTCTTCATGCAGTTCGCGGTACATGGCGCGCTCCGGCGTTTCGCCCGCCTTGATGCCGCCCTGCGGAAACTGCCATGAATGCTCTCTGACGCGCTTGCCCCAGAAGACCTCGTTTTTCCAGTTGCAGATGATGATTCCGACATTCGGGCGATACCCGTCACGATCAATCATGTGAGTCACCCTTGTATGCTCTGACTGGCTAGATTCTTCCACAATCCCGCTTGAATTGAAAGCCGGAATCAGAGCAGAAAACGCTCGCTGTCATGCGGATTCATCTGCGTGAATTCCTGCACGAAACGCGTGAATTCAAGCCCGTATTGGGCTTCGAGTTCAGTCGCCCGCGCGCGCAGCTGCGCCCATGCCGGCCGTCCGGGACTGCGTTTGAACGCGAACGCGGCGATGTTGCCGGGGCGGCCCGCCGGCAGGCACGCCACCAGACCGTCGAACGCCTTGGCAAGTCGATTGACGCAAGTCTGGAAATTGCGATCGCCGCCCCACAGATTGACAACGAGCATGCCAGCGTCGCCCAGTGCACGAGCGCAATCACAATAGAAGGCAGGCGTCGACAGCGCCTCGACTTGCGATTCGGCATCGTAGCCGTCGATCACGATCACGTCGGCGTCGAGGCGCTCCCTTTGTACGTAATCGGCGCCATCCGTCACGATGACATCGAGACGCGCGTCGTTGTCAGGCACAAAAAAATACTGGCGGGCAATATCGACCACGCGCGGATTCACCTCAACCGCCGTGATATGCGCGCGCGGGAGCCGGTGATAGATGAATTTGGCGAGCGAGCCGCCGCCGAGTCCTATCATCACGACCTCGCGCGGATCGGGCGCGAACAGCAGGAAAGCCATCATGCTGCGCGTATACGAGACCTCGAGGTCGTTAGGTCGCGCAATGCGCATTGCGCTTTGCACCGTGTCGCTGCCAATATGCAGCGTACGCACACCGAATTTTTCGCTGATGTAAACCGACTCATTGTCTTCCGCCGGTTTGCGTATACGCCAGCTTTGCAGGAACTTCATGCGTGAGAGATTTCCGGAATGATGCGAGGGTTGGGTAGAATAAGGGCTTTCAACGGTTTCGGGTAGACATGCGCGTATCGAAGTTTTTTCTGTCGACTCTCAAGGAAGCACCGTCGGAAGCGGAGCTCGTCAGTCACAAGCTCATGCTGCGCGCGGGACTGATCCGGCGGCTGGGCAGCGGCATCTACAGCCTGATGCCGATGGGTCTGCGCATCGCGCGCAAAGTGGAAGCCATCGTCCGCGAGGAGATGAACCGCGCCGGCGCAATCGAACTGTTGATGCCGGTGGTGCAGCCTGCTGAACTATGGCAGGAGTCCGGCCGCTGGCAGGCGTACGGCCCCGAACTGTTGCGCCTGAAAGACCGGCACGAAAGGGACTTCGTTGTACAGCCCACGTCGGAGGAAGTCGTCACCGACATCGCGCGCAACGAGATCAAGAGCTATCGCCAGTTGCCAGTGCATTTCTACCAGATACAGACCAAATTCCGCGACGAGCGCCGGCCGCGCTTCGGCGTCATGCGCGGGCGCGAATTCACGATGAAAGATGGTTATTCATTCCATGCCGGTTACGCAGATCTAGAGCGCGAATACCGCAACATGCACGATACCTACACGCGCATATTCACGCGGCTCGGGCTCAAGTTTCGCGCGGTCGCGGCCGACACCGGGTCGATTGGCGGCACCGGCTCGCATGAGTTTCATGTGCTCGCCGACTCGGGCGAAGACGCGATTGCCTACTGTGCCGATTCGGACTACGCAGCCAACGTCGAACTCGCGGAAGCGATGGCAACGCCGCCGCAACGCACGGCGGCGCAATCCGCCATGGCCATGGTCGCCACGCCCGGGGTGCGCACGATAGACGATCTCTGCACGCTGCTCAAGATCCCCGTTCAGTACACGCTCAAAACCCTGGTTTACAAAGGCGTCGACGGCCTCGTCGCTCTGATTTTACGCGGTGACCACATGCTGAACGAAATCAAGGCGGCCAAACAGCCCGCGCTTCAATCGCCGCTGCAGCCCGCAGCCGAGCCGGAAGTGCGCGCGGCGTTCGGCGCGGGCTTTGGCTCGCTCGGTCCTCTCAACATCAAGGGCCCCGCCTGCGTTACCGTTATCGTCGATCGTTCGGCGGCAGTCGCGAGCGATTTTGCAGTCGGCGCCAACGTCGACGGGCAGCATTACACGGGTGTCAACTGGGAGCGCGATCTGCCGGCGCCGGCAATCGTCGCCGACTTGCGCAACGTAGTCCTTGGCGATGCCAGCCCCGACGGTCAGGGGCCGCTTGATATCTGCCGCGGCATTGAAGTCGGCCATATCTTCCAGCTGCGCACGAAGTATTCGTCGATGTTGAAATGCAATTTCCTTGACGAAACGGGTAAGCAGCAGCCGATGGAAATGGGCTGCTACGGCATCGGTATCACGCGCATTATTGCAGCCGCAATCGAGCAAAACCATGACGAGCGCGGCATCATCTGGCCGTCGTCGATCGCACCGTTCGCGCTTGCGCTTTTGCCCATCGGCATGGGCAAAAGCGCCGCAGTGCGCGAAGCCGCGGAGAAACTCTACGCGGAACTTTCCGCTGGCGGGCTTGAAGTGCTGCTCGATGACCGTGACGGGCGGCCGGGCGTCATGTTTGCCGACATGGAACTGATCGGCATCCCGCACCGCGTCGTCATCGGCGAACGCAGCTTGAAACAAGGGCAGATCGAGTATCAAGGGCGCCGTGACAAGGCAGCGCAGCCTATTGCGCTGGACGGCGCCGCCGCAGCGCTAAAACGTCTGATATGCGCGGCCTAGCCGCGTTGCTGCTCGCGCTACTGTCGCATCTCGCGTGGGCCGGCAACCAGCAATACGAGCCGCTGTCGACAAGCGTGCAGGCCGCCCTGCGCGGCAATATCAGCGATCGGGCCACGCCCTTCCTTGCGTTCGAGACCGTCGAAGAGGCGCGCGCATGGCTCGACGCGATGTCGAAAAGACTCGAACGGCGCTTTCCCGACCGGCTCGCGCGCGAAGAATTTCTGGTCACCGTGCACTACGAAGCGAAGCGGGCGGGGCTTGATCCGCAGATGGTGCTCGGGCTGATCCAGGTCGAAAGCAATTTCCGTAAATACGCGACCTCAAGCGCCGGCGCGCGTGGATTCATGCAAGTCATGCCGTTCTGGGTGAAGCTGATCGGCACGCAGGACCAGAACCTCTTCCATTTGCGCACGAATTTACGCTACGGCTGCACCATTCTGCGGTTCTATCTTGACCGCGAGCGCGGCGACTATTTCCGCGCGCTGGGCCGTTACAACGGTAGCCTCGGGCAGGCCGCCTACCCGAATACTGTCGTGCGCGCCTGGATCAGCAACTGGAAGTACCCGCTGCACGCGGCCAGCGCCGCGCGCTGAGTGTTGCGGCTATACCACTTTTAATCCGGGAACCGTAGCCGCACCGGCTGGCTGCTCCATGCGGCCGAACATCTGCGCGAGCGACATCTGCAGATTGCCGTCGATACGCGCCGAAATATCGTGCGCCAGTGACTCGAGCTCAATGCCGGCATGCCGCGCCGGCGCGCGCGCGGCGGCGTTAAACACGAACATGCGATAGATCTCTGCAACCGTGATCACCGCCGCATCGCGCGACAATATCCAGCCGTTGCCGCGTGCGCGCGCTATCCAGCCCGCCCCGGCCAGCGCCGTCAGGATCTGCTCGAGGTGATCGACCCGCACGCTGACCGCGGGGTGCAGCTGAGCGAGCGACACGATCGTGCCCGCCTGGTGCGCACGCCACAACACCTGCATTACCTGCAGCGCGTCGAAGAAGTCGCTTCCCGGCACAGGCGCGGACTGGCCGGCACGCTCCCGCCATTCGGGCAGCAGCGCTGCGAGCACCGCGCCGCCGATGACGATCAGCCATGACAGATAGATCCACAGCAGGAAAAACGGCACCGCGGCAAATGCGCCGTAGACCAGCTTGTAGGTCGGGAAGTGCGCGATATAAAAGCTGAAGCCGTGCTTCATCGCCTCGAGGCAGATGCCTGCCGAGACGCCGCCGATCAGCGCGTCGCGCTTAAACACCGGCCGGTTAGGTACTGTCCAATAAAGCAGCGACAATGCGACCGACGTCAGCGCCAACGAAACAAAGCGCACCATCAAAAGCGCGGCGCCCGGCGGGTTGTCGATCAGCCCGAGCGAGAGCCTGATGAGGTAGGAGGTGAGCGAAAGGCTTGCGCCGAGAAATAAGGGGCCCACCGTGAGCACGGCCCAGTAAACGAGGATGCGCTGGACCAGTCCACGCGGCCGCGCTATGCGCCAGATGGCGTTGAATGCGCCATCGATGGTAATCATCAGCACGAGCGCGGTGATCGCGACGAACGCGATGCCCACCGCCGTCAGCTGAGTCGAGTTCTCCGAGAACTGGCCCGCATAAGTCGTGATCGACGACACGGACTCCGGCACCACGTTGTGCACCAGGAAACGCTGCAGGTGCCCGATCCAGGATTGAAAGACCGGAAACGCCGACACCACCGTGAGCGCCACGGTGATGATAGGCACCAGCGCCAGCAGCGAGGTAAAAGTCAGGCTGCTGGCGACCTGCGTGCACCGGTCCTCGCGAAAACGCTGGCATAAAATACGCACCAGGTCGGTCAGCGGGGAACTCTTGATATCCATGGTCGGCGGTTGCGGATGGCGTTTCTATATAATACGCGTGAAAGTGCCCTCGATCGCGATGAAGGAAATCCTCGTTCTTTATTACAGCCGCTACGGCGCCGTGCAGCAGATGGCGCAGTTCGTCGCGCGCGGCATCGAACAGGTAGACGGTGCCGCTGCGCGCTTGCGCACGGTGCCCGCGGTGTCGGCGGAATGCGAAACAGTAGCGCCGGACATTCCCAACGCGGGCGCGCCCTACGCCGCACTGATTGATCTGGAAGAATGCGCAGGCTTGGCGCTCGGTTCGCCGACGCGCTTCGGCAACATGGCGGCGCCGCTCAAATATTTTATCGACTCTACCGCCACGCTGTGGCTCAACGGCGCGCTGGCCGGCAAGCCGGCTGCGGTCTTCACATCGACCAGCAGCATGCACGGCGGCCAGGAAACGACCCTCCTTTCGATGATGCTGCCTCTGCTGCATCACGGGATGATAATCGTCGGGCTGCCGTATGCCGAGCCTGCATTGAATTCGACCGTGAGTGGCGGCACACCGTACGGCGCCAGCCACCTCGCCGGCACAACGAGCGATCGACCCATAACGGACGAAGAAAAAAAACTTTGCATCGCGCTCGGCCGGCGCCTCGCGGAAACTGCGCTCAAGCTTTGCCGATGAACACTGGCGCAGGACAAGTCGCGCGCCGCTATCTGCGCCATCACCGCGATGGCGTGTTGTCGACGCTTTCCAGAAAGTTTGACGGTTATCCGTTCGGTTCGATCGTGCCATTCGTGCTCGATCACGCGGCGCGACCTGTCATCCTGATCAGCCGGCTCGCCGAGCACACGCAGAATATCGCCGGCGACCCGCGCGTCAGCCTGTTCGTGCGCGATGCCGGCACCGACCCGCAAAAAACTGCGCGGCTCACGCTGCTCGGCGACGCGCTGCCCGCCGGTGATGACACGAGCGAATTGCAAATCCGCTACCTGCGTTACTTCCCTGATGCAGCGCGCCTGATGGCGCTGCGCGACTTTGAGTTTTTCCGCCTGGCCCCGGTCGCGCTGCGTTATATCCAGGGCTTCGGCGACATGGATTGGATTACTGCCGACAGCTACGCTCCGCCTGCCAACGCGATCGCCGGCTGCGAAGCTGACATCGTGGCGCACATGAACGCCGATCATGCAGCCGCGCTCGGCAATTGCTGGGCCTATTACAAGCAACGCGAAGGCGAAACCGTCGCGATGGCGGGCATCGATTGCGAGGGCTTCGATTTGCGCTCCGGCCGCGATTTTCTGCGCGTCGATTTCGATCGGCCGGTCGCTGACGCGCATATGGTGCGCGCGGCGCTGGCAACTCTGGCCCCGCGGGCGTGATGCGCGCCGCGCAGGCCTCACAGTTAACAGCCGCCGCCAGCCTGATAGCGCTGATGTTTCTGGGCCTGGCATGGGAGTTGTGGCTCGCCCCTTTGCGGCCGGGAGGCTCTTTCCTCGCGTTGAAGATTCTGCCTTTGCTGCTGCCGCTGTTCGGGATTCTGCATGGCAAAATTTATACCTACCAATGGACTTCGATGCTGGTTCTCGCCTATTTTTCCGAAGGAGCGGTGCGTGCTTGGTCCGACCGCGGCTTGTCTGCCCCGCTTGCTCTGCTTGAGGTCATTCTGTCGCTAGTGTGCTTCGCCGCGTGCATCGCCTATGTGCGTTCGCGGCGGCAGCGCATTTGATGCACCGCGTTAGCGAATCCGGGGCAAGGCGCGCGACAGGGTGCTATCCTGCGGATCAAGCGTTGCAGTCTTATGAGGTGAAAGCCATGCCGCTGATAGCCATGACCCGCGAGATGGGTTCGCTTGGCAAGGATGTCGCGAGCGCTATCTCCGAACGTCTCGGCAAGCCCGTCGTGCACCACGAAATTATCGACCAGCTCGCCAACAAGATGCGCCTGCGCAAAAGCCACGTCGTGCGATTTCTCGACGGCAAGGCCAATATCTGGGAACGTCTGACGACCGACAAGACCAGCCTTTGCATTTATACAGCCGACGAAACGCTCGGGCTCGCCGAGAGCGGCGGCGTCGCAGTTATCCGCGGCTGGGGCTCGGCCCACCTGTTGCGCCCGGTGCAGCACGTGATCTGCGTGCGTGTGTGTGCTCCGATGAAAGTGCGCGTGCAGCGCATGATGGCGCGCCTCAATTCGGACGACGAAGCGTTCATCGGCAACGAAATCAAGCTTTCCGAAGAAGCGCACAGCGCGATTACCCGCCGCCACTTCGGCATCAACTGGCAGGATCCCGAGCATTACGACCTGGTACTCAATACCGAGCGCGTGTCCATTCACGAATGCGTCGAGGAAGTGATGGCACTCGTCAAAAACCCGCAGTTTCAGGAAACGCCGCGATCGCTGCAGATGCTGGCGAACCTGGCGCTCGAAACCCACGTGCGTGCCGCGCTGCGAGCCGATCCGCGTACGGAAAAAATGCGGATTTCGATCGCTGCCGAACAAGGCACGGTGACGCTTTCGGGCAACGTCGACCGCGGCAGCGAACCGGTGCACGCGTCGGAAGTGGCCGCAGCGGTGCCGCGCGTCGCGGAAATTTGCAACGACCTCAGGATCGCCGCTTACCCGCGCGTGAAACTGGACGGCTGACGCACGCGCCCGTCGGTAGACAAACAGGGGCGCCAGCGGCGCCCCTGTTCATTGAAGCGATGTGTTGCGCACGCCCGCTTACAGCTGCGGATTCAAACGTTCAAGCTTGAAATGCAGTTTGTTCAGTGCATTGATGTACGCCTTGGCCGATGCCACCACAATATCGGTGTCGGCACCCTGGCCATTGACGATACGGCCGGCCTTCGATAGCCGCACCGTCACTTCGCCCTGCGAATCGGTGCCGCTGGTGATATTGTTGACCGAATACAGCAGCAGCTCGGCGCCGCTGTCGACGAGGCTCTCGATGGCCTTGAAGGCGGCGTCGACGGGACCGCTGCCCTGCGCGTGCGCCGGCCTCTCGCTGCCGTTTTCAGACAGGACGACTTTTGCAAACGGCGCTGCGCCGGTTTCGGAATGCGCCGTCAGCGAAACCAGATGGTAGTGCTCGTTCTCCACCTGCTCGAGATTCTCTTCGGTGATCAAGGCCTGCAGGTCTTCATCGTAGATTTCACGCTTCTTGTCGGCCAGCGTCTTGAAGCGCTTGAACGCGGCGTTGAATGCTTCTTCCGATGGCAGCTCTATGCCGATTTCCTGCAGGCGCGATTTGAACGCATTGCGTCCCGACAGTTTGCCCAGCGTCAGCCGGTTGGCCGACCAGCCGACCGTGTCGGCGCTCATGATTTCGTACGTTTCGCGGTGCTTCAGCACGCCGTCCTGGTGGATGCCGGACTCGTGCGCGAACGCATTCGCGCCGACGATCGCCTTGTTG
>JANYDM010000136.1 GCA_025363575.1 Betaproteobacteria bacterium | reverse complement strand
GCATCGCGCGCGCCCAGCGGGGCGCTCGGCGCCCGCGGCAGGTAGGTCGCCGGATAGACCCAGGCGAAACGCACCAGAATCGCAACCACGCTGATGATGAGGCCGTAGACACACAATTGCGCCGCGGAATAACCGGCCAGGCGCCCGACGGCCTCCGACAGCTGTATGCCGATCAGCATGAAGATCAGACTGTTGAGCAGGAACACCAGCATGTTCCACACCGAGCGCGCGATGATGCGCATTTCTGCTGAGACAATCACGGGCGCGTAGCGCCCACGCACCAGGCCGGCCGCCACGACCGCGAGCACGCCCGACGCGTGCACCGATTCCGCGAATATGTATACGACGTACGGCACGGCGAGCGTGAGCAGCACCTCGATGAACACGTCGCCCAGACGGCGATGTACCGCAACGAACAGGCGCGCGAGCAGCACGCCGATTGCAATGCCGCCGGCCGCCACGCCGACGAACTGCACGCTGGCATCGATCAGCGAAAACGCGCCGGTGAGTACCGCCGCCACCGCGAATTTGTAGATGACCAGGCCCGATGCGTCATTGACGAGGCTTTCGCCCTCGAGCACGACCACGACGCGACGCGGAATATTCAGCCGCGAAAGAATTGCCGTCGCCGCCACCGCGTCGGGCGGCGACACTATGGCGCCCAGCACGAACGCTGCGCCCCACGGACATTCGGGAATCAGCAGCTTCAGCGTGGCGCCGACGGCCAGCGTGGTGACGATCACGAGGCCGATCGCGAGCAGGCCAATCGGCCGGATATTCGCCTTGAAGTCGCGCCATGAGGTCAGCAGCGCGGCCTGGTACAAGATTGGCGGCAGCACGAGCACGAGCAGGAACTGCGGATCGAACGGGAAATGCGGCAGGTTGGGCGCGAAACTGAGCACGCCGCCGCCGATGACCAGCGCGATCGGGTACGGAAAGTTGAAGTGCCGCGCGATCCAGCCCAGAGCCACCGCGCACAGCAACAAAAACAATAAAAGCTGGAGCAATTCCACTATCGGTTTCCTTCAGGGCGGCACTACACCATCGCGGCGCCCCGCTGCTGCGGCTGCGTTATCGCAGCACTGCGTTCGGCACTGCCGTCTGCATGCCCTTGAAGGTGAATTTCTGCACGCGCTTGCCGTCCTGCACTTCCGTCACGTACAGATTGCCTTTGTTGTCCACGTTCATATGGTGGATGACGTAGAACTCGCCGGGCGCGACGCCGGGACGGCCGAACGAATCGAGCGGCTCCAGGGTCTTGCGATCGAGCACCCAGATACGAGCGGGGCTGCGGCTCGCGACGTACAGAAATTTCTGCTCGGGATCATGTGAGAACGCCGTGCTGGCGACGGTCTGGCCGTTGCCGCAATGCGGCGCCTCGCACCAGCGATCGATGAATTTTTGCGTCACGTACTTGCCGTCGATCGTAAACACCTGGAAGCGTTTGCCGGCGCGGTCGGAGACGTAAACCAATCCATCGTTCGACACGCGCGCGGCATGCACGGTACTGAACTGGGAAGGGCCGTCGTCGCTGATTTCCTTCGCCGGAATGCGCGACGCCTCCGCAACTTTCGGCGCCGGCGGCAGCGAAGCGGGCTCCCTGCCGAACGCGCCCCACATGCGCTTGAATACTCCGGTATCCGCGTCGAACACGATGACGCGGTTGTTGCCGTAGCCGTCGGCGACAAACAACTCGTTCGTCTTCGCGTAGTAAAAGGTGTCGGCGGCCTCTTTGACGTTCACGGTGTCGAGATTGCCCTTGCTCTGGCTCTTATGACCGATCTGCATTACGAACTTGCCGGCTTTGGTGAACTTGACCAGATGGTTATCGGTCTTGCCATTGCCGCCGAGCCAGACGAAGCCCTTGGGATCGACATAGATACCGTGCTCTATCTCGGGCCAGTCGTAGCCGGCGCCCGGGCCGCCCCAGCCCTGCAGGAAGTTACCGTTCTCGTCGAATTCCAGCACCGGCGGCGCCGCGCGGTCTTTCTGGTCGGTACGCACAGAACTCGGCCGTTGCAGTACCCACGCATGACCGTTCTCATCGATGGACACGCTCGACACCTGGCCGAACACCCACTTGGCGGGCAGCTTCGGCCAGTTGGGATCGACTTCGAATTTCGGAATTTCGCGCGCGGCTTTTTGCACCGTCTGCGCGGCTGTGCTATTAATCCATGCGGCCGCGAGCAGCAGGCTCACTGCGAATACTGTTTTCATCTGTGTTCCCCCGTTTTTTTGACGGCAGCCGTGACGGCCGCTTCCCTGGGCTAGTGTGCCACACATCGATGTCAACATTCAGGCATGGAGAAGATCGGGATGAGCAAACCAGCTGAAGGCAATTCATTCGGGATAGCGGGCCGCGTCGCACTGGTGTCCGGCGGCAACCGCAACATCGGGCGCAGCATAGTGCTGACGCTCGCCAGGGAAGGCGTGAAGACTGTCATCCTCTATCGCGACGGCGAGGCCGAGGCGAAGAAAGTCTGTGCGGAAGTCGCGGCGCTAGGCAGCACTGCAGCCATGGTGCAGGTCGATCTGGCAGATACCGCAAGCCTTGCGCCGCTGGTGAAAAAAATCGAGAAGGAGCACGGCGGCATCGACATTCTCATGAACAACGCCGCGATACGGCCGAATACTAAAATCTCGAAGATTACGCTCGAAGAATGGGACATGGTGTTCAATACCAACCTCAAAGCGCCATTCTTCCTGAGCCAGGCAGTGCTGCCGGGCATGATCAAGCGCAAATGGGGCCGCATCATCAATATCGGGGGCACCGACGCTTACTGGGGAAAAGTCAGGCGCGCGCACGGCGTCAGCGCAAAACTGGGGCTCGTCGGACTCACGCGCGCAATGGCGCTTGAGGTGGCGCGCTTCGGCGTCACCATCAACGTAGTTATCCCGGGCACGATAAACACGCAACGCCCGCATCCCGAGTGGTACCCGGAACTTAAAACCGGCTATGCCGAACGCCTCGCCCGCATACCAATGGCGCGGCTCGGTGACACCCAGCAGGTCGCCAATGCGTGCCTCTTTCTCGCGAGCGAACTCGCGTCATTCACCACAGCGCAGGAGTTGTTCGCAAGCGGCGGCGCGGTGCCGTTAGTCCGCCAGACGCTCGACGAGTACAGCGCCGAAGACTTCTAGCAATCATCTCAATTTCAAATGCATACATACTTATTAGTTTTAGCCTTGTCTGCGTTTATCTGGCGGCTCAAGGGGTTTCTTGAGCAAGCTGCGCTCAGGCAGCCTTGCCGGCGCGCAGCGGCGATTTGATCCTGGGCACAGTGGCCAGCAGCGGCATCGCATTCGCCAGTGAGCCGGGACGGTCGAAATTGCGCAGGCAGTCGAATATGGCGTCGCCGGTGGCCGTGCCAAGCACCGGCTCGACGAGGCCCGAGAATTTCACGTAGAGGTCGTCCCACGACATCGGATTGTCCGGGTGACCGGTAACGATGGCGGTATCGGCGTGCAGATGTTCACCGCCTTCAAGATACACGTCGAGATGCGCTGAATGCGGCGCCTGACCGTGGATAGCCTCGAGCTCGACGACCGGCACAATCTCCATCACCTTGGCGTCCTGCATCGTGGCGTCGACAAAGTCGGTGTAGACGGCGCGATAACCGCGCAGGCCGAGCGCGATGCAGAACGGCACGCTGAATTTCCCTTCGAGCGCGGTGCGCGGATTGCGCTTGCCCGCGGTCACCAGTGCATTCGGGTGGACCTTGGCGTGAACTCTCGTGACGCGCTTGCTGCCGACTTGCTCCGCGAGCGTACGCGCCGCCTGCGTGGACGCGTGCGTCGCGCGGCAACAGGCATAAGGCTTGAACCCGTTCGTCAGCAACTCCCATTTCGTCTCAAAATCGAGCAGCGGGACTTCGACTTCGCGATCCTGGATGAATGCATCGAGCAGGCCGCCGCGCAATTCGTAGAGATGAGTTGCCGCCTCGAAGCCTTCGCCCGCGAGCTGCGCGGCGAGTATGCCGTCCATGGCCGCCTTGCCCGCATGGAAAGGCTTGGAATCCGTGCCGAACGAGCCGACGAGTCCGCCCGCAGTGGTGGCCGCGATGCCCAGCGCATTGGCGATCTTGTGCTCGTCGTATCCGAACATCGCGCTCGCCACCGCCGCGGCGCCGGCGCGGCCGACGACCGAAGTCGGATGCAGGCCGCGCCGCTGCAGGCTGCGACCGACGCCCGGCGGGCCGCCGCCGCCCAGCTTGGACATGACGTCGAAACCGGTGATAAATCCGGCCAGTGCGATTTTCTCGTCGAAGCCGTGCTGCTCCGCGAGAGCGAGCGCGGTCGACCAGCACGGACCGCTCGGATGACCGCAGCCGCCGGGATGCGTATCGTCGTAATCCATCGCATGTACCATGGTGCCGTTCACCAGCACTGCAATCATCGGCAGCGTAGTCCCGCCCAAAAACATATGCGCCTTACCCGGTGCCGCCCAGGCTTCAGCGACACGCCGCACCGCGCCGGTGACCGGCTGATCGGCCGCGCCTATGCCCACGCCCGCGAAATCGACCAGCGCGCGTTTCGCCGCATCGATGATTTCAGGCGGAAACTGGCGCTTGCGCGCGCCCGCGATATAAGCGGTTAACTGCTGGCCGCGGGTGACGGTATCGACGCTCGAAGTTTTCTCAGCGGACATGGGGTTCTCCTTGGTATTCTGCGGGCGGGCCACGGCGGCGCAGCAGCAACTGCATTAGAATTACGTGCCGCATTGTATATGGATTAATCCAGTTCGATTTCGTCCTGCTGCCCGCCGTCCTTGCGCACAATGGAAGACTGCGGCAATCACCTGTATATAGAGGAGCAATGTGGCAAACGGCAGCAAACCATCTGGAGCAATTACAGTTGTGCACATACTGGCCATCTGCGCCGCAATGAACGCGCCCGCGCAGGCGGCGGAATCCGCGGCCTCTTACCCCGACAAGCCGCTGCGCTGGGTCGTGCCTTTCACGGCCGGCGGCGGCGTCGACGTCACCGCGCGCGCAGTTGCGCAGAAACTCTCGGCTAAACTCGGTCAACCTGTCGTCGTCGACAACCGGGCCGGCGCCTCCGGCGCGATCGGCGGCGAAATCGTCGCCACCTCCCCGCCTGACGGCTATACGCTGCTGTCTATTTCGACAACGCTTGCCGTCAACCAGTCGCTGCATCCGAAATTGCCATTTGATCTCACGCGCGATTTCGCGCCGATTACCCAGATGACGGCCCAGCCTTACTTTTTTACCGTTCACGTATCGGTGCCCGCGCGTAGCATCCCGGAATTGATAGAACTCGCGAAGGCAAAACCGGATTCCCTGAACTACGCCTCATCCGGGACGGGTGGACTGCAGCATCTGGCCGGCGCTCTGTTATGCACGATGGCCAACATCAAAATGATTCATGTGCCCTACAAAGGCGGCGGCGCCGCGCACAATGATCTGGTGGCGGGCCACATTCAAGTCGAAGTCACGCTGCCGCTTACGACCTACTCCCAGGTCAAAGCTGGCCGCCTGCGCTACCTGGCAGTCACGTCACTCAAACGCGTGCAGGCATTTCCGGACGTGCCGACGGTCGCCGAGACACTGCCCGGCTACGATGTAACCGCTTGGTACGGCGTCGTCGCGCCGGCGAAAACGCCGCCCGCCATCATTGCGATGCTGAGCAGGGAAATAGTCGAGATCCTGAAGCTGCCGGATGTCGGCGGACGCTTTGCCACCGACGGCACGGAGCCTGAGGCGAACGGACCGGCGCTATTCGGCACGCGCATCAGGCAGGACATCGCGCGCTGGCGGGATGTCGCCCGCAAATCCGGCATACAAAGCGAATAGCCGTTAGAGTGCCTTTTTCAGGAAAAATTCATGGACCAAAACCATAGCGGCGTGAGCCACGCCCTCGCGCAGCACGCCGCCAACACCACCTATGCAGCTCTGCCGCCCGCCGTGCTGCCCGCGTTCAAGCGCGCGTTGATCGATTTTCTTGCGTGCGCGATATCGGGCTCGACTATGCCGGTATCGAAAGCAATGCTCGATTATTTCGCGCAGAACGATGCCACGCGCCACGCCACGGTAATCGGCAGCGGCATGAAGTTATCGGCGTCCAATGCCGCCTTCATCAACGGCGCCAACGTCCATGGTCTCGATTTCGACGACGGCTACATGCAGGCCGCTGCGCATCCGGGCGGCGCGGTATTTCCGGCGGTGCTCGCCTGCGCGGAGCGTCTTGGTTCGAGCGCCAAAGAAGTGATCACGGCCGTAACGGTGGGCTACGACATCATGCTGCGCATAGGCGCGGCGATCCATCCGGCGGCCGCGACGCGCGGCTTTCACAACACCGCGATCGCCGGCGTATTCGGCGCCACCGCCGGCGCGGCCAGCCTGCTCAAGCTGGACACGGCGCAAACGCTGAACGCGCTCGGGCTGGCCGGCAGTTTCGCCAGCGGCATCCGCGAATATCTCGACGAAGGCGCGGAGGTGAAGCGCATGCATCCGGGCAAAGCGGCGCGCGACGGACTGCTCTGCGCGGAATTCGCGAAGCGCGGCATCACCGGTCCGTCTAAGGTACTGGAAGGGCGTTACGGGTTGTTCCACACGCACGTCGGCGACGCCGTGCGCTGGGACCGCCTGCTCGACGGGCTAGGCACGCGCTTCGAAATCACCGCGGTCTATTTCAAGCCCTATCCGAGCTGCCGCGGCACTCACCCATTTATCGAAGGCATACAAAAGCTGCGTGCGGAACACGGCTTCTCCGCGACCGAGGTCGAGCACGTCGAACTCGGCGGCAATGCGCTTGCCATCAACGGCCATGACTACAAGCATTACGATAACGTGCTGGACGCGCAGATGAGCGTGCCTTATACAGCGGCGCTGGCGGTGGCATTCGGCGACGTCACCACGCAGATGTTCCTGCCCGCGACCCTGCAGCGCCCCGAACTGGCAGCCCTCGTGCAGCGCGTCGATTCCTACGTCGACGACGATTGCGAACGCGCTTATCCCGCCAAACGCACCGCGGTCATCCGCATGCGGCTGACGGACGGACGAAAACTGGAGCAGCGCGTTACCGATCCCAAGGGCGACAGCGTCAATCCGATGTCGAATGAGGACCTCGAGCGCAAGCTCGTATCGAACTGCGAGTCTGTCATCGGCAAAGAGACCTGCGCGTCGCTGCTTGCGCACGCCTGGAATTTCGAGAACATCGCAGACGTCAGGCAGATCCTGCAATAAGGCGCCGATGACGGCTTCAGGGCGGGTCGCTCGGTCTTTCGCTGCGCGGGTGCGTCACGAATCCGCCGGCGCTCATCAATAGCGCGCTCAGGCAGAAAACAGGCAGCAATCCGAAGGCGGAGCCGATCAAGCCAAACAGCGTCGGCGATGTGATACGCATGACGTTGTTGACGGTCTGGCGCAGCCCGAACGTTTCACCCGAGCGTCCAGGCGTCGAGCGGTTGAAGAGCAGCATCGTCGTAATCGGCTGGCCGCAGCCCATGCCGAGCCCGAACATGAAGGCGACCACCGCCAGCGCCAGCGCGCTTCTGAAGAACGGCATCAGCATGAAGCCCGCCGCCGCCAGATAAAACGCATACGCGAGCAGCCTCTCCTCGCCCGCCCGCTGGATCAGGCGCGCCAGCCCGAATCTCACGACGAAAAACGCACTCGCGAAAGAAGCGAGCACGGTGCCGATGGCCGACGCCGAAAGGCCGATCTGGTGGCCGTAAATCGGCATGTAAAACTGGAACAGGTCCTGGCCGACCTGCACCAGGCTGCTGGTCAGCAGTATTTTCACTATCGCGGGATCTCTGAGCGTGGTGCGCACGCTGCCTGAAATGGCGCCGGGGCTGCTGCCGCCCGGCAGCGCTTTGCCCCACAACACGAGCAAAGCGGCCGCCGCCAGCGACATGCCGGCGGCAAACAGGCAGGCAACCGCCGGCCCGGCGTGATCGACGGCGAGGCCCGCGATTAGCGGCCCGATAAAGAGCGTGGTCGCGCCGACCATGCTCGAATTGCTGAAGTTTCTCGTGCGCTCGTGCGGCTGGCTGATGAGCCCGATCAGGTTGTGCAGCAGCACGTTGTAGCACGTGAATGAAAGGCCCATGGTCGCCGCCCCGATATACAGCGCCGGCAGCTCGCGAAACAGGAACGGCATGGTCATGCCGCACGCGCCGACGCACGCGCCGAACAGCAGCAGCCAGCGCGAGCCTATGCGGTCGGACAGCTTGCCGACGTAAAACGAGAGCGCCACGGGAAATGCGTAGAACGCCGCGAAAAGAAAGCCGACCGCCAGCGGCTGCGCGCCGAGACTGAGCGCGTAGAGAGAAAGAATCACGCGTGAGGCGGTGATGCAGCTGAAGCAGCACAGCATCAGCGCGAAGGTCAGGTGCAGCGGCTTCACGTCGGGCTACAGGGAGGATTATTCACAACGTCCCGATTGTAGCCGTTTCGCGCGCCGGCAAAACTGGCACAATTGCGGTTGGCGCGCATCGGCGCGCGCGCGGCAGGGACTGCGGGGGAGATGCATTCGATGGGCGGCAGAATAGCGGTGGTGGGCGCCGGCGCGATCGGCAGCAGCGTGAGCGCCGACTTGACGCGCGCCGGTTTGGACGTCACGGTCATCGACCAGTGGCCGGCGCAGGTCGAAG